>NZ_JBANFL010000031.1:0-44424 GCF_037154135.1 Sphingobium aquiterrae
TGTCTCATTCCATTCCCCTCCCAGAAACAGAATCAGATCAGCGCTCGCCCTGCAAGCCCAACTTGTTCAGAGTTTCCCTAATGTCATCCAACTCTAGTCTTGTCGCCTCTGGGTGACACAGCGCGCGGTTTGGGCCTGCATGACGAATGAAAGCTGTCAAACACGCGAAGACGTTCTGCCGCTTTTATTTCTTGAAATTTATCATGTTGATCATTTCAGGTGCGCGCGTCGCGTCAGGGTATGGGCCGCGTACGTCAACTGATTGTCATCTGCATCGACTAAGCGTGCCGCGTTTCTGGCATGCAAAGGGCGATCATGACGTGGCTTCGGAAGATAGACCGATGGTTCATAGATCGGGTGCATGTGCATCACCTGTCGCATCGGAAATTCGCCTGTCATCTGCTGCGTAACGAGGAGGATGCCGAGGAAGTCGTCCAGGAAGTCTATGCCCGCCTGATGGCGCTGGGAGATTGGCAGCGGATCGCCGACCCCCATGCCTTTGCCATGCGGATGATCCGCCATCTCGCGATCGACCGGTTTCGCCGGGCCGACGTGGTGCGGATCGACCGGGCGGTCGTGCTCCACGAACTGGATGCGGCTGACGACCGCCCCTTGCCGGACCAGATTGCCATCGATCGGGAGGAGTTGCGTCGTGTCGCGCGCGCGATGGAAATGCTGCCGCAACGATGCCGCGAAGCACTGCATTTGCGGCGCATCGATGGCCTGCCGCCGGGGCGAGTGGCGGAAAATATGGGTATCGCCGTCTCCACCGTAGAAAAACATCTCGTCAAGGGATTGCGATTATTGCACGAGGCGCTGAAATCAGCGGATGATGACGACGGCACGAGGTCTGGCGAAGCATGGGATCCGATAAAGCGGGAGGAGAACTGATCGCCACGGCTACCGAGTGGCTGATCGCCCTCGATGCCGGCCGCGCCGACCCGCAATCCTTCGAAGCCTGGCGTTCCGCCGACCCGCGTCATGCCGCCGCCTTCGCGCAAATGGCCGCAACCTGGGAGCGCACGGGCGCCCTGCGCCTGTCCGCCATGCGCCCGGACATGCCGCCGGTCGAGACGCGGGATCACGGTCAGGCAAGCGAGGAAGCGGTAGCGCCGACCTTCAGCCGGCGCCGCCTGCTGGCCGGTGCGGGTCTCTGCGGTCTGCTGGCTGCGACGGGCGGCACGACGCTGCTGTTGCGCCAGCGGCGTGAACGGGTGCAGACCGCCGTGGGCGAGCGACGGACGATCCGGCTGCCCGACGGCAGTTTGGCGGAACTCAACACCGACAGTCTGCTGTCCTGGCGGTTCGACAAGAGCCGATCGGTCTGGCTGGAACGGGGCGAGGCGGCGATCGCCGTGGCCGCCAATGCGATTCTGCCCTTCATCCTGCATGGCGGCGACGTCGAGGCGCGGCTGACCCAGGGGCGCTACAATCTTCGCCTGTATGACGATGGGCCGGAACTGATCGCGCTGTCGGGCGGCGGCGAAATCCGTCGTCCGGACGCCAGCCGGCTGGCGCTCGCGCCCATGCATGTCCTGTCCGGCCGCGAAGGCAGCATCCAGACGGCCAAGGTCTCCCCCAACGACGCCGACACCGTTTCAGCCTGGCGGCGGGGCGAGATCATCTTCAACGGGATGCCGCTCGATCAGGCGGTGGCCGAATTCAACCGCTATCTCGACAAGAAGCTGGTGGTTGGCGATCCGGCGATCGGCATGATCCGACTGGGTGGCCGCTTCTTCGTCGACGATCCGGCGAGCTTTCTGCGCTCGCTGCAACAGGGTTTCGACATCGAGGCCAATGTCGGGCCGCAATCCATCATCCTGCTCGCCGCGTAGCTCGCCGCACCGGGGCAAGATCAAACTTTCCCGATCCCGATAAATATTTTCCGCCGCAATGGCGGAATCCCCATCAAGTCCCGTCTGCGCCCGGAGCCTGCTTGGGGGAATGATGAGGACGCCTGCTTTCGCTGCATGGTCTGTCGGTATGACGTTGGTGACGCCCGTCGCCCTGCCGGTCGTCGCTGCCGCGCAGACGGCGACCGACACCGTCCTGTTCGATATTCCCAGCCAGCCGCTGTCCGCCGCGCTCGACCAATATGCGCGTCAGGCCGGCCGGCAGATCCTTTTGCCTTATGACGCCGCCGCATCGCTGCACAGTCCGCGAGTTCGGGGGCGCATGACCCGGCGGGAGGCGCTGCGTCTGCTTTTGGGTGGCAGTCCTCTTGAGATCGCCGACATGACTTCGCAGGCCGCCACCATTCGCCGCAAGCGCGCCCCGGCGGCGAATGCCGGCCAGATTTCCGCACAAGACAATCCAACGCCACGAGCAGGGCGTCCATTCAGACGGCCCGTCCGGCTGAACGGACCGCGTCCCTGCTTGCCTGATACTGAAAGGGAAAAGATGAACAAGAACACCAAAATCCTGCTCTGCTCCAGCATGATCGCTGGCAGCCTCGCAGGCGCGTCGTCCGCCCTCGCGCAGGATGTCGCTCGCGCGACCGAACCGTCGAGCCTCGACGAGATCATCGTTACCGGCCGCGTGGGCACCGGGGTCCGCACCAAGGCGGAGACGAGCTATTCGGTGACCCGGATCGACGAACAGGCGCTGCGTATGCAGGCGCCGACCAGCGTCACCGAGGCGCTGAAATCGGTTCCCGGCTTCTGGGTGGAAGCGTCGGGCGGCGAAGCCAGCGGCAATGTGCGCGCACGCGGCGTGCCCGTCGACGGCTTCGGGTCGGTCCAACTGCTGGAAGACGGCATCCCGATCCAGCATGATCCGGCGCTCGGCTATCTGAACGGCGACCAGGTGTTCCGCCTGGACGAAACCATCGACCAGATCCAAGTCGTGCGCGGTGGTCCATCGTCGGTCTTCTATTCGAACGCCCCCGCCGGCGCGATCAACTTCATCCCGCGCAAGGTTGGCGACCGGGCCGAAGGACTCGTCAAGGCGACGGTCGGTGACGGCGACCAGTATCGCATGGACTTCTGGGTCGGCGCCCCCGTCGGTGAATGGAAGCTGGCGCTGGGCGGCTTCTATCGCAGCTATGAGGGCGCCCGCGACATGGGCTTCACCGCCAACAAGGGCGGCCAGATCCGGGCCACGGTCTCGCGCGAATTCGAGCGCGGCTCGATCGAGCTCGACGTCAAGCGCATGGACGACACGGTGGGCTTCTACGCCGGCATCCCGATGCGAACCTATGAGGATGGCGAGATCCGCGCGGTGCCCGGCTTTGACGGGCATCATGGCAGCGTCGCCGGTCCCGAGACCGCGCTCGTCAACATGATCACCGGCGACGGCGGCCATTATCAGTTCGACAACACGCGCGGCACGGAGGTCAAGCGCACCCAGATCAGCGGCCGCTTCACCTTCGAGCCGGCGGATGGCTGGAAGATCGTCAACAGTTCGCGCTACAACGATACGAAGACCCAGCGGAACGGCGTCTTCCCCAACACGCTGCTGAGCGCGACCGGCTTCCTCCAGCAGTCGGCCGGGTTGCTGGCCTCCGTACCGGGCGCGACCGCGCTGCAACTGCGCTATGTCAACGCGCCCACTGGTGTCTACGACACGGCCAACCAGAACGGCAACGGCCTGGTCATCGTCGGTGGCCTGCGCGGCATCACCATGCCGGTGAAGGAGTTCATCAGCGACACCCAGGTTTCGCATCAGTTCAATATGGGATCGACCACCCATGACATCACCCTGGGCTATTATTTCGCGCATGTTGACGAAGATTTCAGCCGCTATTCCTCGACCGCTCTGCTCGACGTGCAGACCAATTCGCGGCTGCTGAACCTCGTTGCTGTGGATGCGGCCGGCAATCTCGTCTCGACGCTGACCGATAACGGCATCTGGCGCTACGGCTATGAGTGGGAGAACGCCTCGGGCGAGCAGACCACCCACGCGTTCTATCTGGCGGATGAATGGCAGATCACCGATGCCCTGCGGATCGACGCCGGCCTGCGCTGGGAGAAGATGACCGCCAAGGGCCGGGTCGAAACCAAGAAAACCGTCAATCTGGGCACGCTCGCAACCTCGCAGATCCAGACGGGCACCGGGATCTTCGCCCATTATGACGATTCATTCGACAAGCTGGGCTGGACGGTCGGCATCAACTACCAGTTCAACGACCGGATCGGCGCTTTCGGCCGCTACACCGCCGCCAGCCGTATGCCCAGCCTGGGCAACTACATCACCAATGCGGCGGCCAAGCCCTTCACGCAGACGATGGACCTGGGCGAGGTGGGCGTGAAGTTCAGCAGCCCGCTGATCGACGTCTACGCCACCGGCTTCTGGACGAAATATAATAATGTCAGCTTCACCAATTATCGCTTCGATCTGGGGACGGGCGTGTCCACGTCCGAAGCGCGCTATGCCGACACCCAGACGTTCGGCCTGGAGCTTGAAACCCTGATCCGTCCGACTTCCTGGTTCGACCTTGCCGGCACGCTCACCTATCAGGAACCCAAATATAAGGGCCTGACCTACACCGACGCGTCGGGCAAGGTGAACGATTATGACGGCAATCAGCTGATCCGCGTTCCCAAGCTCAGCCTGCGCCTCGTGCCCGGCGTCAACCTGTTCGACGGCAGGCTGCGCCTACAGGCGGCGTTCGAGCATCAGGGCAAACGCTATGTCGACACCGCCAACTCGGTGCGGCTGCCCGCCTATGAATCGCTCAACCTCAGCGGGCGGCTCCAGATCAACGAGCAATTGTCGCTGTTCGGCTATGTCGACAACGTCACCAACTCGCTGGGCCTGACCGAAGGCAATCCGCGCGCGGGCGAATTGCAGAATGCGGATGCGGGCGCCAACACCTTCATCGCCCGCCCCTTGCTCGGCCGCACCTATCGCGCGTCGATCATGTATCGCTTCTAAGGGGCGGAGATACGGCATGGTCGTGCGGCGGCTGAGCGCCATCCTTCTTTCCCTGGCGCTGGCCGCCGTTCCGGTCGCCGCCCGTCCCCTCGCTCCGGGTGGGACGGGCGGCGCGGCGGCCACGGACGAAAGGGTTTTCACCGGCACGCTCACCCATGCCGACCAGGAACAGTATCGCGAAGTGCCGTTCGACGTGCCGGAGGGGGCAACCCGGATCAGCATCCGCTTCACCTATGACGGCAAGGCGCAGAAGTCGGTGATCGACCTGGGGATGCTGGACCCGCAGCGGTTCCGGGGCTGGGGCGGCGGCAGCCATCCCGACTTCACCCTGGCGGTGGAGGACGCTTCGCCCGGCTTCCTTCCGGGGCCATTGCCCGCCGGGCGCTGGCGGCTGTTGCTGGGCGTCCCCAACCTCCGCTCCGGCGCAACGGCGCACTATGAGGCGCGGATCGCCGTCGAGCGGGCGCCCGCCGCCCCTGTGGAGTTCGCCGATGCGCCGCTCAGGGCCGCGCCGGGCTGGTATCGCGGCGATCTTCACAGCCACACCGGTAACAGCGATGGCCGTTGCGCAAACCAGAGCGGCGTGCGCGTACCCTGCCCGGTTGACCGCACATTGGCGGCGGCGGCGGCGCGCGGCCTCGATTTCATCGCCGTCACCGACCACAACACCACCGCGCATTTCGCCGCGCTGCGCGCGCTGCAACCGGCCTATGACCAGTTGCTGCTGGTGCCGGGACGGGAGATCACGACCTTCTGGGGCCATGCCAATGTCTTCGGCCTGACCAACTTCCTCGATTTCCGGACCGCGACCGGCGACGCGGCGGCGGCTGGATGGCTCGACGCGGCGCGCGCGGCGGGAGGCGTCGTTTCGATCAACCATCCCGCGGCGCCCTCCGGCGAGATCTGCATGGGTTGTGGCTGGCGGATCGACGGGCTGGCGCCTGGCGCGGTGCAGGCGATCGAGGTCGTGAATGGCAGCACCATGGCCGAAACCGGATCGGCCGAAGGAACACTCCAGGGCTTCGCCTTCTGGCAGGCGCGGCTGAATACAGGCGAACGGCTGACCGCGATCGGCGGCAGCGACAATCATGATGCTGGCCGAGCCCTCGACCAGGTGGGAGCGATTGGGTCGCCGACGACCGTGATCCACATGGCCGAACTGTCGGTGAAGGGCTTGCTCGATGGCCTGCGCGCGGGGCGTGTGTTCATCGACGTGGACGGCACGCGCACCCGCCTGCTTGACATGACCGCCCGCGCCGGCCGCCATGAGGTGGCGATGGGCGGCGCCTTGCCGCTGGGCAAGGGCGACGCTGCCGATTTCGCGGTGACGGTGAAAGGGATCGAACAGGGGCGCCTGGTCGTCATCATCGACGGTCGGGAGGAACCAGCCCTTGGGCGCGACATCGCCGGGCCGGCCGGTCACGACGCCCAATTGCCCTTCCGCTGGACCGCCGATGGCCGCCGCCACTGGATCAGGGCCGATATCCGCAACGCCGATGGCCGACTGCTGCTGGTCGGCAACCCGATCTATATCGATGTCGCCAGGAACTGATCATGCGTGTGTCGTTCATATGTTTATTGGACTGTCGACATGAACGAACAGCAGGTCCGGAAAGAGTCAGCTCACGAACCACATAGCTTGGACCGCGCAGAGCGGCCGAATCCACTCGGAGAGATTCGAACATTTTGCCGCCGACCATCGTCCCATCAACTGCGCCCGATACCTGGGTTTCTCTCTCCCGCGGCAGTCCAAGACGGCGTGAAGCGGTTTTAGCGTAGTCTGGCGTAGTAGACACGGCGGTCTTGGTGCACCGCGCTGGATAAAACCGATAACTATGTGACGCACTGTCTACTACGCTAGAGCCGCCTGGCGCCGCATTCGTCCGCCGTATGCCGCCTGCATATACTGTCTGTCAAACGGCGCGCAAACGGGGCTCTGACTCACTTTTGGTGCAATAAAGAGGGTTGATCGCGAGGTGGCATCAGCCTCGCCCGCAGCAAATCGAGCTTGGCCCGCCCATACATCTGGCGTTTGACGAGCTTTAACTTCGTGATCTGTCCCTCCGTTTGTCCGTTGGACCAAGGCTCGATGATGGCGGCCTTCACCGCATTCCAGTCGTCGTTCAAGCCATTGGCGAAGGAACGAAGCGGTGTTTGCCGAGCCTCCTCGATCCATGTGGCGAGCTCGGCGCCTTTTTGCTGCCTGATTATCCGATGGAAACGGTCGGCAAGATTTCGAACGACGACAAGCGCAGGGACTCCAGCTTCAATGGTCGCGACAAGCGTGGCTTCTGATCTCGAAAGTTGATCGCGTGCCATCGTCATGAGCCGGGCAATCACACGAGCTGATGGAGTTACGCGCGACACGTTGCCGGGAGCGGCCTCGTTGCGCCTACGCCGCGTCGCCCATTCAGCGACGACACGCAGGCTTCCGTTAAAGCCCATGATTTTGAGCCGCCGCCAGAGTTCGGCACCGTTTTGGCAACCAGAATGCCATTCGGCGTCGAGCGTTGCCAGCCACGGGTCGAGAGAGCTAAGCCGAGTGCGGAACACGTCGGATCGTCCGCCACGAGCAACTTGCCGTACGGTCTTGCGAGCATAGCCGGTTTCGCGAACAACCGCCTTTATGGACGATCCCTTGCTAAGCAACGCACGGATAGTCTCATCGGCATCCTGACGCCGCTTGAATCCTTCGTACTGAAGCCGCTCGACGCATGTGAGGAGTTCGGGATCGGGTGCAGCGGCCTGGAGTGCTTGGCGAATGTCGCGCATAGATTTACGGACAGCGTCGAGGAACGCCTGGCTTGCATTCTCCATCAAATGCCAGCGATCCGCAATCTGCAGTGCGCCTGGTAAGGCGCGCGCGGCCGCATGACGGTACCCGCCACCGCGATCACGCGAGATGATACTGATCTCAGGCCGGGCTTTGAGCCATGCTTCCACGGTGGCGACGCCCCGATCGGGGAGCAGGTCGATGATACAACGGCGCTCCAAATCGCAGACGATCGTGCCATATCGCTGCCCTCGCTTCCATGCCCAGTCGTCGATGCCGATGATCGTCGGCTTCACCTGAGCGCTACCGAAACGTCGCCGCACCGTTCGAAGCAACGTATCCTTGCTGACAGGCATCAGAAGTCGGTGCGCCAGACTGGCCGCCGGGCGTCCACCCAGCGCCAGCCCAAGGTGATGCACGATAGAATCCAGGCGGGTCGTACGCCGGGCGAAAGCGGCAGCCACTTCCTGGGGAAAACGTTCAACGAAAATACGCGTGGCGCAGCGAGATGTGGCGCAGCGAAACCGCCGGGCGACGAGAGTGATCCGAACAGGCCGACCATGAGATGGCAAATCGGCGAGTGTACGGTGATATCGACTATGGACACGCGCAGATGGGCGGAAACAGTTCGGGCAGATCGAAACCCGCGATCGCGATCGCCCGGTGATCAGTATCTGCCCGGCGGCAAACTCGACTTTGTCGATCACCAATCCTTTTGGCGCAATGGCTTCGCGAAAACCTCTCCCATGCATGGCGATATCCTCCTTCGGGGAAACTCGCCACTATCAACGCGTTTGCACCAAAAGTGAGTCAGAGCCCAAACGGAACCCCCTATCGGCGTCGAAGAGGGGCTCTGACTCACTTTTGGTGCAATAAAGAGGGTTGATCGCGAGGTGGCATCAGCCTCGCCCGCAGCAAATCGAGCTTGGCCCGCCCATACATCTGGCGTTTGACGAGCTTTAACTTCGTGATCTGTCCCTCCGTTTGTCCGTTGGACCAAGGCTCGATGATGGCGGCCTTCACCGCATTCCAGTCGTCGTTCAAGCCATTGGCGAAGGAACGAAGCGGTGTTTGCCGAGCCTCCTCGATCCATGTGGCGAGCTCGGCGCCTTTTTGCTGCCTGATTATCCGATGGAAACGGTCGGCAAGATTTCGAACGACGACAAGCGCAGGGACTCCAGCTTCAATGGTCGCGACAAGCGTGGCTTCTGATCTCGAAAGTTGATCGCGTGCCATCGTCATGAGCCGGGCAATCACACGAGCTGATGGAGTTACGCGCGACACGTTGCCGGGAGCGGCCTCGTTGCGCCTACGCCGCGTCGCCCATTCAGCGACGACACGCAGGCTTCCGTTAAAGCCCATGATTTTGAGCCGCCGCCAGAGTTCGGCACCGTTTTGGCAACCAGAATGCCATTCGGCGTCGAGCGTTGCCAGCCACGGGTCGAGAGAGCTAAGCCGAGTGCGGAACACGTCGGATCGTCCGCCACGAGCAACTTGCCGTACGGTCTTGCGAGCATAGCCGGTTTCGCGAACAACCGCCTTTATGGACGATCCCTTGCTAAGCAACGCACGGATAGTCTCATCGGCATCCTGACGCCGCTTGAATCCTTCGTACTGAAGCCGCTCGACGCATGTGAGGAGTTCGGGATCGGGTGCAGCGGCCTGGAGTGCTTGGCGAATGTCGCGCATAGATTTACGGACAGCGTCGAGGAACGCCTGGCTTGCATTCTCCATCAAATGCCAGCGATCCGCAATCTGCAGTGCGCCTGGTAAGGCGCGCGCGGCCGCATGACGGTACCCGCCACCGCGATCACGCGAGATGATACTGATCTCAGGCCGGGCTTTGAGCCATGCTTCCACGGTGGCGACGCCCCGATCGGGGAGCAGGTCGATGATACAACGGCGCTCCAAATCGCAGACGATCGTGCCATATCGCTGCCCTCGCTTCCATGCCCAGTCGTCGATGCCGATGATCGTCGGCTTCACCTGAGCGCTACCGAAACGTCGCCGCACCGTTCGAAGCAACGTATCCTTGCTGACAGGCATCAGAAGTCGGTGCGCCAGACTGGCCGCCGGGCGTCCACCCAGCGCCAGCCCAAGGTGATGCACGATAGAATCCAGGCGGGTCGTACGCCGGGCGAAAGCGGCAGCCACTTCCTGGGGAAAACGTTCAACGAAAATACGCGTGGCGCAGCGAGATGTGGCGCAGCGAAACCGCCGGGCGACGAGAGTGATCCGAACAGGCCGACCATGAGATGGCAAATCGGCGAGTGTACGGTGATATCGACTATGGACACGCGCAGATGGGCGGAAACAGTTCGGGCAGATCGAAACCCGCGATCGCGATCGCCCGGTGATCAGTATCTGCCCGGCGGCAAACTCGACTTTGTCGATCACCAATCCTTTTGGCGCAATGGCTTCGCGAAAACCTCTCCCATGCATGGCGATATCCTCCTTCGGGGAAACTCGCCGGCGACCGCTTGGCGGGACAACGGGGTATTCTGTCCGCGGGCGAGATATGGATGATATCGGTGCTAGTCATATCTATAATACAATTCACAAAAGATTCAGTATTTATGGAGTATAATAGAGTCGTTATTACATTAGCGCGGCTAAATCTGACGTAAATGGTTAATGTTATGCCTAGATTGTAAATGAATCATCGCGATTCCTCACCGGTATTTTGAGGCCTAAGCTTTGCACCATCCAAAGACAAGTTCACTTTTGCGGAGTTTGTTTCGGATTCTCGGCAGCGATATGGACCGCTCACGCTCAACATCCTCGGCTGCTCGGCGCTGCTCTCAAGCACGAACACCCGGAAGGAGGCGCCGCCCGCAGCAACGCGGACCACGACGTGACCGCGAGTGCTCTTCAGCGCCCGGATGAACCTGGAGTTGAGCGTCGCGTTTTCGGGATGGATGTTGGTCGCAAAGACGTCACGAAGCGGCTGGCTGCCGTTCCATGCGCCTAACATGCGTTGGAGTTGGGCCTGACCGGGGTGGCTCATATGCCAGGACGGGATGACATAGACCTGCGCATCGAGCGATCGGACAAAATTCGGGCCACAGGCGTCAAAATAGCCATGATGGTCGGCAGACACGACCTCGGTGGGTCCGGCCAACTCGACAACGGGGGTTTCGACATCGAGCCACGGATAGCGCCCGTCCTGATCATCGTTCGCGAGATCGCCGCCCGTAAAATAGCTGAAGGCGCCGTATGTGAGCCGCAGGGACGTCGAGAGGAGGTTTTCGTTTGGCAGGCCACCTTGCATCTGAAAGGCTTGCTTCGGAAAGAGCGATCGCGTGCTCTCCCCTTTCCCAGTCCACAGCATACCGCTTGATCCCAGAATGCGCAGACTCGCGCCTCGGGATAGGTGAATCTGATTGGCCGATCCAACCGCCGCCCGTTCGACGCTCCTGCCGGTGCGCTGCCTCCATTCGAGATAAGCGAGATAATTCCTGGCGAAAGGCGCATCGGGCGGCGACAGACGGCCGTAATCGGGGAAACCGCGGTCGATGACGGTGCCAATCGGGAGCAGCGTGTCCACGTCGCTCACGCCGGTGAGTCGGAAGGCTCCATCTGGCCCCGCAGGCGAGTCCACGAGGATGTCGCCAATGTGATCCGGGTGAACGTGGGTCGCGATGAAATAGTCGATTGCGCCGGACACCAGATATCGCCGGGCATAGCGTGCCTGCCGCTGTCCTGGGCGCATAGATCCGTCGGGCATTGGCGCATTTGCCGCAGGTGATTGGTCTCCGGATGCGCCCGCGTCGATCATCACCGACGTTCCGTCCGGACCGATAATCAACGTGCAATTGCCGCGTCCCGTGTCGATATGATGGATGTCCAGTTCGCCAGGAACCCGTGCTGGCAAGGGGCGGCCCACGGCCGCGCCCTCGACGGCAGTTCCGGCCTTCGTGATTGTCGACATCAGAGAACTGCCGAGCAGGCCACCGATTACCACCCTCCGCGAAAAACGCATCGCGCCGCTCCTTTAGTATCGAGCGCTGATAGTCACGCCGTAGGTTCGGGGTGCCCCCAGATATTCAGAGAGTACGCCGGACGTCGAAGGAGTAAGGAGATAGTCCTTGTTGAACAGGTTCTTGCCCCAGATCGACATGCGAAGTCCGTGCGTTGTTTCAAGGCCGATATTCGCATTCACCAGGCTGTATCCCTTGATAAAGAGATTCGGATCCTTGGTGGCGCCGGTGTAGAAGCTCTCCGTGTAGGTATAGCTACCGTTCAGAAGGAATTTGAGTGTATCCGAGATCGTCGTCTCGTAGGACAGAGCTGCCGATGCTTTGTTCAGAGGGGAAAGTGGGAGCGGGTTGCCCGTATTGTTCAGCACACCGGGAACGACAAATTCGCTATACCGCGTGTCGAGATGCGCATAGCTTCCGGTTAAGCTAAGTCCCCGCGCTGGGCGCAATCCCAACTCGACTTCAACGCCTTTGACACGTGCCTTTGATGCATTGAGGATCGTCCCGATGCGGGTGATGGTGTTGAAGACAAATTCCTGCTTGTCGGTATAGCGCTGATCATAGGCAGCGACTGCCAAGCTGACTCGATTATCGAGCCAACCCGCTTTAGCGCCGATTTCGTAATTGGTCACATTCTCCGGCTTGAACGGGGTGGTCGCAGATGCGAGAGTCGTCGCTTCTGAGTTAAAGCCGCCAGATGTGAATCCGCGAGTCCAACTCCCATAGAGCAGATAATTTTCGGTCGGTTTCCATGACAGCACGACGCGTGGCGTGAACTTCTCGAACGTCGCAGCGAAAGGGCCGGTTGCAAAGCCGCCAGTCGAGCCGAGCAAGTTGGTGCGGATCAAGTGGCCACTCTTGCGGTCACGTGTATACCGTCCGCCAGCAGTCAGCCGGAAATTAAACGGCAGGTTGATCCCGCCATCCAGAAATGCCGAATAGCTCGTAGTATCGACATGCTGATCCGCAAGCGTCGAGGCTGTCAGCACTCCGGTTCTTGCGGCCAAAGCCTTGGTATAGAGTTGGCGGGAGGCGCTTTGATCCAGATAGAATGCGCCAAGAACGAAGTCGCCCAAAGACCATTTGGGGCTGGCGTAGCGAACTTCCTGAGTGAATGTCCCGACATCATCGCCATCTGTTACATATCCTTGTGTACCAGCGGTCAGCAGGCCATAGTATGCGCCAGTGGAGGAGTAGGTTTCCTGCGCACGCGACTTTCGATAGGCTGTAACCGAAGTCAGCGTCCCGCCGAGAATGTCCCAATCAAGGTGGTTGGATATACCCCAAATCCGCCGCTCGAACGACTGCGGCAATCCCAACTCCGCAGTGCGGCGGTTGCCGTCGTCGGAACCTACAGCCTTGGAGGACAGCGCGCGGCCGCCGTTGGTGTCATAGGAATAGTCGAAGCTAAGAATGTTGTCGATCGAACCGGTCGGCCGGTATCGCAACTGCCCACGGGCATTCACGCTCTCCGGGTTGTCCAGACTCTGCCCCGTAAGCCGATCATAACCGAACCCGTCATGACGAAGATAGGAGACAACGGCCTTAACCGCGATCTGATCGTTGACCGGTCCGCTGACGAGACCATTCAGCTCGACGTCATTATAGTTGCCGTAGGTGGCTGACGCGGCAAAGGAATTGCCATCGAAGCGGGGCTTGGCGGTTCTGAGCACCACTGCACCGCCCGTGACGTTGCGGCCGAATAGAGTTCCTTGCGGGCCACGCAGCACCTCCACTGAATCGAGATCAAAGAGGTTGAATGAGAATGCCGACACACGCGTGATGAAAACATCGTCGATGACCACGGCGACGGGCTTGTCCACGCCGATCTGACTAAAGGTATTGGCCGCGCCGCGAACAGAAATCGTGGGATTACTGTAGTTGAACGAGGCAACCGTCAGGCCGGGCGTCACCCTCGCCACATCCTCAAGTGACTGGATGCGTTGATCGTCCAGCACCTTACTTGATAGTGCCGTGACCGCGACGGGAACATCTCTCAACCTTTCCTTGCGCCGCTGCGCGGTAACGACGATGTCGGCGCCTTGGTCGGCACTTTCCGTAGGCTGACTGTTGCCTTGCACGGAGGACGAAGTAACGTCCGGCTCGACGAGATAGATGCCTGACCTTCCCAGTTTCGCGGAGAGGCCAGAACCGGCGAGCAATTCCGCCAGTGCAGCTTCGACCGTGAAATTCCCATGCAGTGCTGGTGCGACCTTGCCTCGCACATCGCTTTCATTGAATGCGACCTGCCCGTTCGAGGCTTGCGCGATCGCACGAAGGGACGCTGCCAATACTCCTGCTTCGACATCGAAGCGATGCTGCAGCTGTTGCGCGGACGCGGCATTGGCCACTGTAACGGCCATAACCGCAGCCGCCATCCCCGACAGAATTGTCCTGTGCCGCATGTCGATAAATTCCCCTGTTGCTTCAACTCTACCTGTAGGACGCGCATCGAGCGCGCAGGGGCAGCGGGAGCGGGAACTTTTTCTGTTAGCGTTTCTCCGCCGGCGCATACAGGGTGATGGCACCGTCGCCATTTCGCGCCTGAAGACCACCAAGCTCCGTCGCGGCCTCGACAAAAGCTGCCACGTCCCCCTGCGCGAAAACACCGCTCAACCGGACATTGCCGGCACCGGCATTGCCTAAACGGACCTTCGTTGCCGAATAGCGATTCACCCGTTCGACTGCTGCGCGCAGGTCGGTGTCCTCGAAGACAAGTTTGCCACCTTCCCACGAGAGTGCCCGGCCTATATCGGTTGGCGCGATCTGGCGGCCCGGCGAGGTGTTATCCGCCGCCTCGACAAGTTCGACACCGGGTTGAAGGAACTGTTTTACAGAGATTCCGCGAGGGTTCACGCGGAGAGCCTCGGCCTCTTCCTTGGCTTTGAATTTCTCCAATACCTCGACATGACCTTCAATCAGCACGACGCGCACCTTTTGATCGATGAGTTCAACGGTGAATTGCGTGCCTGTGGCAAGAACGGCGCGTTTCCCCGCGAAAACGAGGAACGGGCGCGAGCGATCTTTTGCGACATCGAACCTCGCTCTCCCTTTTACCAGCGTTAGCTCGCGCATTTTGCTGCTCAAGACCACATCGACCTGCGTATCCGCATCCAACGAAAGCCTTGTTCCGTCCGCGAGCATCGCAACCGTGCGTTCGCCAACGCCGGTCTTGAAGATTTCCGGCCCCGTCAAGAATGCATATGACCAGACAAATGCCAGCAACAGCACCGCGACTGTGCCGCCGAGCCACGCCCACCGTCGTGCGGTGGAAGACCTCCAGCGCGCGCCGTTCGCTTCTCCGTAGCTTTGCAGAGCCGTGGTTCGGATATGGATCATCTCTGGCCATTCAGCGGCGAGATCCATTGCCTGCCAAATTCTGGTCGCTTGTTCAAACGCCGCAGCATTCTCCGGATCTGCGATCCATTGGTCGAAACGGTGCCGTTCATTCTCCGCGAGCAGCCCCTCGGCGTGCAACATACACCACTCGGAGGCTTCCTCACGACGACGCTCCCTTTGTTCCCGCGCCACGATCATTCCTCTCCCTCCAAACGAGCGATCAGGTGTGTCATGGTCTTTGCGACCTGCTTCTTGACGGCGCTTGCCGAAATTCCAAATGCTTCTCCAATCAGTTCTTGGCTCATATTCTCAAGGCGATAGAGCGTGAAAATCGTCCTTTGACGTTCCGGCAGTTCGCTCAGAGCTGCTACGATGGCTGCCAAATCAGCGCGTCCTACGGCAATCCGGTGGGGGTCGCGCATATCCCCGTCCGACGAAAACATATGTTCAATTACATTTTGATTGGCATGCCGGACCTGCTGCCGACGCGCACGATCGGAGAGCAGGTTGGCAGCGATTGCGAAGACATAGGAGTCGGCAACGCCCTCCGTGCCATCCCGCCTGAGCATCCGAACGAAGACCTCCTGCGTCAAATCTTCCGCCACCTCCCGGTCTTTAACGCGCCGCATAAAGAAGGCCATCAACGCGGCCCGCCATCGCTTGTTGAGATTCCTCATTCTGCTTGACTCGTTTTGAGGCACCCGACCGGACCCTTCCGCGCATCGACCTGATCCCTTCCATATCTATGACAATATCGTGACAGTATGACGCATGCGCGGCCCGGAGGGACACCGGAAATGCGAAAATCTTTCACGGTAGGAGAAGACGAGTAGGTGTTGGGGGAACAAATTTGCGTCACGCCTGGTGTCCCTGATGCTTCTCCGGCCGTCATACAGTCATGGAGCAGCGGAGGGGCGCTCCATGATGGAAGGCTCGCCAGAAACGCAAATGAGAGATTCAAAATCGGAAGATGAGGGCCATCGGCAAAGTGCATCGTTTTTTGTTGCGAAACACGGCCGGAAAGCCCCACAGCGTATCGTCGACCAAATGCAGGCTGCGATCCGGGGTGGCCACGACGCGAAAGCAGCCGAACTTGAGCGAATATTGCGGATGATCGAGGATCACCTCGAAGGCTCGCGGCAGTAGCCGGTTGCCCTTCAGTGATAGAGCTTCGCCATATCCGCTATGCGATTGCCGCCGCAGACCATGGTAGTTTCTCGCGCGCTGCCTCGGCGCTGGAAGTCGATCAAACGAATTTTGCACGGCGGATCGCCACCTTGGAACGACTGCTCAACGTAAAACTGTTCACCCGTTCGCGAGCGGGGGTCGTCCCGACTATTGCGGGTGCCGCGTTCGTGAAAGAAGGCCGCGAAATCGTCCGACGCGCCGATTCTCTCGTCGTCGCGATGCGCGAAGTCGGGCAAGGCCGCGCGGGCGGGTTGACCCTTGGCCATAACAGCCCGATCTCGGCCGGCAATCTTCACGCTACCCTCTCAGCATGGTGCGACGCCAATCCCCACGTCGAGATGGACCGGATCGAGGCGCCGCGTGAGACGCTGATCGCCGGCATCGTGCGCGGCGACGTCGATATTGCCGTTCTGTCCGGTCAGGTCAGTTATGCGGGCGTCCACCATACCTCCCTGTGGAGCGAGAACGTGCTTGTCGCCATGTCTGACACGCATCGCTTGCAAGAGCGTGCAACGATCGAGTGGGCCGACTTGCGGGAGGAGGCCTTCTTGTTGACCTCAGGCGAGCCGGGGCCGGACATTCGGGACATGGTGCTCGGTCGGTTGTCGGCGCTCGGTTCTCCGACGCATATCAGGATGCTCGAGACCAGCCGGGAGTCGATGCTGGCCATGATCGGCCGAGGACCGGAGATCACCGTCCTGAGCGCGGCCGGCGCAGGGGCGCTCTATCCGGGCGTTGCCTATCGAGAGATTCACGATCGGGATGGGCCGACGCTGGTCGCCTATTCAGCCTATTGGCGACCGGGAAACGAAAATCCGGCGCTGCGCCGTTTCCTGGCGTTCGTCCGGCGACGATACTCACTTAACTTCAATATAATATAGACAACTATATGAACTAATTGATTGTTCTCTATAAAGACCCTAAAGTAGAAAGCCAATATTCAAGTAAGGAGGCAATGATGAAAGCGCTGCCTATCGCCATTATTGCTCTGATTATTATCGTCGCGGCGGGCTTCTTGCTGCGCCCCGTGATTTCACCATCCGGCAAGTCGCCGGTTGCCGGTGTCACTTCCGCGCCCATCACACAGCCGACAGAGGAAGAAGCGACCGCTGCGGTGAGACGTCACAAGGTTGGCTTCGACGCCTATACCGACGCCACGCTGAAGCTCGGCGAATGTTCCGCATCGGGGCTGGGCGTGTCGTGCATGGCGCAAGTCATCCTCCGTCCGGGCTCTGCACAGCAGAACCGGACGATCGGTTTCGCGCGCGTCGGCAACCAGTGGGAAGTTTCACTCTGGTAAATCCGCTCAGAGCCGGGGCGAGCGCCGCGCCTTGGCGAAACCGCGATCGGTGGCGATAAAGCGCTGGAGCATCGGCACGATGAGACGAGCGGGTTCGATCGCGTCGGTCCCGTCGGCGAGCAGTTTGCCATAGAGCGCAAGGTCGGCGTGAAGCGTGGCAGGCATTTCCACCATCAGCTTCACCGGCTTTTCGTCGGTGAGCGGTCCCAGCTTCAGCTTTGTCATCGTCCGCCTCCGACTGTCTCCAGTATCAAATCGCGCGTGACGATCACGCGCAACGGATAGCCCGGCCGGATGGTCAGGGTCGGCTGGATGTCGAGTTGCTGCCGCACGATCTGCTGACCGGTCTGGTTGAGCGTGTCTTGCGTGCCCCGGCGCAGCGCGCGGGTCAGCTCGTCGTCGGAGCCGTTCCCCAGTTCGGTCCCGACCCCGAGCAGCGTGGAGATCAGCGCGGCCTTGGCGATCTGGCCCCAATGATAGTTCGTGCCGTCCTGCAGCCCGGCCATGCCGGCAGTATCGGCGCCGGGCTGGCGCTCGAGAACGATCGAGCGGCCGCCCGGCAGAATCAGTCGATCCCAGGCAAGCAGCACGCGATTCTGTCCGAACGAGACCTGGCTGTCATATTCGCCGATCAGCCGGGAGCCTTGCGGTATGAGCAAAACGCGGCCGGTGGGGCTGTCGTAGACGTTCTGCGTCACCTGCGCGGTGATCTGGCCCGGTAGATCGGATCGGATGCCGGTGATGAGCGCGGCCGGAATGATGCTGCCGGCTTGCAGGACATAGGGTGAGACCGGCGCGGACAGTCGCTCGGCGCTGACCGTTTGGCTATTGGATTGGCGAGCGAGGAACGCCCGCTTTCCAGCCTGGTCGCCCGGTGCGGCGTCGCCGGATTGGGGGGCGATGGCGGTGTCCGAAACTCCGGGCTTGGCGGCCGAAGGCGGAATCGCCGGGGCTGTGTCAGAGGCAGCGACGGAGCCGCCGAGGAACAGCCGGCTGGTGCGGGCAGCGTCGCGTTCCTGTGCGGCGCGCTGGCGCGCGGCTTCGGCGGCGTTGGCCTGCGGCCCGGCCGGGGGCGCTGGTGCGCCGATCGGCGGAGGGGGGACGTCGGCACCGCGCTGCTGGGCGGACAGGATCGGCCTGCCAAGATCGCCGGGCAGCGGCGGGCCGAGCCTGGGCGCCTGCGTATAGTCCTTGGGTGCGGATGCGATCGTGTCGGCGGTGGTGCGGCTGTCGGTGCTGAATAGCTCCTTTGCCGCGCCCTGTTTATGAGGCTGGAGCGCATAGATCAGCGATCCGCCGATGCCGAGACCAGCGGCGACGCCGACGACGGCCAATGCCTTGCGAGAGAGACGCATGACGCGCGGCTGGTCGCCGCGAAGCCGGAAGCTGGATGCTGCGGCGGGTTCCACGGCCTCGCTCATGGCCGCCCCCGCTTGCGGCCATCGTCGCGGACGATCCGCACCCGCTGTTCGGATTTCTTGTCGCCCATGCGCAGTTCGGCCGCCGCGAACAGCCGGTCGACCACCATATAGCGGCCCTGCACCCGGTAGTTGACCAGCTCGCCGGCGCCGGCCGGGCCGACCACGAACAAGGGCGGCATTTCACCCTGCGCGATCCCGGCCGGAAACTCGATGAACACCTGGGCGCCATCGTCGAACGCGCGGAGCGGTTTCCAGGGCGGGCCGTCGCCCTCCAGCCGGTAGCGGAAATTGAGCGCGGCGATGTCGATGCCGCTCGCGATCGGCGCGGCGCTGGCCGCCGCGGCGTTCGCGCCGCGCAGCGCGATCAACCTGTCCTGCGGATAGGTCCAGGACACCGACGCCATATAGGTCGATGGCGTGGCGCGAAGCTCCAGATGGTAGGTGCGCCGGTCGGTGTTGATGACGAGGTTCGTGACGAGATCCGATCGGGTGGGCTTCGTGAGGATATGGACGCGCTTTGTCGGCCCCGATCCGCTCTCGGTATCGCCGATAATCCACCGGACGGTATCGCCGGCCGCGACGGGGCCAGCCCCGACAAGCTGCTCGCCTTCCTGCAACGCGATGTCCGTCACCTGGCCGGGCGCAGTGTAAACTTGGTAGAGCGCGCCGTCCGTCCACGGATACTGCTGGATCGCGTTGAGATAACCGTCGCGGGACGGCTGCACGCGGGCGGCGGCATTGGCGGCGCCGACGCGCTCCCTTGGATCGGCCGGCTCCGGTCGCGCAACCGATGGGGCAAAGGGTTTCAACTGGCCGGGCAACGGCAGCGGCGTCGGGACCGCCACCACCTCGACCGGCCCGGAGGGAGTCGGTGCGGGCGTGGGCACGGCCGGCGCGGCGTCGTCATAGCTGATGACGGGCGGCCGCGCCTGCGATGCCGCGCAGCCGGACAGCGCCGATGCGGAAATCAGCAAAGCCGGAACGGCGTAGATACGGAAATCCGGGTGTGTCATTGCGACAGCTCCTTTGACCAGTTGAGGGCGTTGACGAAGACCCCCAACGGGTTCTTGGGCAGGGCATCGGGCGTCGTGGGCTGCTGGATCACGACGGTCAGGATCGCCGACCAGCGCTCGGTGCTGGCGAGACTGCCATCCTGATAATGGCGTTCGGTCCAGGCGACGCGGAAGCTCGACGCTGATGCCCGGATCACGCTGGACACGTCCACGGCGACCTGAACCTTGCCGATTTGCGCGAACGGATCGTTGGTCCGCGCATAGTCATTGAGCATCAGCGCGCCCTTGTCGGTGGTGAAGTCATAGGCACGAAGCCAGTTCTGGCGGACGACGATCGGATCAGCGGCGATGCCGCGCACGTCCTCGATGAAGCGCGCAAGGTGGAACGCGATTTGCGGATCGGTCGGCCGATAGCCGGCGTCGGCCGGCGCCACGGCCTGCGCCTCGCCGAGCTTGTCGACCTGCACCACCCAGGGAACGATGCTGCCGCGCGCGCCCTGCCAGACCAGGCCGGCAGCAAGGCCACCCGACAGCGCCAGCGTGCCGAAGAAGGCGAGCCGCCAGTTCCTCGCTTGAACGCGGGCCGAGCCGATACGATCGTCCCATGCCTGCGCGGCGCGCTGATAGGGTGTCTCGGGTTCGGGCGTGATGCCGTAGCGGATGGTGGGTCGTCGAAACATGGATCAATCCTTCTGGCTGACATCGACCGACGCACCGCCACCGCCACCATCGCCGCCGCGCAGCGTGTGGGCGGCGACGGTGGCGCCGTGGGTCATGGTCTGGCGACGCTTCATGGCCGCGGCCCATGCGGGCGGGCCGGACGGAGAATCGGGGGATGGCGAAGCGGCGCTGGCGGCCGAGCCGGTGGCGGCCTCACCGCCCGCCTTGTAGCTCTGCTTGAGAGAT
Organism: Sphingobium aquiterrae; assembly: GCF_037154135.1. Taxonomy (NCBI): domain Bacteria; kingdom Pseudomonadati; phylum Pseudomonadota; class Alphaproteobacteria; order Sphingomonadales; family Sphingobiaceae; genus Sphingobium; species Sphingobium aquiterrae. Next base: position 20,796 of record NZ_JBANFL010000031.1, read on the forward strand.
GCGGCGGCCCTGCGCAGCGGCGACATGGCAGCGCCGGCCGCAGCCTTGCCGACCCCCGCCGCGCCGCCCGCGACCGAAGCGGCGCCGGATTTGCCGGCAGCGCCGGCGCTGTAAGCGCCCGCCGTGGCTCCCGAAGCGAACGCGCTACCCTTCGCCGCTCCGGCGATGGTGCTGGCAGCGGCTCCCGCCGCGAGCCGGGCGCCCGCGACGCCGCCTGCAATCACGCCGCCGGCCGCGAGCGCCGTGCCGGCCGCAGCGCCCGCGCCCAGCGCCGGGCCGCCCGAGACGATGCCGTTGGCGATGCCTGGCCCGAAGATGCCCAAGCCCAGCAGCGACAATGCCGCCAGCGCGATCGACATGGATTGTTCGAGCGTCGGCGCCGCGCCGATGCCGGCCGACGTGAACTGGCTGAACAGCGTCGTGCCGATGCCGGTGATGACGCCGAGCACCAGCACCTTGATTCCGGTGGAGACGATATGCCCCAGCACCTTTTCGGCCATGAAGGCGGTGCGGCCGAAGAAGGCGAACGGCAGCAGCACGAAGCCGGCGAGCGTCACCAGCTTGAACTCGATCAGCGTGATGAAGACCTGCACGCTGAGGATGAAGAAGGCGAGGACGACGATGATCCACGCCAGCAGCAGCACGATGATGGTGACGACGTTCGAGAAAAAGGAGGCGAAACCCATCAGCTCGCCGGTCGCGTCGATTAGCGGCTTGCCCGCCTGGAGGCCGGTGGCCGCGATCGTGCCGGGCTTCATGAAGTCTGCGAGCGCAAGCGTGCCGCCGCTGGCTTTCAGGCCAAGCCCGGCGAAGGACTGGAAGACAACATTGGCGAGCGTCGAGAAATTGCCGATCAGGAACGCGAAGAAGCCGATATAGAGTGTCTTCTTGATAAGGCGTTGCAACACATCCTCGTCCGCGCCCCATGCCCAGAACAGGCCGGCGATGGTGACGTCGATGGCGATAAGCGTCGTCGAGAGAAACCCGACCTCGCCGCCGAGCAGGCCGAACCCGCTGTCGATGTAGCTGGTGAAGACATTGAGAAATGTGTCGATGACGCCGGTATCATTCATGACCGCTACCGCTTTCCGTCTGCGCGTTTTCGTTTGTGACTGGCGCGGTCTGCTTGCTCACCGGATCGGCAGAAGGCAGCTCGTCTTCGCCAAAGAAGCGGCGCCGATGGGCTTCCCATGCGGCTTCGCAACCCGCATCGGGCATGGTGAGCGTGCGGCAGCGCGCCAGTTCGGCCGCAAGCGGATCGCGACCGGAGCGCGGCGAAGCCGGCGCCTCGATCGTCGGCGTCTGCCGTTCGCCCGTTGCGGCGACGATCGCCACGGCCATCATCATGCCGGCGAGCGCCATGACGCCCGCGATCTTCGCGCCCCTGGACATGGATTGCCGTCAGTTGCCGACGAAGCGGCGGAACCGCTCGCGGCCCTCGGCCTCGGCGGTGGCCTGACGCGCCGCTTCCAGCGACTGCGCCCGGCCTTGGGCGGCGACGGTCGCGGTAAGGTCGGCGAGCTGCTGCGCCTGAAGCGCGAGAAGCTGGTTGCCGGCCTGCGCCGCCTGGAGCGCGCCGGTCGCTGACTGGCTCGATGACACGAGGCTGTTCATCGTCGTGCGGGCGCCGTCGATGTTGCCGACCACGGTCGCCTGCGTTTTCAGCGCGTCCTCGAACGCCGCGACCGAATTTTGCCAGCGGTCCCTGGAGTCGTCGATCAGCGACTGATCCGACGCCGACATGCTGACGCCCTTATATTTGGTGCTGAATGTCTGGTCGATCGACTGGACATCGTAGGCGATCCGCTGCGCACTGTTCAGCAACTGCTTGGTCCGCTGGACCTGCGCCTGAAGCTGGGCGAGCGAGGAAAAGGGCAGCGAGGCAAGGTTCTTCGCCTGGTTGATAAGCGAGGTCGCCTGATTCTGAATTTGCTGAATCTGGTTGTTGATCTGCTGGAGCGAGCGCGCAGCGGTCAGGACATTCTGCGCGTAATTGGTCGGGTCATAGACGATCCCGCCGAACTGCGCGTGGGCGGGAACGGCCGCGCCGATGAGGGTGAGCGCCGCGATGCCGATAACGGCCCGGCTGCGAATGGACGGTTTTCTCATAGTGATACCTCCTGGTTGATGGTCGGAAGAAGCTCGGCCGCCCACTCGGCGCCGCGGTCGCGCAGCCAGGCGGCGGCGAATCCCTCGCGGCCATGCGCGTTCACCAGCTCGGCGATGCGGAGCTGATCGGTCTTGGAAGAGGCTGCGGCGAAGGCGAGCGCAACGTCGCCCAGCCCCAACTCGAACAGGCGATTGCCGCGCCGCGACTGGCAATAATAGTCCCGTTTGGGCGTCGCCCGGCTGAGGATTTCGATTTGCCGGTCGTTGAGGCCGAACCGCCGATAAATGGCGGTGATCTGCGGTTCGACGGCGCGGTCATTGGGCAGGAAGATGCGCGTAGGGCAGCTTTCGACGATCGCCGGGGCGACGGGGCTGGCCTCGATCTGCGCGAGCGATTGGGTGGCGAACACCACGCTCGCATTCTTCTTGCGCAGCGTGACCAGCCATTCGGTGAGCTGCTTCGCGAACGCCGGGGTATCCAGCGCCAGCCAGCCTTCGTCGATGATGATGAGCGTCGGACTGCCGTCGAGCCGATGGCCGATGCGATGGAACAGATAGGTGAGCGCAGCCGGCGCCGCGCCGCTGGCAGTCAGCCCTTCGGTCTCAAATGCCTGGATGTCGGCTTCGCCCAGCCGTTCGGCCTCGGCATCGAGCAGCCGGCCATAAGGCCCGCCCAGGCAATAAGGTTGCAGCGCCTGCTTCAACGCCTGTGATTGCAGCAGCACAGCAAGTCCCGTCAGGGTGCGCTCGGACGGCGGCGCGGAGGCCAGCGATCCGAGCGCCGACCAGAGATGTTCCTTCGCTGCCGGATCGACCACGACACCCTCGCGTGCGAGGATCGCCGCCAGCCAGTCGGCCGCCCAGGCACGATCCGCCGCATGGTCGATACGCGCGAGCGGCTGCAATGCCACAGGCTCGATCGCGTCGTCGGTGAGTGCGCCGCCCAGGTCATGCCAGTCGCCGCCCGTTGCCAGCGCAGCGGCGCGGATGCTGCCGCCATAGTCGAAGGCGAATACCTGCGCGCCGGCGTAGCGGCGGAACTGCATCGCCATCAGCGCGAGCAACACGCTCTTGCCCGCGCCGGTCGGGCCGACAATCAGCGTATGGCCGACATCGCCGACATGAAGGGAAAACCGGAACGGGGTGGAGCCTTCGGTCTTGCCATAGAGCAAGGGGGGCTGTCCGAAATGCTCATCCCGTTCCGGCCCCGCCCACACTGCTGACAGGGGGATCAGGTGGGCGAGATTGAGAGTGGAGACCGGCGGTTGCCGGACATTTGCGTAAACATGACCGGGCAGCGAACCCAGCCACGCTTCAATGGCGTTCATCTTCTCGGCGATGACGGTGAAGTCCTGGCTCTGAATCACTTTCTCGACCAGCCGCAGCTTGTCGGCGGCGATGGCCGGATCGGCGTCCCACACCGTCACGGTCGCGGTGACGTAAGCCTGGCCGATCATGTCGGTGCCCAGCTCCTGCAGGGCCATGTCCGCGTCCATCGCCTTGTTGGAGGCGTCGCTGTCGAGCAGCGCCGACGCCTCGTTGGTCATGATTTCCTTCAGGATCGCGGCGACCGACTTGCGCTTGGCGAACCATTGGCGGCGGATGCGGGTCAGCACCTTGGTCGCATCCGTTTTGTCGAGCATGATCGCGCGGGTCGACCAGCGATAGGGAAAGGCGAGCCGGTTCAGGTCGTCGAGCAGGCCGGGAAAGGTGACGCTCGGAAAGCCGATGATCGTCAGCGTGCGGAGATGATGGTCGCCAAGGCGCGGTTCGAGGCCGCCGGTCAGCGGCTCATCCGCAAGCAAGGCATCCAGGTGCATCGGGGTCTCCGGCACGCGGACGCGCTGGACCTTGGTCGAAATCGTCGAGTGGAGGTAGGTCAGCGTCTCGCCGTCATCGAGCCAGCGCACTTCGGGCACGAAACCTTCGACAAGCTGGAGCACGCGGTCGCTGCGATCGGTGAAGCCCGCCACCAGCTCGCCCGGATCGACGCCGGTTTGCGAGCGCCCCTCGTAAAGCCAGTTTTCGGCGCGCGCGGCGTCCTCGGCCGGCGGCATCCACAGCAATGTCAGATAATAGCCGCTCTCAAAATGCGCACCTTCCTCGGCGAATTGCTCGCGGCGCTCCCTGTCGACCAGCGCGGAGACGGGATCGGGGAAGTCGCCGGCAGGATAATGCTGCGCAGCAATCCGCTGTGCCTCGACGAAGATCGCCCAGCCCGAGCCGAGACGGCGCAGCGCATTGTTGAGCCGGGCGGTTGCCGAGACCAGCTCGGCGGGGGTGGCGGAATCGAGGTCAGGACCGCGAAATCTCGCTGTGCGCTGGAACGATCCATCCTTGTTGAGCACGACGCTTGTCGCGACCAGCGCCGCCCAGGGCAGGAAGTCGGCGAGGCAAGCGGCGTGCCCGCGATATTCGCGCAAGGATAACATCTACGCCCCCTCACGCCCGCATGAAGATGGGATAGCGCAGATGCCGGCGCGCAACGTCGACGAACTGCGGATCGCGCCGCGCCGCCCATGCCGACAGCGCGTGGCCGATCGCCCAGATGACGAGACCGGCGATCCAGAGGCGCAGGCCGAGACCGATCGCGCCCGCCAACGTCCCGTTGACGATGGCAAGCGCGCGCGGGGCGCCGCCGAGCAGGATCGGCTCAGTCAACGCTCGATGAACCGGAGCCGTGTAGCCGGGGATCGGTTCGGCCCCATCTACGGCATAGGCCATCAGACCAGCGCCCCGCCGCCAAAGCTGAAGAAGGACAAAAAGAAGCTCGACGCGGCGAACGCGATGCTCAGGCCGAACACGATCTGGATCAGGCGACGCCCGCCGCCCGACGTGTCGCCGAACGCCAGGGTGAGACCCGTCACAATGATGATGATGACGGCGACGATTTTGGCGACCGGCCCTTCGATCGACTCCAGAATGGATTGCAGCGGCGCTTCCCAGGGCATCGACGATCCCGCCGCGCGCGCGGGCGCGGTGACGATCAGGCCAGCGACGGCGATGCCCAGGATGCCGAAACGATCGAGCGCGGTTACGGCGAGCAGCCTGATTTTCGTGGCAGTCATGACAAGTCTCCCGAGTTGGTGGATGGAAGGAAGGCTAGGCGGTATTCGCCCGCGGCATCGAGTCCCTCGACGCGGGCCAGCTCGGAGAGGCGGCGGCCGTGGCCGTCGCGGACGAGCACCGCGATAAGGTCGATCGTTTCGGCGATGAGGGCGCGTGGCACCGTGACCACCGCCTCCTGGATGAGCTGTTCCATGCGGCGGAGCGCGCCCAGCGCCGCGCCGGCATGGATGGTGCCGATTCCGCCCGGATGGCCGGTGCCCCATGCCTTGATGAGATCAAGCGCCTCGGCCCCGCGCACCTCGCCGATCGGGATGCGATCGGGGCGCAGGCGAAGCGAGGACCGCACGAGATCCGATAGCGAGGCAACGCCATCCTTGGTCCGCATCGCGACGAGGTTGGGCGCGGCGCATTGCAGCTCGCGCGTGTCTTCGATCAGCACGACGCGATCGGTAGTCTTCGCCACCTCGGCGAGCAGCGCATTGGCGAGCGTCGTCTTGCCGGTGCCGGTGCCGCCCGCGACCAGAATGTTGCGGCGCTCGGCGACGCCCTTGCGCAGCGCGGCGGCCTGCAAGCGCGACATGATGCCCGATGCCGCATAGTCTTCGAGCGTGAAGACCGCGACCGCCGGCTTGCGGATTGCGAAGGCCGGCGCGATGACGACTGGCGGGACCAGCCCCTCGAACCGCTCGCCGGTCGGCAGCTCGGCCGAAACGCGGGGGCTGCGGGCATGAACCTCGACGCCGACATGATGGGCGACGAGGCGGACGATGCGCTCTCCGTCTCCTGCCGACATGACCGCGCCTGTATCGGCGATGCCCAATCCCAGCCGGTCGACCCACAACCGTCCGTCCGGGTTCAACATCACTTCGATGACGGCGGGATCGTCCAGCCAGGCGATGACCGCCGATCCCAGCGCCGTGCGCAGCATCCGCGCGCCGCGTGTCGCGGCTTCGGATCGGATCGGCAAAACGGTCATCGGCGTCCCCTGTCAGGCGCCGGACACAACGGGTCCGGCGAACGGGGACGATTAAGAGGCGCAGGAAATAGGCAGGCGCAACAGCTCTGTGCAGGGGTAGTAGCGACGGCGGCAGATACTTGCGCACGGCGGTTTTGGCTTCACCACCAGATTGTGGCTAGCTTTGGTTTTCCGCGCTCCGCCAAAGTCGATCATTCATGCCCTTTCGGCACTATGCCGAAGAGCCGCTATCCCGTTCCCGAACAAATTTGCTGACCGATTTTTGCACGAAGAAATTGTCGGTGCCGTTCAGACGCGGCCACCGCCTTGAGTCAAATTGTCCGATCGCCTGAACGGCGTCGTCGATTTACCAGCTTTTTCCGAGTCTATTTCCAGGAGTTGGCAGTCCAACGCTTCAGAATTGTGAGGTGTGGATGGTTGCGCTCTGCGAGCAAAGCGGCTGTTCGGAAACAAGCCCTCAACGCATATCTTCAGCGCAACCTGGCTTGAGAGATTGATTGTGAATTTCACAGCGATTGGCATGATCACCGGATTTCGCTGTGCCCCACCATATCGGAGGCCAGATCCAGTCCTGCGCGGCCCTGCGAAGGGGTATGGGCGGGGGATTTGAGCGGCGGCACGCTGTCGGGCTCCTCGACCTCCAGCATCCCTTCCCATTTGGTGATGACCGACGTCGCGATGGCGTTGCCGATGACGTTGGTGGCGGTCCTGCCCATGTCCATGAAGTGATCGACCGCCAGGATGAAGGCGACGCCCTCGACCGGCAGGTTGAACTGGCCGAGCGTCGCCGCGACCACGACCAGCGATGCGCGGGGGACGGCGGCGATGCCCTTGCTCGTCACCATCAGCACCAGCAATATGGTGATCTGCGTGCCGATGGGCAGGTGGATGCCATAGGCTTGGGCGATGAAGATCGTCGCGAAGGTCGAATACATCATCGACCCGTCCAGGTTGAAGCTGTAGCCGAGCGGCAGCACGAAGCTGTAGATGCGGCGGGGGATGCCGAACCGGTCGAGCTGCTCCAGCATCTTGGGATAGGCGGCTTCCGACGAGGCGGTGGAAAAGGCGATCAGGATCGGCTCGCGGACGTAGCGGACGAGCTTGAACATCCGCTTGCCGAGGAAGACGGAGCCTGCCGCGAACAGCACCAGCCAGAGTAGCATGAGGGCGAGATAGAATTCGCCGACCAGCTTACCGAAGGTCTTCAGCACGCCCAACCCCTCGGTCGTAACTACCGACGCGAGCGCGCCGAACACCGCGAAGGGCGCGACGCGCATGACATAGCCCGTCACCTGCAGCATCAGCTCGACCATCGCCTCGATCACGGTAACGATCGGCTTGCCCTTTTCGCCGATGGCGGTGAGCGCGACGCCGACGAACAGCGAGAAGACGACGATCTGGAGGATCGAATTCTCCGCCATCGCGCCCACCATGGAGGTGGGAAAGACGTGCAGGATGAAGTCGCGGAAATTGAGCGCTTCGGTGCTTACCCCCGAATCGACGCCGCTGCGGACCAGGTTCAATCCTTCGCCCGGTGTGAAGAAATTGACGAAGAACAGGCCCAGCGTCAGCGAGATCAGGCTGGCGATGATAAACCAGGCGAGCGCGCGTCCGCCGATTCGCCCCAGCGCGGCGCTATCCCCCATATGGGCGATGCCCACGACCAGCGTGGAAAAGACCAGCGGCGCGATGATCATCTTGATAAGGTGGAGGAAGATGTCGGGGAGCAGGTGGAAATAACCCGCTACATCCTTCGCCTGGGTTTCGTCTCCGGCTGTCCAGACATTGGCCGCGAATCCGACGATCACACCCAGGACCATGCCCCCGAGGATGAAGGCCGTCAGTCGGTTGCGCATGCTAAGGTCCAATATTCCGGGCGGTCTCAGAACAAATAAGCATCGTCCGGCTCCATCGTCGTCAGATTGACGGCGGAGCCGGATCTCCAAGTCAGTCGACAGATTTTGACTTGCGGTAGTCGAGCGATGGCGCCTTGTCCCCGAGGAGCGAACGGTAGACGAAATCAGGGCCACGGCGTTTGTCGAGTTCTTCCTTCGCAGCAGCCAGGACATCCGGGCTCTGGAACAGTTCGGCAGCGGTCAGCGCCAGCGTCTTGGCCGCAGTAGTGGCACCCTTCGTACCGATACTGGCGCCGCTCGCCGCCACCGCCTGCCAGCTGTGCGCAGCCGTGCCTGGCACCCACGTGGCGGCCATGATGCCCGCCGTGGGAGTCGTGTAGCTGACGTCGCCAACATCGGTCGAACCAGGCGTTACCTTGCCGCTGGAATAGGGCTCGACACCTGGGCCTGGCATGCGCGTACCAGCCGGGAAGGTCGATTGGATCTTGCTGATGAAACCCTGCTCCTCGGTCGTATAGGTCGGCAGCGCCACACGTCCGAGATTGTCATGCATGACATGGCCCAGCGCGTCATTGGGCAACAGGTCGAAGGTGCCGCCGACCTGATCGAACTCGACCGTCGTGCCAGTACCCAGTGCTGCGCCATCGGCCGCCTTCTTCACCCTGTCCATGATTTCCGCAGCCATCTTCTGGTCCGGATAGCGGACATAATAATAGACCTCGGCGGTATCGGGAACGACGTTGGGCGCCTTGCCGCCATCGGTGATCACATAGTGAATGCGGGTTTCCTGCGGCACATGCTCGCGCATCATGTTGACCATGTTGTCCATCGCCTCGACTGCGTCGAGCGCCGACCGGCCGCGTTCGGGCGCGGCGGCTGCATGAGCTGCGATGCCATGAAATCGGAACTTGCCGCTGATATTGGCGAGCGCGCGGCCCTGGAAAGCGCTGTTGATATCGCCAGGATGCCAATGGAGCATGGCCGACACATCCCTGGTCAATCCCGCACGCACCAGGAAGACCTTGCCGGAACCGCCTTCTTCGGCGGGTGCTCCATAAAGGCGCAGTTCTCCCTTGATATCATGCGCCGTCATCCAGTGCTTGGTGGCAATCGCCGCGGCAACCGATGCTGCGCCGAACAGATTATGGCCGCAGCCATGGCCGGCGGCAAGACCAGCCTGGGGTTTGCGTTCCGGTAAAGCCGCCTGGCTGAGGCCCGGCAGCGCATCGAATTCGGCGAGAATCCCAATAACAGGCCCCTCGCCCGTCTTGAAACTGGCAATGAAGGCGGTAGGCATGCCTGCCACACCGGATTCAACCTTGAAGCCGGCGGCCTTCAGTTCCGTTTGCAGGAGTGCAGAGCTTTTGGTCTCCTGGAAGCCCACTTCGGCATAGTTCCAGATTTGAAGCGCATTTCGCGCGAGAGCGGTCGATCCGCGATCGACATCGGCCATGATGGCGGCGCGTTCCCCGTCGCTAAGCGGTCCGGCGAACGCCGGTGTATGAAGGGTTGCAGCCAACAGGGCAAACATGGAGGAGACAGCAGGTTTCATCGATATATTTCCCGATCCTGGGGGCATGAGAAAGGCGCGCGCTGATCGCCCCGGTCTGCGCGGGCAGGGGCTGGAATCAACGCTTGCCGAAGGCCATGCGCAGTTGGACGCCGACGGTGCGCGGCTCGTTGTAGACCAGCGATGTCGATGTCACCGAGGGCGTCACCACACCGCCAGCGGCAGCATAGGTCACGTCGAACAGGTTGCGGACGAACAGGCCAAGGTCGATGCCGCGTCCCTCAATATCATTGAGATCCAGCTTCAGGTTAACCGTGTCATAATCTTTCTGGATGCCGTTGATGTCAAATGGACGTTCGACATACCAGACCTTCGAACTGTGGAACCAGTTGGCGTTGAACACCAGATCACCCACATCGACGATCGAATGTGTATAGCGCAGGCCGCCGCCCAGCGTCCATTTCGGCGTGTAGGAGAATTTGTTGTTGACTGGATTAGCGCCAAGCAGCGGCACGAACGCAGAAGGCGCCAAATATTCATCATATCCAGCATCGGTATAGGCGCCAAAACCGGTCAGTGTCAGGCCGTGTGTCGGCGTGATAGAGAAATCGAATTCCGTCCCCTGGATCGTCGCCTTAGCCGCGTTGATGATCAGGCTGGACGGATCGTTCGACGCAATGTTGTCGCCATCGAAATTGGCGCCGGGAAAGATCGAGCGCTGGATATTGCTGTACTTGCTGTGATAGGCCGCAATATTGAAGCGCCCACGCACATCGCCCAGGCGCCAACTGCTCTTGAGGCCGACTTCATAGTCTGTGATCGTCTCGGGCTTGAAGGCTTCAAAGCCGTCAAAATAGGAAGAGAGGCCGCTCTGGTTAAAGCCTGCGGAACGGTAGCCGCGACGGTTGGTGACGTAGAGGAAAATATCCTCGTTGACCTTATAGTCGAAACCCAAGGTCCAGGTGGGCGCCTTGGACTTTTCGCCACCGGTTGCGCCGCTACTGGCTGCACATGCGTCCGGACCGATGTGAGCCATTGTCGATCCTGTCGCGATGCTGCAGCCCGAGGATTCATCCCAAGTGTACCGGAACCCGCCGTTGAAGCGCAGACCGTCCGCCCAGCCGCCAAAGGCGTAGCCGACCTGGCCGAACAACGCTTTGCTCTTGGAGGCGTTGTAGACCTCGTTATAGGTGAACACAGAGTTCGGCTTCACCGCGCTATAGGTGACGCTGCCATTGACGTCGGTCGGATCGAGCTTGAGATAGAAGGCTCCCACGATCCAGTCCATGCGGTCATTGAACAGCTTGCCCAGAATCTGAAACTCATTGGAAATCTGCTTGAGATTGGTGTCGCTTTCCATCTCATAAAGGCGCAGCGCGGACCCATCCATGTCGCGGGTATATTGTAACTCGGCCTTTCGATAGCCGAAGATGTTCTTGAACGTCACCGCCCCAACATCGAGCGTGGTGGTGTTGGCGATGCCCCAGATGGTGCGGTTGGAATAGGGATCAAGGCTCGTTTCGACTGAACGAGCGCCACGCAGCTTCTGTGCGGAGAGGGCAATGTCGATGTCGCAGCCTGCCATGCCGCAGTCATAATATGGGCGGTTGGCGGCAGTCCGCGCATTGCCCGTGCTGGATACGCCGGGATTGGGGAAAACGCCCGCCAATACGAGTCCCGAGCCATTTTCTTCCGCCCGGTAATAGTCCACGACAGTGGTGTTCTTGAGGCCGTCAATCGGTTCAAGCAACAGCGACCCACGGAAAGAATCTGTATGCCGGTCATCCAGATCGCCGCCAATACCAATATTCTTGGTATAGCCTTCGCGCCGCGAAATCTGTCCTGCCAGGCGCAACGCCACGTGATTGTCAACCACGGGCAGGTTCACCGCGCCCTCAAAAGTGCGTTCGTTATAAGAGCCAAGCGTCACCTGGCCGTAGCCGCCAAAGTCATAGTCGGGCGCTTGCGGATAGAGCAACACTGCGCCACCCGTGGTGTTACGGCCGAACAGCGTGCCCTGCGGCCCCTTCAGAATCTGGATCGATCCAACATCATAGCTGGGGAGGATGCTGCCTTCGTTCGGCAAGGGAACATCGGCAAAATAGGTCACAACCGAAGGCGCGCCCGCGCCCGATGTCGCGCGACGCTGGCCACGGATGACAATGCTGGGCGTGTCGCGCGACCCTTGCGGCGCCACATTGATGCCAGGCGCGACATAGGTGAGGTCGGCGGTGCTGATGATCGCCTTTTCCCGGAGCATCGCTCCATTAAACGCCGTAATCGAGACCGGCACGGTCTGCGCACTTTCCTCGCGTCGTCGTGCGGTGACGACGATCTCTCCGCCCGGCTCGTCGGTCTGGAGAGTAGCGGTTGCCTCGGCGGTCTGCGCGGAAGCCGCAGGAGCGGCGACGGCGGCCAGCGAAGATGCGAGCAACCATCTAGTGGTTTTGCGATGCAGCATTGGCGATTATACCCCTTTTTTGTCGTTCCGGCTCCGCCCTTTTCCGAACCCGGTAGTCGCAAGACGCAGGCCAGCGAAAATCCTTCGCGGTAGCCGCAAATTTTTTCGGATGATCCATTGAGCATCGTCGGGTATCAAAGGTCCCATGTTGGATATTTCGCGGACGCGCCGCACAGAGCCGGGAGATGATGGCCATTTTCTCACTTCGTAAATCGCGACCGGAAGATGACGCACTGTCGGCTTTTGTGCCGGCGCTAAGACGCTATATTGCCAAGCGAGCGCCAGCCGGAGACGTCGATGATCTGGTGCAGGACGTGTTGTTGCGGATGCATGTGCGCGGTGCGGGCGATTCGATCGGCAATATCGAAGGCTATCTGTTCCAGGTCGCTTCCAGCGTGCTGACCGATCGCGCCCGGCGGGATCAGGTGCGTCATCGCGGCGCGCATTGCGAACTGACGGAAAATTTTCATCCGGTCGAAGAATTGACGCCTGAGCGCGTCTTGAAGGGACGGGAGGACGTCGGTCGGCTGATCGATGCGCTGGAAACCATGCCGGAGACAACCCGTGACGTCTTCGTACTTCATCGGTTTGAAGAGATGTCTTATGATGCCATTGCCGACCATATGGGAATTTCCCCAAGCGCGGTTGGACGTCATATCATGAAGGCTGTGCGGTTCCTGGCGGAAAGGGAATTGCCATGAGCAAGGCTTTCGATGGGTACGCGCTGGAGAAAATTGACTCGCCGGAAGCGACGGCGGCGGCTTATTTTAGCCATTTCCGGTCCCGTTATGCAACCGCTCAGGATTATGCCGCATTCGAGCATTGGCATACCCGCGACCAGGCCCATCGTATCGCCTGGGCGAATGTGGAGCGCGCGTGGGACAATGCGGGCGAAGCGCGGATGGACGCCCGCATTCTCGCCATTCGCGAACAGGCGGTGGCCAACCGCCGGCCCCGCCGGACCTGGGTCTGGCCGGCGGCGGCGGCGCTCGTGGCCTTGGTCGGTGGTGGCGTCGCCTATCAGGCCGGCCTAAGGCCGTTCGCCCGCCCCGCAGCAATCGTCATTGATACAAGGATGATCTCGACCGATGTCGGCCAGCAAGCCAACTTCCGCATGGCCGACGGATCCAACATCACGGTCAACACCAGCACCACCATCAACGTGGCGGAAAGCGATACCCGCCGGGAAGCTCGGTTGAAGCAGGGCGAGGCCTTTTTCGAAGTAGCGCGCAACGATCGCAAGCCCTTTGTGGTGAGCGTCGGCGGCGTAGCTGTGACAGCCATCGGCACAGCCTTCGCCGTTCGGCGGGACAGGGATGAGGTGCGCGTCACTCTGGTCCATGGCAAGGTACGGGTGAACGTGCCGACGTCGAGCGAGGCCCCGGCGCGTTCGGTCCTGCTCAATCCTCGCATGGAACTCACCTATCGCGCAGGCAAAGTAACGACAGCACGGGTCGATGCCGAACGCAGCCTCAGCTGGCGGCAGGGTATGCTCGATTTTGATCGCGTGGCGCTTTCCGATGCCGTGGCAGAGGTCAATCGCTACAGTCGGCAAGAAATTGTCATTGCCAGTCCGTCGATCAGAGTGGTTCCCGTCAGCGGGAGCTTCCGGATCGGGATGACCCGCGGTTTCCTTCAGAGCCTTGAAGTCGCCGGGATAGCACGAACGGAAAATGAAACTGTTTCACGCGTCGAACTGATTGCTCCCTGACCGCTATTCGAAGACATAGCGGACGCGCAGCCCAAAAGTGCGTGGTGGTCCAGGAATAAGGGTTGCGGTTGTATAGGTCGGATTGAGCGTCCCACCGCCGATGGCATAATAGCGATCGGTCAGGTTCCGTCCCCAGAGTTGGACGTCGAGCGGATATCCGCCAACCCTGCGCCAACTGATCGAGGCGCCCAGCAATCCATAGGCCGGTTGCGTCGCGAAAGGGTCGTTGATCCGCTCGGCAAACCGGATCGAACTGCTGTGGCTGTAGTCCACGCCCAGTTCGAGCGTGCCGAGCGTCGAGGGCAAAAGCACGTCATGAGTGAGCGAAGCAGTCACACTGAAACGGGGTGTGTAAGAGAAACGGTTATCGAGGGGACTGTCGCCAAGCAGGCCAACGAGTTCCGTCGGCGCATCGACCTTGGTATAGCGCGCATCGACATAGGAGGCAGAAAGACGCAACCCCGTACGCGGACCAACATCGATGGACAGGTCGCCATCGATCCCGGCAATCCGCGCTCGGGCAATGTTGACAAACAGGGTGATGGGATCATTTAGGTCATTGCTGTCGCCGTCAAAATCCGGCTGGGGGAACAGCCCGCGCTGGATGTTGCGATACAGGCCTACATAGCCCGCCAGCGCAAAATAGCCACTTATGGCGCCCGACTGCCATTTGCCTTTCGCTCCGCCTTCCACGTCAGTAATGGTTTCCGGCTTGAAGGTCTGGAATGTGGATAGCGCGACACCCAGCGCCGGTATATTGTAGCCGCCCGACCGGAAAGCCCTGCGACTGGTGATATAGACGGTCGCGTCACCAAACCGCTGGCTGAGCGCAGCAGTCCATGTCAGCCGGCTGGCGCGCGAGCGTGCTGATGATCCACCATTGTCGAGGCAGGCAACCGTCGACAAGGGCGCAGACGTGGTAGATCGCAGCGAGCAGCCCTTGAGTGTTTCGATTGTGTAGCGCAGGCCGAGATCCGCCGTTCGTCCCCTGCCCAGTGGCAGCGATGCCTGTCCGAACAGTGCGGCGCTCTTGAAGTGCTGATAACTGGCGATTACAAGAATGGGATTATCCGGCCGCACGAATTGTGCGGCGCGCTGCAGCATCGGCCCGTCAGGCGCGCTGTCCAGATAAAAGGCTCCACCGATATAACGCATGCGCCCGATCGTTCCCTGGACCTGCAACTCCTCGGTCCACTGCCGCAAATTGACCAGATTATAGCTATCATTGAGCTGCAACGGCGTGCCATCACCATCATAGGCGGTTTCCATCCGGGTCGATCGCCAACCAAGGATATTGCGGATGCTCAGATCCTCGTCACCATATTCGGTGATGTTGGACAGTCCCCTGAAGCGGCGCCGAAAGAGCGGCGTGACGCCACCTTGCGACACCCTCCCACCCAAGGCCTGCTGTGCGAGGGAAATGGCATCGACGTCACAGACAGGATTGCCGCAGTCGAAATAGGCAGCATTGACGGCGGTACGTGCGCTACCGCCCGCATAAGCACCAGCCAGAATCTGCGCTGAACCCTTCTCGTCGGCGTTCAGCAGTTCAAAGCTGGTCGTCGAACGCATCAGCGGCGCCGGCTCTATCCGCAGGATCAAGCGAGCCGCGTCGCTATGCGCGTCGTCTGCGTCGCCGCGCGACACAAGCCGCACAAAACCGTCGCGCCGGGTTCGCTGCCCCGAAGCTCTGATCGATACGCCCGGAGCGATGGGCACATCCAGCGCACCTTCCAGCGCCGTGAATCCATAGTTGCCAATCGTGCTCTCCACATAGGAGGGAGTGCCCGAACCCGGTATGACCGAGCTTAAGAGCACGGCACCGCCAGTCGTGTTGCGCCCGAATAAGGTGCCTTGCGGCCCGCGCAATATCTCGACGGAGGCTATATCGAACAGAGGCGAGAGCGCGGCCTGATTGGGCAACGGCACTTCGTCCAGATAGACGACCAGTGGCAGGCGGTTCTCGTCGCCCGTCGGTCGCCTTTGTCCCCGCATGACCAGCGTCGGTGTCGAGCTGGAACTCTGCCCGGTCGCGATGAAGCCGGGCGTGACCCGCGCCAGATCGGCAAGTGTCCGCACCGCCTGGCGGTTCAGCATATCGAGCCCCTGCCGTGTCACCAGCAGTGGTATCTCGTCTTCCTTCTCCAGCCTCCGCCGGGCGGTGACGAGAATATCCACCTCGCCGCGAAATCCCTCGGGTTTGACCGGCGCGCGGGGATGTGGCGGCATTGGTTGGACGACATAGATGCCCACTCCCAGCCGCCTTACTGTCAGGTTCAAACCTCGGGTCATCCGCGTCAGCGCGTCGCCCGTGGAAATCTGCCCGCGAACACGGTGCGTACGCCGCCCCTCCATCCCCGGTGCCTGGAGCAGGATTTCAGCGCGGGTCTGTCGCGCCAGCGCGGCGATGGCCGAGATCAGGGGCTGGGAGGGAATGTCAATCGGCGGGCTTGCTGCCTGTGCATCTGCGACCGCCAACGTCGCCACTGCGAGCAATATAGGAGCGCGAACAACGCGGATGGGCAACCCGTCGGCTCCTGATGAATTGGCCCTGCCGCCAACAGGTCCTATAGTGCGATGTCGATCTCGTAACCAGGGCGCAAGGTGAGTTCAAGTTATTGGTTCCAAAAGAGCGGGTGCCGGGGACCGACATCGCTTAAAATCTGAAAGCGATGTCAAGCAATCGAGAGCCAATTTCACCTTGAGCCGTGGCCAGTCAGTTTGACGATGCGACTATCCAGAATCAGGATCTGCCCCGACGTCCTCGGGTATCTCGTCGAGCAAGCTCTTGCCGCTGGCGTAGCGCCGCCCGAGCGTCTGGACAAAACCCTCATAGCGCTTGCGCCCCTTCACCTGAGCGGCGGCCTGATCCTCGTCGGGCAATGGTGGCGTCACCGACAGCCAGAAGCGAACGAACAGCGCCAGCGCCTCGGTGGTCAGGCCGGTATTGCGTTCGAGGCGCTGGACCTGACGCGACAGCCGATCGAGCCGGCGCGCGAACGCCGCCTCCAGCCGGTCGGCGCCGTCCGGCGACAGATAGGAGGCGACGGCCGCCTCGACGATCGCCGACCGAGAAATGCGCCGCCGGATTGCCAGTTCGTCGACCTGTTTCGCCAGTTCGGGCGGGAAATAGACATTGAGCCGGACACGCATGGTCGCCTCCTATAGTTCGATGCCGTCGCCGGGATCGAGCGACGCCTGCCGCGCCAGCCCGCGCATTTGCTGCCGTCGCGCCGCCGCCTGCCGTGCGACGTCCTCGGGTTCGTCATCGACGATCGCAAATTCCTGCGCGGGCGATGCCGACGTCGTCTCCTTCACGATGGCGACATGATCGGGCAGTTCAGGCTCGCGGCGCAGCCCGCCATTGGCGGCGTCTTCCTCGGCCTGGACGATTGCGGCGACGGCCTGCGGATCGGCGGCGGCGATGGAGCCGGTCCAGTCATCGGGCCGCGCCGTGCCGGCGACGGGTTCGGGCGGCGCCATCACCCGCTCGGCAAAGCGGCGGTCCTGATAGTAGCGCGCCTTTTTGGCGCGCACCGGATGGACGCCCGACATCATGACGATTTCGTCGTCAGGCGGGAGCTGCATCACCTCGCCGGGCGTCATAAGCTGGCGCGCGGTTTCGGAGCGCGACACCATCAAATGCCCCAGCCACGGCGACAGCCGATGCCCGGCATAGTTCTTCATCGCTCGCATTTCGGTGGCGGTGCCGAGCGCATCGCTGATCCGTTTGGCCGTGCGTTCGTCATTGGTCGCAAAGCTCACCCTGACGTGACAATTATCAAGGATCGCGTTGTTGGGGCCATAGGCCCGTTCGATCTGGTTGAGGCTTTGCGCGATCAGGAAAGCCTTGAGGCCGTAGCCCGCCATGAACGCCAGCGCGCTCTCGAAGAAATCCAGCCGCCCCAAAGCCGGAAATTCGTCGAGCATGAGCAACAGGCGATGGCGGTTGCCGTTCGGCGTCAGTTCCTCGGTCAAGCGCCGGCCGATCTGGTTGAGGATCAGGCGGATGAGCGGCTTGGTGCGCGAAATGTCGGACGGCGGCACGACGAGGTAGAGGGTGACGGGCCGCTCGCCCTCGACAAGATCAGCGATGCGCCAGTGACAGGCGCACGTCACCGCCGCCACGACCGGATCGCGGTAAAGCCCGAGAAATGACATGGCTGTGCTGAGGACGCCGGATCGTTCGTTCTCGGATTTGTTGAGCAGTTCGCGCGCGGCCGAGGCGACGACGGGATGGACGCCGGCCTCGCCGAGATGCGGCGTCGTCATCATCGCGGCCAGCGTCTGTTCGATCGTGCGCGAAGGATCGGACAGAAATGCCGCGACGCCGGCCAGCGTCTTGTCGGCCTCGGCGTAGAGGACATGGAGGATCGCGCCGACCAGCAGCGCATGGGAGGTCTTTTCCCAATGGTTGCGCTTCTCCAGGCTCCCTTCCGGGTCAACCAGCACGTCCGCGACATTCTGCACGTCGCGCACTTCCCATTGCCCCCGCCGCACCTCCAGCAATGGGTTATAGGCGGCCGATGCCATATTGGTCGGATCGAACAGCAGCACCTGGGTCTGACGCGCGCGAAAGCCGGCGGTGAGCGTCCAGTTTTCCCCCTTGATGTCATGGACGATCGCGGATGCCGGCCAGGTCAGCAGCGAGGGGACCACGAGACCGACGCCCTTGCCGCTCCGGGTCGGCGCGAAGCACAGCACATGCTCCGGCCCGTCATGACGCAGATAGCGGATGCCGAACCGGCCCAGCACCACGCCATCGTCGCCCAGCAACCCGGCCGCTTGCACCTCCGGCAAGCTCGCCCATCGTGCCGAACCATAGGTTTCGGCGTTCTTCACTTCCCTTGCGCGCCAGACCGACATGCCGATTGCGACGGCGCTCGCGGCGATGCCACCCGATGCGGCGATATAAGCGCCGCGCAGGAAGATCGCCGGCGCATAGGCATCATAGCTGAACCACCACCAGAAGAAGGCGGGCGGCAGGTAGATCGGCGTGCCGGCGATCGTGAACCAGGGCGGGCCTAGCTCGGGCTGGTAGTCCAGAGCGGCGGCGGTCCATTGGGTCGCGCCCCACACGGCCGCGAGCACGATCAGGAAAACGACGGTGATCTGGCCCCATAATATCTTCGTGGCGGACATGGCATTGGCACTCCTTCAGGGGGATGGATGGGATCACAGGCCGAGGCCGCGCTTGCGGCCGAACGACCAGTCGATGCCGCCGCCATCGCGCACGACGCCGCTGATCTGTCGCCCGAGCTGGCGTTCGAGTCCGTTCGACCAGGGCACGAGACTGAACCCCAGCCCCCCATCTCGGCCCATGCTCTCGATCATGGCGAAGCGGCCGGAGGTGAGTGTGAGGCGCTGGCGGCAGATGCCCGCCACGGTCTCGCCGGCCGCTGCGGGCCGATAGGCAAGCCCGGTCTGGCCGGCGATCTTCTCGCCCATCGCATCCAGCTCGCGGCGGCGGAGGGTATCGAGCAGGCCGCGCTGGAAGACGATCCGGTCGCCATGCCGCCTTGCCAGCCCGTCGCGGACGAGATGGTCGGCACGGTCATCCATCGCGCGCCGCGCCTCGGCGCCGAATCCGGCATCGGCGAGGCCCGCGCCGCGTTCGATCAACCGATGGTCGAGCCAGGTCGCACCCGGCGCCTTCACTTGTGCGGCAAGGTCGAGATCCGATCGCGTGGCGAGGATCAGCGTGCGCCTGGGTTCGTCCGGCCGGCCGATCGCGCGCAGCTCGACGATGCCGCCGATTGCCGGGCTATGCTCCAGCGCCTCGATGCCGGGGAAGCGGACATGATGCGCGCGCCCGTCCGTGCCGTCGATCACGGCATAAGCGGTGCCGGCCAGCTCGTCGTGCAGCCCCTTGTCGATCAGGCGGCCGACAATCGGTTTTTCCGGTGCGGTCGTGACGATCGTATAGCTGTCGAGCGGCCGGTCCTGGCCTCGGCTTTCGAGCGCCTTGCCCATCGTGCGGATGATGTCGCCGCGTGTGCCCAGCTCGCGCAGCTTGGTATCCGCGCCCTCGGCCATCACCCATTGGCCCGGCTCGGCTTGCGCCGCGAGGCCCATCGTCTCCAGATGCTGCAACCGCCCAACCATCAGCCGCCGCACCTTGGCATCGTCCGGGCCGGGCCGGTCGGCCCGCAGGTCGATCACGCCCAGCTCGTCGGCGGATCGCCTGATTTCCTGATCCAGCTTGGTCCAACGCTCGGCCGTCACCTCGCGTTCTAGCGCGCGTTCGACTTCATGTTCTGGCTTCGGCCCGAGTTCGGCCGATGCCAGTTCCTCGGCGCGGGAGCGCAGGCCGTGGCTGATATAATCGCGCGAGATAAGGAGGTCGTTGCCCTGGTCGTCCACCCCGCGCACGAGCAGATGGACATGGGGATTGTCGGTGTTCCAGTGATCGACCGCGACCCAATCCAGTTTGGTGCCGAGATTGGTTTCCATCTCGCGCATGAGGTCGCGGGTATATTCGCGCAGGTCCGACAGTTCGGTGGCGTCTTCCGGTGAGACGATGATGCGGAAATGATGGCGATCGTCCTTGCAACGCTCGGCGAAGCCGCGCGCGTCGGCGCGGTCGCCGTCGGCATCGAACATCTGTGTGGGCGAGCCGTCGCGAGTGACGCCCTCGCGCTGGAGATAGGCGATGTGCGCCGAGAGCGGCGCCATGCGCCGGCCGCCGCTCCGCTGGTTGACGGGCAGCATCTTGACCAGCACGCGCCGGTGGCTGCTGAAAAGGCGGTTGCGGGCGAAGGATGTCCGGCCCCGGCCGAAGTTCGACTGCCCGCACCGGGCCGATGCCGACCAGCCATGACCGCGGCCTGCGCCGCTCTTGGCGGCGACGCGCAGCACCTCGGCAATCAGGCCGCGCCCGTTGCGGCCCGCGCCTCCGCTACGCCGGGCCTTGCCCGGCCGGACGCGAAACTCGTTGTCCTGGCTCATCGCAGGGCCGTTTTCCGGCCGAAACGGGCAATGGTGCCGTTCGGAGCGTTGAAATTGCTGGCCTTTTCCTTCCGAGCGGCACGCTCGCCGACCGACGCCCCCGCGCCATGTAGTTGAAAACAGGATGTTTTCAGCGAAAATGGGGTGCGGCTTGTATCTTGCCCTCCCTTCTTCTCCTGATTTTTCTCCTTCTCCGCAGCCCTCCACAGCGAATCTCGGTCCCTGAAAATGACTGTGGTCACTGCGGTCGAGCCGTGCTGGCATGGCGGACGAACAGGCTGTCCGGTTGCACCTCCGTCGCTATCGGTCCCGCAGCGGGACTGTCGTTCGACCGGCGATCCGGCGGCGCATCGCTGGACGTTCCGGCGACGCTTCTTTCTGCCGTGCGGATGAACAGCGCCGCACGGCGCCAGGCGAACGGGTCAGGCGGCGATTCGGCGGCAATCTGCGTTTCGCTTGACCCGCCGATGATGTCGGCGAGCTGTGCCACATAGGCACGTGTCTCGGCGGGCAAGGGTCGGCCGCGCGCGATATAATCGTCGTAGCGGCCCGGTCCCGCATTATAGGCAGCGAGCATTGCGGTCGGGTTGCCGTAGCGATCGTGCATCTGGCGCAGGAAAGCCGCGCCCGCCACGATGTTGTCGTGCGGATCGAACGCGTCGGTGCCGAGATCGTAACGCGCGCGCAAGATCGCCCAGGTCGCGGGCATGATCTGCATCAGACCCATCGCACCGGCCGGCGAGACGGCACGGGGATTGCCGCGACTCTCGACGCGCATCACCGCCCATATCCATACCTCGGGAATACCGAACCGCCGCGCCGCATCGGAGACATGGGCAGCGAACGGATGCACAACCGCGGCGTCAGATGACGGTGGCGCGACGGTCGGTGACGCGCCGATCGGCTGCGCGACGGTGGCAAGCGCCATGCCCGCGACCAGCCGGATAATGGGCATGGTCATGGCTGGAACCCTCGCCAGCGAAGCGAGGCGCCGGGTACATCGCGGGTGAGCATCGGTGTCGCGCGGCCCAGCAGCGTCGATGCGGGCAACGGGCCAAAATAACGGCCGTCGAGACTGTCCGGCACGGCGGGATTCATCAGGAACAGCTCGCCGGTGCGCAGCGTCCGGCACCCTTTCCAGACCGGCAGCGCACGGCCCCGGCTATCGCGTTCGCGGGCCTTGCCCACGATCTGGCCGGCAACGGTAATCATGCTGCTGGTGCGGCAGACCCGTTGCCCCGCCGTTGCCACCACATGCTTCAGGAGCGGCACGTTCTTCGGCAGATAGTGGCGTTCGGCCAACCAGCCGGCAAGCGGTGCTGGCGGGGCCACGGCAACGAGCGCGCCAATGGGAGGATCGTCTGTCCTGTGCAGCGTATAGAGGCCGATCGGTGCGCTGGCGCTGGCGTTCCAGATGAAGCGCGGTAGCGGATCGAGGATCGCCACGGCAATGAACAGGCCCGCGAACAACTCGGCCGCGAGCACCGTCACGAGCACATAACCGAACCGCGTCATGGCTGCACCTCGCGACGCAAAAGCCACGCCTGATGACGCTCGATCGTGTAGTCGCGGGGCTGATGGCCGGCCGCGATGCGGTTGTGGACATGCTGCCAGTGATCGGGCGCGGCGTCGCACGGATCGACGCCAGTGGCTTCCACCGCGTCGATCGCGCGCAACACCTGTTCGACCTTCGGCCATCCCTCGATGTGCAGAAGGATTTCGCCACCGGGACGGACGAACGGCAGCGTGGTGTAAGGTTCGCCCGGCGCCACTGCACGCACGATGTCGATGCGCGAGACGATCGTGCCGAAATCGTTGGCAACCCAGCGGATGAACGCGAAGACCGTACCCGGTCGGAAGCTCATGACGCGGGTCCGCCGTGTCACGATGCGGTCCTGCGCGACGCGGCCGAAGCGTATCCAGTGTTCGATCTTCTTTTCGATCCAGGTGACTTCCACCTCGGTCAGTGGAGCGCGCAGAGCGGTCGGCACAGCGCCGCCAGGCACGCCTACGGCCATGTTGTCGTTCATGGGTTTTCTCCTGATGGGTCGGGAAATTCGCGCGCGAAAAGAGCGCGAAGCATGTCGGCGACGCTCGTGCCCTGGGCCACGGCGGTGAGTTTGAGCCGCCGCCGCATGGCGGGCGTGACGTCGATCGTCAGCCGGGCGGAGAACGCATCCGGCATATCCGGGGGTGACGCGGGTTTTGCCTTGATCCACCGCTCGGCACCGATGGGCCGGGTCGCGAAACCGGGTTTGCGCGAATTGGCCGCCATCACGCGATCATCCCGATCGCGGCGGCCAGCGCTGCGATCTCGTGCGCGGCTGCACATTCTGGGTCGATCTCGAACGCGAGCCGGCCACGCTGCACCGCTTCGGCAAAGATCACGCGCTGGCCGACGCGCGGCCCGAGCAGCGGCGGATCGTGATCGGCCAGCGCCGCGCCGGTCTCGCGCGCGATGATCGTGCGCGCGGCGCAGCGATTGAGAATGAAGCGAGCCACGAGTTGCGGCCGATAGATGCGGGCCTCGGTGAGCAGCGCCAGCATCTCGGCCGATGCCCAGCCGTCGAGCGGCGACGGTTGCACCGGGATCAGCACCACGTCAGCCGCGAGCAACGCCGAGCGCATGAGCGAGGCGATGCGCGGCGGCCCGTCGATCACGGTCATGTCACCGGCGCGCGCCAGCTCGGGCACCTCGCGGTGAAGTGTGTCGCGAGCAAGGCCCAGTACGCCGAACAGACGCGGTGCGCCTTCCGCTTCACGCACCTGCGACCAGTCGAGCGCCGAGCCTTGCGGATCGGCATCGACCAGCGTTACGCGCGCGCCCTGCCGAGCCCATTCGCCGGCGAGATGGAGCGCCAGCGTCGTCTTGCCGACGCCGCCCTTCTGGTTGAGTAACGCGACGATCATGGCTGTCGCTTTCCCTTGAAGTGGAGTCTGGGCGGCGGGGAAAGGTGAGTCTTTCTGGACTCTTGGGCATGGTCTGATT
>NZ_JBANFL010000032.1:0-35758 GCF_037154135.1 Sphingobium aquiterrae
CTGCAAACGGGCCAGATCAGCGAGCCTACCGGCCATCATAATTGTCGGCACCTGGCCATCGTAAATGTCGCCGCGCACTCAGACCAAATTCGCGTACGGCGGCGATCAGTGCTGAGCGCTGCCGAACACCGAACTTGCGGTATAGAGCATTGCGATAGCTTTTGATCGAGCTTTCGCTGAGATTGAGGCGAGATGCCATTTCGCTGCCAGACAGGCCCAGCAACATAAGATCAAGGACATCGCGCTCGCGGGGGCTTAAAGTAGCAGCAACAGGCCCAGCAGCAACGCCTCTGTTTCTCGCGATTGATTCATTTTTCTGGTGATGACCGATCAGACCGAGGACCCGTTCGAGTGTCTCTGCACCAGCAGGAAGCGAGCGCAGGGCGTCCCCGCTCAGCCATATCTCTTCCATCACCAGCCCGGCCAACAGGGCATCGCGCTGGTCCGATAGAATGGCATCGATTGCGTTCTGGGGCAATTGTCTGACGGCGACATGAACCAGCCCGCTCAGCAGGCTTGCTGAATGGGCTAGTAGCGTCAATCCCCGGTCATGCGCTTCACTGGCAAGCCGCACCAGCTGGGCTGCGCTATCAGTTGGATCGATACGCAGGGTTAGCCTGGCCCGGGCAAGCCGCCCCTGAAACCAGAGCCAGGGGGCAAAGACAGCCGTGCCCTGGGGCTGGTCGCTGAGAGCCGCAAGGGTGCTATCGACATGATCGATCATATCAATCGTGCCAATTATTTCTGCGCGCGCCAGTCCCAATGACAGGAGCACGCGAGGTGCGCCGATATGATGGGCGCGCTCACGTCCTTCGTCCAGTATTGCGATGGCCCGGCCGCGTTCCCCGTGCCAAAGCGTGCTACGGGCGCGGACACGATAATAAGCTTCGACCAGAGGTGGCCACGGCTCCATCCGATCGATGACGGCGAGCGAATGGTCGAACATTGCCTCTGCCTTAGCGAAATTCCCCTGATGCTGCATCACCTCTGCAATGAACAGGCGGCCCATCAGGTGATGCGGAGCATTAAGAAGATGTTGGGTCGTTTCCGAATGGACATGCCGATACTGTTCAAGCGCTTGCGCGGGGTATCCCTGTCGAAGCATGGTCTGACCAAGACGTAGTCGCGTGTAGACGTCCGCCAATATGGCGCCTTGCTCCTGATAGCGCATACAGGCGGCCTCCCCAAAATGTTGGGCGCGGACCAGATCGGCTGCGTCCACGGCGGCGAACATGGGCAGATTATATTGGATCAGGGTGGTGGTAACGGGCGGGGTCCGCATCGTCTCACAGCGTTCGATCAGGGGCGTGACCTCGCTGTCGAGGATCGGTTCGTCACGATAATGGCGCAAGAGGATGCTCATGGCGTCTCGTTCAGCATAAAATACCGGATCGGCGGTAATGCTGGAGGCTCGCAACAGCCGCATCTGGGCATCTGCTGCCGCCAGCTCGCCATTCTGGATCAGCCCATAAATGACGGCGATCCATAGGCGAGGCGCGCGCGTGAGCGAAGCCAGCGGCAATGCCGACAGCTCTTTCAAGCCCGACATCCCCTTGATCAGCCCCATCGGCCAGTCATTGCCCTGCAGCCGCGTAACCGAGTCTGTCAGCGCATAGTCACCGGCCGGCAGGGCATGACGCAGCGCCTCCAGCGGCTCATTGCGCATGATGTGCCAGTGAGCTGAGCGAACATGCATGCGCCGCTCGTCGATGCGGTCGTCCTGTTGCAGCGTATCCCGGAGGAAATCGCGCACGACGCCATGGAAGCGATAGGAATCTGTGCGCGCCTCGTAGATGAGCGGAAATCCGCTACGCCGGGCCTCACCGATCAACAGATGCGCATCGGCTCTTTCCATCAGAAATGCGGCGTGCTGGTTCGAAAATGCCGGTGTGATGGACATGGTGATGAGCAGTTCGCGTACCGCGGCGCTTTGACGTTCCAGTAGCTGGCCGATCATTGCGCGCAGCACCTCGATACCGCTTTCCACCTGATCTTCCGCGCCGGAAAGGACGGACAATGCAAGCGGCCATCCGCCTGTAAGGCTATGCAATTCCAGGGCATCTTCTTCCGTGCAATCCTCAGGCAGGAACTGGCGCGCGTCTTCTATGCCGAACAGCAGGTCTTCCGATGTCACGCGCGTCAACCCGCCAGCGGCGGCATGGCGCCCGACCGGGATGGGGCACGGTGGGGCGAAAGCGAGGACGAACCGGACCTTGTCGGACGCATTGTCGATCAGGGCCGTAAGCCTGCTCAAAACCTCACCCCCGAGTTCTTCGATATCGTCGATAAAAAAGACCAATGTCCGGGAGAATATCGAGATCGCGGCCAGCAGTTCGCTGAAGGAGGTGATTTCTTCGGTCGCTCCGCGCAAGGACAGTGCCTGCGCCACCATTTCGATCAGCGAGCGTTCACTGGCAGCCAGGCGTGTTCCCGGAAGTAACGCCGTGCGTATTCCCCGACGGCGGATCGTGTCTTCCCATTCCTGAAGAAACAGGGTCTTGCCATAGCCGCGTGGCGCTTCGACAAGCGTGATCCGGACACGCGGCTCCATCCCCAGACGATGAATGAGCGGCGCGCGTGTCACTACACACGATCGAGTGGTCAATGGAACGTCCTCCTGAGGTAGCGCGCCGACGCTTTGGGAGTGCCGGCGCGGAGGTTGGAAGGCTCCTTCCCCCCCTTTTGGATGGCTGGCGCTGCGGACCGATAGGGAGTGCAATCCAGTCTTCTGAGCCTTCGGTCTAGTCATCTGTTTGGAGCGTGCAATGAGTTTCGTCCGTAACTGCTGGTATGTCGCGGCCCGCGCCGAGGAAGTGACCGCAGAAGCGCCTGTTGCGCGCACTTTGCTGGGCAGTCCTGTCGTGTTGTTTCGCCTGCCGGATGGCACAGCGACCGCGTTGCTCGACGTTTGCCCCCACCGGGCCGTGCCGCTTTCAATGGGCACTGTCTGCGATGGGCGGATCCGCTGCGCCTATCATGCGCTGGAATTCGATGGCGATGGTATCTGCCGGCTCAATCCACACGTGCCCGGGCCGCCCGAGGCGCTCAGGACGCGTCGCTTTTCGGTGATTGAGCGCTATGGCCTGGTTTGGTTCTGGCCCGGCGATGCGCCCGCCAATGAAGCGATGATGCCCCATTATCCGCAGTTCGATCCGGGTTCCGGATATGAGCAGGGTGGATCATACACCCATGTCGAGGCGGACTATCTGTTGATGCTCGACAATCTGTTCGACCTCTCCCATGCCGAATATGTGCATCCCACCAGCGTCGGCGTACCAGGCGCGAGCAAAGTTGCGCAATATCGCGTTGTCCGCGAGGATGGGGCTATCCGGCTACACTATGATATTCCAAATGTGCCACCGCCAGCCGTGTGGCATGCGGCTTGGGACCGGTCGGAACGGATCGACCAGCATGCGCACATGCGCTGGACCGGGGGCGGCAATGTCTATCTTTCACTCTGTGTGACTCCGGCGGGAAGGCCCGTTGATGAAGGATGGAATCTCCCATTTCTGCATCTATTGACTCCGGAAACCGAGACCACGACGCACTATTTTTGGACATTCGCGCGCGACTTTCATCTTGGCCAGCCGGGCCTCACCGAAGCGGTCGAACAGGTCAATCGGCAGGCATTCGAGTATGAGGACAAGCCGGTGCTTGAAGCATCGCAACTTCGGATTTCGCTGACTGGGGCAAAACTTCGCAACTTCAGTCAGGGTGATGCCGCTTCAATGTCGATCCGTCAGGCTCTTGCCCGCCAGGCGATGGCCGAGGCGGCCTAACGCCCGCCTCCCTTTAAACCGGACAGGCGGTAGCTCGCATTGAAGAGCCAGCACGCCCCGTCGCGCCGACACTTACCTAGAGGACTGAAATGACCGAACATAAGAATATCCGGCTAGGCGTTCTCCTGCATGGTACTGCGTCGGCTGCGAGTATTGCGCCGCTCGCCGCTTCGGTCGAAGCTGCCGGATTCGATGAATTCTGGGTCAGCGAAGACTATTTCATGCTGGCTGGTTTCTCGAGCGCAGCGATCGCGCTCGCCGCGACGCAGAAATTGCGGATCGGGCTGGGCGCGGTTGCTTCGGTCGCGCGCCATCCAGCCGCTACAGCGATGGAAGCCGCGACGCTCGCGACGGCGTTTCCTGGTCGCTTCGACCTAGCGATCGGCCATGGTGCCTCTGTGTGGATGCGGCAGATGGGGGTGCTGCCGAAATCGCCGCTCACCTCCATGCGGGAATGTGTGACAGGCATAAAGGCATTGCTGGCCGGAAAAACCCTCGATACCGAAGGGCAGTATTTCACCTTCGGTGCCATCTCACTGACGCATAAAGCCCCTGAGCAGAAGGTTCTGACCGCTGTCGTCGGGCCGAAGTCGATCGACCTGACCGGCGAGATCGGCGATGGCCTGGTAATTTCGGTGTTGGCAGGGCCGCGCTATGTGGCCGCAGCGCGTGCGCGCCTGACAGAGGCCGCCAACGCAGTTGGGCGCTCGGAAGCGTTAACGTTGCCGACCTATGTGCTCGCCGCGCTTGACGAGGACGCCGCGACGGCACGCGCCGCGATCAAGCCGATGCTGGCCTTCTACCTTGCGATCATGGGCCCCACCGATCTAACCGGCTGCTACGGCATAAACGACCAGCTTGCCGACATGATCGCACGTGGCGGGGCCGATGTGATCGAACGCGAAATGCCCGACGAATGGCTCGAATGGCTGGGGGTCTGGGGCACGCCCGACCATTGCGTTGCACAAATCAGAGCGCTGCACGAAGCAGGCGCGACATCGGTCGTGCTCGTGCTCGTTGCCCATGACAACGAAGCTATCTCGGCCCAGATCGATCTGTGCGCTCGCTCCA
The DNA here is from genome assembly GCF_037154135.1 of Sphingobium aquiterrae. Classification (NCBI taxonomy): domain Bacteria; kingdom Pseudomonadati; phylum Pseudomonadota; class Alphaproteobacteria; order Sphingomonadales; family Sphingobiaceae; genus Sphingobium; species Sphingobium aquiterrae. Next base: position 4,851 of record NZ_JBANFL010000032.1, read on the forward strand.
TCCTCCCCGCGTTGGCAAAATGACCGAGGCAGCGGCACTCGCGCAGATGTTCGAGACAGAGACGCTTGAAACGCTGATGATGCGGGCGGCGGCGCTGCGGGACTCGGGGCATGGCATCATCCAGACCTATTCTCCCAAGGTCTTCATCCCGCTCACGCAGCTTTGCCGCGACGCATGTGGCTATTGCACGTTCGCGCACCCGCCCCGGCGCGGAGAAGCGGCGTTCATGACGCGCGACGAGGTGCTGGCCGTGGCGCGTGCGGGCGCGGCAGCGGGATGTGCGGAGGCACTTTTCACACTCGGGGACAAACCGGAACTGCGCTACCTTTCCGTGCGCGACGAACTGGTGCGGCTGGGCCATGAGACGACCCTGTCCTATCTGGCCGAGATGTGCAGCCTGGTCGCCGAGGAAACCGGTCTGCTACCACACGTCAACGCCGGGGTGATGGGAGCGGAAGACCTCGCCATGTTGCGCCGGGTGTCGGTCAGCCAAGGCCTGATGCTCGAAGGGGTGGCGCCAGCGCTGGCCGAGCGGGTCGGGCCGCATTACGGCTCTCCCGACAAACTGCCCGAACGGCGGCTGGAGACGATCCGGCTGGCAGGCACATTGTCCATCCCTTTCACTTCGGGCATCCTGATTGGAATCGGCGAGACACGAACGGATCGCATCGCCGCGCTGCTGGCTTTGCGCGACCTCCATCGCGAACATGGGCATATCCAGGAAATCATCATTCAGAATTTCCGCGCCAAGCCCGGAACGCGGATGGCCGGGGTTCCCGAGCCGACGCTGGACGACTTGCTTTGGACGATTGCCGTGGCGAGATTGTTGTTCGGACCGGCGATGACGATCCAGGCGCCGCCCAACCTGACGCCCGAAAGCTATCCGATGCTGATTGCAGCGGGAATCAACGACTGGGGCGGCGTTTCTCCGGTGACGCCAGACCATGTCAATCCCGAAGCGCCGTGGCCGCACCTTGCCGAGCTGCGCGCACGCACGGCGGCGGGAGGCAAGCGGCTGGTCGCCCGGCTCCCTGTCCATTCGCCCTATATGGCGGATGTCGTGCGCTGGCAGGACGCACGCATGATTGGCCCGGTACTGAAACAGTCCGATGCCGAAGGGCTGCTGCGCGATACCAAATGGGCGCCGGGTCGCGAGATGGCGGTGCCGCAGATAGCTTTCGTCGATGACATCAAGGACAAGGCGATCACCGCCGCACTCGATGCACTGTCAGCCGGGCACGCGCCGGATGAGGCGATGATCGTTCGCCTGTTCTCCGCGCGTGGCAGCGATGTCGAACGGATCTGCCAACGCGCCGATCTGCTGCGCCGCCGGACGGTTGGCAATGAGGTGACCTATGTGGTCAACCGCAACATCAACTACACCAACATCTGCATCTATTCGTGCCGCTTCTGCGCCTTTTCCAAAGGGCGGGGGCATCAGGCATTGCGCGGCAAGCCCTATCTGCTCGACCTGGAAGAGATCGGCCGACGCGTGGCTGAAGCATGGCAGCGCGGCGCGACCGAAGTCTGCATGCAGGGCGGCATCCATCCTTCCTACGATGGCAATACCTACCTCTCGATCGTGGAGGCTGCGAAGCAGGCCTGTCCGGACATGCATGTGCATGCTTTTTCGCCGCTGGAAGTGACGCAGGGCGCGCGGACGCTCGGGCTGGCACCGGCGGTGTTCCTCGCGCGGCTCCGTAAGGCAGGACTTGGCAGCCTGCCGGGGACGGCGGCGGAAATCCTCGATGACGGGGTACGTGCCCGATTATGCCCGGGAAAGCTGTCGACGGACGAGTGGCTGTCGCTGGTCGAGGACGCACATCTGGTCGGTCTGCGCACGACCGCCACTATCATGTTCGGCCATATCGAACAACCGCTGCACTGGGCACGGCACCTGCTGCGCATCCGCGCGGTGCAGGCCAGGACAGGCGGCTTCACGGAGTTCGTGCCGCTGCCGTTCGTCCATATGGAAGCGCCGATGTACCTCAAGGGCCAGTCGCGGCGTGGACCGACGTTTCGCGAGGTTCTGCTGATGCATGCGATCGCCCGTCTGGTCCTTCATCCGCTCATCATCAACATTCAGGCGTCATGGGTCAAGCTAGGCAACGCTGGCATTCGGGCCTGCCTTACTGCCGGCGTCAACGATCTGGGCGGCTCGCTGATGGACGAGAGCATCTCGCGCGCGGCAGGCGCCAGCTTTGGTCAGGAAATGACGCCCGATGCGATGGAACGGCTGATCGGGTCCGTCGGTCGCGTGCCGCGACGCCGGACGACACTGTATGGCGCATTTCCGGCGGAAGAAGAACCGGTGGCTTCCTGATCGCCATGAACGCCCTGTCCATCATCGCGCTGCATGGTATTCCGATCGTCAGGACTGGCGATGATCTGCCGGCGATGCTCCTCGACAGCCTTGCGGCATCCGCGCTGGAGTTGACCACGGGCGATGTGATCGTGCTGGCGCAGAAGATCGTTTCCAAGGCAGAGGGGCAGATGGTCGCGCTGGCCGACGTTACGCCATCGTCCAATGCCCGGGCGCTGGCGGCGGAAAGCGGCAAGGACCCCCGGCTGGTCGAATTAATCCTGTCAGAGGCGGAGTCGGTGGTGCGCGTGCGGCCCAACCTCATCATCGTGCGCCATCGCCTGGGGTTCGTCCTCGCCAATGCCGGGATCGATCATTCGAACGTGGCGCTGGATCAGGATCAGGTGCTCCTGCTTCCGCTCGACCCCGATGGATCGGCCCGCAGAATCAGGGAGGCGCTGTCGATGAGCACGGGGCAGCGTATTGCTGTGCTGGTGATCGACAGTATTGGACGGGCATGGCGCAATGGCACGATTGGTACTGCGATCGGCATCAGCGGCATGGCTGGGCTGCTGGACCTGCGCGGACGACTGGACCTCAACGGTCGCCCGCTCCAGAGCAGCGAACTGGGCTATGCCGATGAGGTGGCCGCCGCAGCTTCCCTCGTCATGGGGCAATCCGACGAGGGGGTGCCCGCAGTGTTGATCCGTGGCCTGGCGCCGGTGGCGATGAACGGCAGTGCTGCCGATCTCATTCGACCTCCCGCACTCGATCTGTTCGGCTGAGCCATGATATTGGCGCTGGCAGGCGGAGTCGGTGGTGCGAAGCTGGCGGACGGACTCGCGCGGATATTGCCGCCGGATGCGCTGGCGATCGCGGTCAATACTGGCGATGACAGCGAACATTTCGGCCTCCTCGTTTCCCCCGATGTTGATACGGTGATGTACACATTGGCGGGAATTGCCAACCCCGTCACCGCCTGGGGTCTGGCGGACGAAAGCTGGGAATTCATGGCCGCCGTGGAGCGGCTGGGCGGGCCGGACTGGTTCCGGCTGGGCGATCGAGATCTGGCGACCAAGGCGGAACGAACGCGGCGGCTGCACGCTGGCGACACCCTGACCGCTATCACGCGCGACCTTGCGCACGCGCTGGGCGTCCGACACGCGCTGTTTCCTATGACAGACGATCCGGTGCGGACGGTTCTGGAAACCGACGAGGGGACGCTGGCTTTCCATGATTATTTCGTCCGCCGCAGGTGCGCGCCACGCGTGCGCGGCCTATCCTATGCCGGTGTCGAGCAGGCGACGCCGAGTCCGGCCCTGAGCCGAGCACTTGCGTCGCCCGCGCTGGAGGCGATCATTCTCTGCCCGTCCAATCCCTATCTCAGCATCGCTCCGATCCTCGCGCTGCCCGGTGTTCGGGCGGCGATGAAGCGCCGTGGCGTGCCAATCGTGGCCGTGTCTCCCATTGTCGCCGGTGCCGCCATCAAGGGACCGCTGGCGCGCATGATGGCGGATTTCGACATATCCGTTTCTCCACGTGGCATAGCGGCGCTTTATGACGGGCTGATCGACGGCATCGTGATCGACCGGCTGGACGCGGATCGGAACGTGCCGGATGTGGAGGTCCACGCGACCAATATCGTGATGGCCGATGCAGTGGCGCGTGAGCAGGTGGCGCGCGAAGTCGTCGACTTTGCGCGGCGGCTGCTATGAGTTTGTGGTTGGCCATTGCCGCCAAACCGCCCGAGAGTGGAAAGACCCGGCTCGCCGGGATGCTAACCCCTGCGGCGCGCGCATGGCTGTGTCGGGCGATGGCGGACCATGCGCTGACCGTCGCAACGCAGGTCGTTTGCTCCGTCCGTTGCCTGCTGGTCAGCGCATCGCCTGACCTGCATGAATTGGCGCGAAGCCACGGAGTCGAGTGTCTGTCGGACGAAGGAGAGGGGCTGAACGCGGCGCTTGCCATGGCGTCCTGCCATGCCCGCTCGCGAGGCGCGACCGCTCTGCTCACCCTGAGTGCCGATCTGCCATGGCTCGGTCAGGGTGATCTGCGGGCGATGCTGGCGACCGACGCCGATGTGGTCATCGCGGCTGACCGGTACGGGACGGGTACGAACGCGCTGCTGCTGCGTCCGCCCGGGCTGATTGCATATAGCCATGGCGAAGCCAGCCTGTTCCGGCATCGTGCCGAGAGCCGCCGGATCGGTGCGCGCCTTGTGGAAATCTACCGTCCCGGCCTTGCTTGCGACCTCGATACGCCCGCTGACTTGGCACCCCCCTTTTTAGGCAGGTTTCTACGCCTTCACCCGCGCGGCACTCTTCATCGACCACTTTATAGGAAAGACTGCATATGACCGATCCGGTTGCCGAAGCTACGGCTGAAATCCAACGGCTGCACGATATCTGGTTCGAAGCCAATATCGATTTGAAGAGTCATTTGCTGCCTGGCGTGTTCGCTGGCGAGCGCTTCTTCGACTATAATCTCAATGGCTATCGCTATGACGGTGTTTCCGAGATGGAGAAGCTGTGGGAACCCGCCCACATGAAGGCCGCGTTTGAGATTCTCGAACTCGCCAATATTCGTAACAAGTCGATCGTTGCGACCGCCGACATCGGCTGGCTGACGCTTGAGGCCGATTGCGTGATGAAGATGATCACCGGCGGCATGGGCGATATGGGTGGCGAGGGGGACCTTGTCACGCTGCCGTTCCGCATCACCGAATGCTATCGTCGCGACGACGGCAATGGCAACTCGGAATGGCGGATGTGGCATTTCCATTGTTCGCCCGAACGAACCGATGTCGAAAAGAGGTTCGATCCGGCGTGACCTATTCCATCGTCGCGCGCGACCCGGAAACGGGCTGTTTCGGGGTTGCGGTCCAGTCGCACTTCTTTGCGGCAGCCAGTGTGGCGAGCTTTGCGGAGGCCGGCGTGGGGGCGATCGCCACGCAGGCCTTCGCCTCACGCCAATATGGTGCGTTGGGAATGGACATGCTGCGCGCTGGATTGTCCGCCCCTCTGGTCCTCGATGCGCTGCTGCGTCTCGATCCTGGCCGGGACGTACGGCAGGTCGGCATTGTCGATGCGTCGGGACAAGTGGCCAGCTTTACCGGGAAGCGCTGTGTCGTGTTCGCTGAACATCGCCTCAGGGATGGAGCGGCCGCGCAGGGCAATATGCTTGCGGCACCCGGCATCCCCGATGCGATGCTGGCTGCCTATCAAGGCAGTGGCGACGATTTCGCCGGTCGCCTGCTCGCAGCGCTGGATGCGGCGGAGGCAGCGGGCGGCGACGCACGCGGCAGGCAATCAGCGGGGCTTTTGATCGTCGGAACGGATCGCACCCCTCAGCCTTGGCACGCAATACTCCACGACGAGCGGGTTGACGATCACGATACGCCTTTGGTGGAATTGCGACGCCTCGCGGCGCTGCGGCGCGCCTATCGTAACATCGGCGGCATCCTTTTCGATGAGGGGCCGTTGTTCACGCCGGTCGCGGAAACGAAACCCGCCGATCTCGATCTTGCGCTGGCGGCATTGCGGGAAAGCAGGCTCGCGGGGGGCGAGGCGCTACAGGAAGCCAGCTTGTGGGAAGCCGTTCTGCTCGCGCGTTTCGGGCGGATGGAGGAAGCAGCGGCCAGAGCGCCCGCGCTGTTTGCGCGGCAACCCAAGTTGGCGACCTTCATATCAGGGTTGGGTAAGGTCGGCTTCTTGCCACCTGAAGCTGCCGCCACTCTCCTAGCGGCAGGCCGTTGACGGTGGCAGATGTTCTGCATGAAATCGTTGCGGGGTCGACAGGGCGACTGGCGGTGAACCTGTACGGCTGGCCCGGAACAGGGGCGACCCCGCTCATTCTTGTGCACCCCGTCAATACCGGGGGCGGGGTGTGGCACCGCGTGGCGGCCGCGCTCTCGCTGATACGGCCGGTTATTGTGCCCGATTTGCGGGGGCATGGCGCTTCCGGGAAGGACGGGCCGTTTCGCGCTGCGGACTATGCCGCGGACGTGCTCGCCGTGCTTGACCACCTCCGGGTGCCGCGCGTGCATGTTGCCGGAGGCTCGATCGGGGGGCCAGTCGGCATCTTGCTCGACGCGGATGTGCCCCAGCGTATCGTGTCGATCGCGTCTTTTGGGGGCGCACTTACGCTGCACCTCCCTGACGAGGCGATTGCGTCGCTGGCCCTCACTGCCACCGAGCAGGGCGGCGATGGTTTGATTCAGATGCTTCTGCCGACCGCATTCGGCAAGGCGTCGCGGACGCGGGAACTGGTGAACAAAGCGATCTCGATCGCCAGCGGCCGCGATGCTGAGCTTATCATAGCAATCATCCGTGGCGCCTTTGCGACCGACGTGACGGCGCAGGCTATGCGATGTCGTGCTCCCGCGTTGATCGTTAATGGCAGCGAAGACGCGACCTGTCCGCCTGAAGCGGGCGCGACGATGGCAAACGCCATTCGCGGGCGGTTCGTCGGGCTTGACGGTATCGGCCATCTGCCGATGATGGAGGTGCCTGAAATGGTAACTGCCCTGCTCTGTAAGCATTGCACATATGCGGAGGCGAACGATGCCTGAACTTCCTTCCACCGAAACGGTGGAACTGCTGGGCCACCTGATTGCCTTCGACACGGTATCCTCACGCAGCAATATGGCGTTGATCGACTATGTGGCCGCGAGGCTCGGCAGCCTCGGGATCGTGCATCGCATCCTGCCTTCTGCTGACGGGAAAAAGGCCAATCTGTGGGCGATGATTGGCCCTGATCGTCCAGGCGGTGTAGTGCTGTCGGGGCACAGCGACGTCGTACCGGTCGAAGGCCAAACATGGGACAGCGACCCTTTCACCATGCGCTGCGACGGCGAACGGCTCTATGGGCGGGGCACGACAGACATGAAGGGCTTTATCGCCTGTGCGATCGCCGCGCTTGAACGGCATCGCGAGGCGCCGCTGGAGCGCCCCATCCACCTGGCAATCAGCTATGACGAAGAGGTTGGCTGTCTTGGTGCGCCGTATCTGATCGACTGGCTGACAAATCTGCCCATCCCTCCTGCAATCGCGCTCATAGGCGAGCCAACCAGCATGCGGATCGTGAACGCGCACAAGAGCGTGACCGTCGCCCGCACGGAGATCAGCGGCGTAGAAGCGCATTCGAGCATGGCGCATCACGGCGTGAGCGCGATTGATCTGGCCGGACGCATGATTGCCGGGATGAAGGATATGGAGGCCGACTTGGCTGACACGCATCGCGACGACCGCTTCCTTCCCGATCGGGCCACCATCTCGGTCAACCGGATCGGCGGGGGAACCGCTGTCAATATTCTGGCTGGGCAGGCGTGGTTCGACTGGGACGTGCGGGGTATTCCCGATGCCGATGGCGATACGGTGCTCGGGCGGATGGACGCACTTCAGCAGGCGGTAGCGGGGCCTGCCGCACGCTCTCACTCTGGCGTAACGATAGGCACGCGCGTTCTTGCCAATGTCCCGGCACTTGCTCCCGAGTCGGAAGGCGCGGCCGAGACATTTGTGCGAGCGCTTCTGGCTGATTTCAGTAACGACGCCTGTGCCGTATCCTATGGCACCGAAGCCGGTCAGTTTCAGCGAGCGGGCATGTCAGCGGTCGTGATCGGTCCGGGTTCCATAGACGAGGCGCATAAGGCCAATGAATTCGTGGCGCTTTCGCAACTGGCCGCATGCGAGTTGTTTCTCGACGCGGTGGTTGTGGCGTTGAGCGGGCAGGAGGAAACGACGCTTGATGCGGGACATGGTTGATCATCTATGCATTCATGATAACCTTTTGGAACTCTGAAGAGAGTTGAGGAGAGGTGTTCGTTCATATCTTGGGAAGGAGCACAGCGTTGTCGGTAATGCATTCTGTCTGTTCGGAACAGAATTGCCTGTTGTGCAGCAAGCTGGTTCCCCCACCCCCTCTCGTCGAAGAAATCGACAGGGCGCTAAAGTTCGGCGGGCCCGGCGGCTTCCCCTCTTCTCCGCTGTTACTGATCGAAGCACCGGCCGGATTCGGCAAGACAACATTGGTTCGCCAATGGTGGGCATATCTCAAAGCGCAGGGCGCGAACGTAGCCTGGCTGTCGTTTCGCGAAACGAATTGTAACGCGGAGCATGTCCTTGTCTGCCTGCATGCCGCGCTGTATAATTTATTCGGACCCTCGGATGATCGAGAAATAAGTGGTCCGGCCACCGGATTTTCCACTTCGCAGGGCCGCACGGTGATCTTCCTCGACGATATTCACCATGTTGCGCCATCGATTGTGGCCGTACTTAGTCAATTCCTATTGCGTTCAGCGCCGGGACTGCAAATTGTGGCGACTAGTCGGAAACCATTATGTGACGCATTTTGTCAGTCCGGACTGGCCGGTCGGCTGGAAATACGCGGATGGGCCGATCTGGCTTACTCTTCCGTCGAGCTTCAAGCTCTGCTTCCGCGCGCCATTTCCGCCGATGCGGTGGATGCGTTGCGGTATCGGCTCAAAGGCTGGCCCGCGCTGGTGCGCCTGCTCCATAATGTTGCTCGCCGCTGGCCAAGTGCGATGCTCGATTTCGCGCTGGGTCATGTATGCCTTGAGGATGCCGATTATTATTTCCTTGAAGAGATATACTGTGAATTGGACAGCAGGGAACGGGAGGTACTGGATCTTGCGATGAAAATTTCGCAGCTTTCGCCCGCCATTATCCAGGAAGTGCTCGGTTTTACAGATGCCATTCCCTTGCTCGAACGGCTGCATGGTCACTATGGCTTGCTTGAAGTTTTTGGAGAAGGTGGAGAAGATGGGGCCTATCGGGTTCACGAACTGATCCGTCACCTTGCCCGCCGATCAACGGCATTGGGCAGTGCCGAAATTCATCGGCGGATCGCGAAGCGGTTTGAACTGAGGGGTGACCTGGCACAGGCTGTCTTCCATGCGGTCGAGGCTGGTGACACCAAATATTCAGCCGAACTGCTACGCAGGGCCGGCGGATGGAACACGGCATTGCAGATAGGATCTGGTACGCTCGATCGTCTCTGCCACCTTGTTAATGCCGCTCCGTCGGATGTGCAACTCAGAGTCGCTGCGGCCTATGCACAACTGCAAAGTGGGCGAATCGCCGAGGCTTGGAGCACCGTAGCCGGGCTCAGGCAAGAACTTCTTTCTGGCACACCCTCGGGGGTCGCACAGTCCGAATATGTAGTGCTGGATTTGCTGGTAGCTCATTACCAGAACCGCATGATTACGCCCGATCTTGTGGATCGGCTGCGTCGACAAATGGCGGATGAACCGAGCGTTGATCACAGGGTGCAACTCGTGCTCAACACTCATTTCCGCGCTTATGCCTACTACGATGTTGGCGACTATGAAAAATCCCTTCGCTGGCTGCAGGCAGCGGCGGAGGGCGCAGAGGAGAGCGGGTTGTTCTACGCCCAGGTTTATGCCTTGGTCTTCAGCGCCCTTGCGAGCTTTCGTATTGGCGCCTTGTCGAGGGCCGCTGCATCTCTGCAACAGGCTGAGCATGTGGCAGGAAGGCGGCTGAACGGCATCGATTTGCAGCGTCACCAGAGCATGATCCAGAATGTGAACATGCTCGTTGGGTGGGAGCACGATGATGAGTTGTTGAGCCTTTCCGAAATCACAGCCATTGAAGGCCGTATACTGGCAGGATATGATAGCTGGCCGCCTAATTCTCTGTGCTTCTATCTTTGTACTTCTGAAATGATCGCTGCGCAGTGCGATCTTGCTGCCGGCCTCTCGCATCTGGATCGCGGTATAGCCCTGGCACAGCGAGAAGGATGGCAGCGCATCACTGCGGAATTGACGATCCGCAAGATATTTCTTTGTCTCGAATATGGTGCGCTGGAACAGGCGTCAGATCTGTTCGGCACACTCGAACCGAATATCATTTCCGCACCGACTGATCCCCACCTCGTCGAATTGGCGCGACTGGCACAGGCTTGGCAGGCGCTTGCCGCAGGAGATGGGGGGGAGGCCTTGGCGATTCTCGAACCGCTTAATCGTGCCTTGTCCTATCGAGGGCATGGCAACAACCTGACCTTGGGCTACGCTTTGGCCGGATTGGCAAAGGCGCAATTGGGTTACATCCAATCGGCTAGGCAACTCATTGTCGCAGCGGTAGGGCCAGATAAGATGCGATCTCGGTCGCGTTGGTTCAAGCGATTGCATCGACTCGCTGAATTCACTCTCGGCGATGTCTGGCCAATACGTGGCCCATGGTTGAATATAAGCCAAAACCCGTTGGAGCAAAAGAATAGTATTTTGACAGAGCGTGAATCACAAACACTGAGCATGCTCGCAGACGGCTTCTGCGCCAAAGAGATTGCCCGGCTATTGAATATAACGCCCAGCACCGTCGCATCGTACCGGAAGCAAGGCTATCGTAAGCTTGGAATATCAAAGAGGAGCGAAATTACCGCAGGAATCTTGAGCATATAACCATCCATCAGACCTAGAATGTTGACGGTATGCTTTTCCACGTCGCTCCCTGTTTTATTAGCACTCAGACCGGAAACCCGCAAAATCTGGGTCGGATCAAATTGCTATTTCCAGCGAGTTATGAGACCTGTGTGCGGGTGGTTGTAGGAGACTGAAATGCATTTATTTTTCTGTCTTCAGCTTTGATCGCGCTGCGTTGCGGCCTCTGAGGCCATGACCGGTGGCCCTGTTATGCCTGGGCTGCGAGGATATTCATGGTGCGCTTGAGATTGTAGGCAATGGCGGTGAGGTGTAAGCGCCGACGGAACCTTTCAATTACCCACAAGTGCGCCCGGCGAGATCAATTCCAAGTTTCATGTCCATAAGGCGGGACCAGCCACGCCATAGATCGTGTCCCAGGAGGTGGTGTAGCTGGGGTCGATCCCCGCTCTTTCCGGCGTCAGTTTGAGCCGATCATGTGCCCGGCACTGCCGACAGCATGATGATGGGATTGTCGCTGAGCGGTGCCATTGTTTCAAGTGTCATGTAGCGTGCGCGCTGGACGGCCCATTCGTCGGACTGTTCCATGAGAATGGCGCCAACGAGGCGGGTGATCGCGGCTTCGTTCGGGAAGATGCCGACCACCTCGGTCCTGCGCTTGATCTCGCCATTGAGCCGCTCGATGGGATTCGTGCTGTGCAGCTTGGCGCGATGCTCCCTGGGGAAGGTCATGTAGGCTAGCACATCGGGTTCGGCATCGTCCATCAAGGTTGCCAGCTTGGGCAGTTTGGGTCGCACCTGATCGGCCACGGAACGCCATTGCTGGCTTGCAGCTTCGGGCGTTTCCTGGGCGAAGGCGGTGGCGATAAACGCGGAGACGACGCGCCTGCCACTCTTGCCGGCATGGGCCAAGGCATTGCGCATGAAGTGGACGCGGCAGCGCTGCCAGGTAGCACACAGCAGCTTGGAGACGGCCGCCTTGATGCCTTCGTGTGCGTCGGAGATGACCAGCTTCACGCCGCGCAGACCCCGGCGCGTCAGCTTGCGCAGGAAGGCTGTCCAGAAGGGTTCTGCTTCCGAAGGGCCGATGTCCATGCCGAGAACTTCGCGGCGACCGTCGCTGTTCACACCCACCGCGACGATCACTGCAACCGAGACGATCCGCCCGTTCTGGCGGACCTTCACATAGGTTGCATCGATCCAGAGATGGGAGTGTCATGATTTCCGTGTGCGGGCGGGCGGTTGATCATCAGGCGGCCATGGCTCTGATGAAACGTTCGCCGAAGATCACGGCAAATTGTGCCTTCGCCATGGTCCACTCACGTGGTGGCATCTTCCACTCTTTCTCCGACCGATTCAAGATGAGATAGAGCAGCTTGGTGGCGGCCTCGTCGCTGGGGAAGTGTCCCCTGGCCCTGACAGCCCGCCTGAGCTTCGAGTTCAAAGCTTCGATCGCGTTCGTGGTGTAGATGATCCGGCGGACCTCGTCGGGGAACGCAAAAAACGGGATCACCTCGCCCCAGGCGCGCCGCCAGCTCTGACCGATGGCGGGATAGCGCTGCCCCCAAGGGCCGGCCTCAAATGCCGTCAGCGCCTTTTCGGCGGCATCCGCGTCGGTGGCACGGTAAATCTCCTTAAGCGCGCTGGCGAGGTTCTTGCGGTCCTTCCAGGAGACGAAGTCCATCGAGTTGCGCAGCAGGTGAACGATGCAGGTCTGGACGATCGCCTCAGGGAACACTGCGGTGATCGCATCGGGAAAGCCCTTCAGGCCGTCAACGACGGCCAGCAGGATGTCTTCGACGCCACGGTTGCGAAGCTCGTTCATTACCCGCAGCCAGAACTTGGCTCCCTCGTTCTGCTCGAGCCACAGGCCGAGCACCTCCTTTGCGCCGTCGGCGCGGACGCCCAGCGCAATGTGGATCGCCTTGTTGCGCACCATGCCCTCGTCGCGGATCTTGACCCGGATCGCGTCGAAGAAGACCAGCGGGTAAACCGGATCGAGCGGCCGCTGCTGCCAAGTGGCGACCTCATCGAGCACGGCGTCGGTCACCGTGCTGATCAGATCGGGTGAGACGTCGATGCCGTAAAGATCGTGCAGATGCCTGGTGATCTCGCGGGTGCTCATGCCGCGCGCGTACATCGACACGATCTTGTCGTCGAAGCCAGGAAAGCGGCGTTGATACTTGGCGATCAACTGTGGGTCGAAGCTCGACTGGCGGTCGCGCGGCACGTCGATCGCCAACTTGCCAGTGTCGGTCATCACCGTCTTCCGACCGTAGCCGTTGCGCATGTTGCCGGCGCCGTCTTCGCCAGCGAGGTGGTGATCCATCTCCGCATTCAGGGCACGCTCTGTCAGCGCCTTCTTCAGCGAATCGAGCAGACCGCCCTGCTCGAAGGCGGCGCTGGCAGCGCCGCCCGCCAAAAGCTGATCGAGAAGCTCATTCGGTATAGCAGGCTCTTTGCGTCGAGACATAGTGGGACTCCCTTTTTACCCATTATGCCCGCCCACACACGGAAATCATGACACTCCCTCCAGAGATACGGCCAGTCGCCCTCGATCGGGCGATCCAGGAAGGCGTGGACGCGCTCGTCGAGTTCTTCGCATAGTCGGCTGACCTGGCTTTTGGAGATGCCATCCATACCCAGTGCCTTGACCAGATCGTCGACCGAGCGGGTCGATATCCCCTGGATGTAGGCTTCCTGGATCACTGCGGTCAGCGCCCGCTCGGCCATCCGGCGTGGCTCCAGAAAACCGGGGAAGTAACTGCCCTTGCGGAGCTTGGGGATGCGCAACTCTACTGTTCCGGCGCGTGTCTGCCAGTCGCGCTCACGATGGCCATTGCGCTGGACAAGCCGGGTAGACGACTTCTCGCCGTAGCCAGCGCCGGTCAAGTTGCCGACTTCCATCTCCATCAACCGCTCGGCCGCAAACGCGATCATGTCGCGCAAAATATCAGCGTCCGGGGTCTTCTCCACCAGCAAACGCAAGTGCATCATAGGGTCGGTCATCGTGGTTCCTTCCGTCAGGTTCGAGCTTCGCAACCCAAACCTATCCGAAAATCACGGTGACCACCTCAGACCCCACCTACACCACCTCGTGGGACACGATCTAGTCGGATTTATTTGACGCTTAAGAGCCTGCTTCGAAAGTCGCCGTAGGTCGACTTTCGAAGCAGGCTCTAAGCTCGACTTTGTACGATTAGGTAGCGAAGCATAGTGCTTGAGCCATACGTACGAGGCGGGTTGTCGGAATATAGTGCGGTTCTCGGTCCGGCGGGGAGTGTTGATTAATGTCGCCGACCCAGAGCTGGAGGCGAACGGCACCGATGGCGTCACTGAAGGTCAGGCTGGTTTTTCGATACCATGCGGCGGAATAAGGGGTGCTTTTATTGGTCAGCAGATCGCAGGCCCATAGCGATATAAGAGTGTAGAGACCCAGCAGCGCCGGTGTGGTTCGCGCTATGGCTTTGTCGGTCCACTGGCGCTGTGTCTCGACACCCAGGTGAGCTCGGGTTTCGGCAAAGGTGACCTCGATCTGCCATCGGCGGACGTAGAGGGCGATAATGTCGGCGGGCTCGAGGGTGATGTTGGTACTGAAGAATGCCTGTGGGTCGCGCTTTCCGTCAGGGTCGCGAACCAGAACCCAGCGGACCGGCAAGACCGGGGTGCCCGGCCTGTACCATAAGGCGATGTCGGATGTGATCTCGAGCGTCTTGCCGTTGACATGGCCATACCAGGCAGAGACGAGGATGCTTGTCCAGCGTGTCGCCGAGTTGGCGGTTAGACCGTATGTCCTCGCTCGGCATGGAGGGTGGCTCGCCCTACACTGTGGTTCCGAGGGTTGCTCGGACCGTCCGAGCCGATCCTCAACGCAGGAGGACGAGCCGTGGAGAACCATACAGACGTTTTCATCGGAATCGATGTTGCGAAATCGCGCAATGCGATCGCGATCGCGGATAACGAGCGAGGAGGTGAAGTTCGATATCTGGGCGAAGTTGACGCGTCGCCTGACTCGATGCGGCGCGTCATACAGCGGATTGTAGACAAGCATGGCGGCGCCCATTTTTGTTACGAGGCGGGGCCTACCGGTTACGGCCTTTATCGCCTCATCAGATCTATGGGCCATCCATGCGAAGTCGTGGCGCCATCATTGATCCCCAGAAAGCCGGGCGACAGGATAAAGACCAACAGGCGAGACGCGGTGGGTCTGGCAAAGCTGCTTCGCGCGGGAGAACTTACGCCAGTATGGGTCCCAGACGAGGGCCATGAAGCGATGCGCGATCTGGTTCGCACGCGCACTGCGGCAGTCGAAGCTCAGCGCGTGAACCGCCAACAGGTCAGTGGTTTCATGTTGAAGCATGGGCGGATTTATCGTAAGCGCGCATTTCGTAGCACGTTGCTTCCGGAGGCAGTGCGGCCATCATAGTTGACGCTGGACGAGCCAGGCCACCGCAACGACGTCGGCGGGTCAGGCGGGTCTTTCGAAGTTGAATGGCAGCAGGTCGTCGATATCGGCGTCGTGAGGTCGCTGGTGTCAACGGCACAGTAATTTTCCCCGCAACGGGCAAAGTAAAATTCCCCACTTTGCGGTTTGAGGTTCAGGAGCCGGGCATCGATACACCTCCATCTTTTGGCGGTCGCCCGCGGCGACGAGCTTCTGTCGGCGCCGGCGGCGTGATCCGGGCGGTCGAGCGCACATGCTCAGGCAGCAGGTCTGCATGTCGCCTGAGGCGATAGCTCGATCCATCGATCTGGATGACGATGGCGTGATGCAACAGGCGATCGAGCAGCGCGGTGGCGACGACGGGGCTGCCGAAGATTTCGCCCCATTCGGCAAAGCCTCGGTTCGAGGTGAGGATCATCGCCCCTTTTTCATAGCGCGCATTGACCAGCTGGAAGAACAGATTGCCACCACCGGGTATGACCGGGAGGTAACCGATCTCGTCGACGATCAGCAAAGATGGCCTGCAGTAGAAGCGGATCCTCTCGCGCAGCGAGCCCTCCCGTTCGGCCTTGGCAAGCGCACCGATCAAGTCCGCAAGCGTGATGAACGAGACGCTTTTGCCGGCTTTGACGGCTTCCAGACCGAGTGCGCTGGCAAGGTGGCTCTTGCCGGTTCCGGGCGAACGGGGCTCATAATGCCCAATATCAGCGAAGCGGTGGCGAGGTGCAGGTCTGCTATGCGTTTCACCCTCGCTTCAGCGAGAAGATCGTTGTCGTTGGCAGGCAGCGTTATTGCGGGGAGGCAGCTTATGTCGGGCGCCAACCTGACGGCAGCCTGGCGCTGGTGCCGGTATGGATGACCGAGGAACCTGCGTCGGCCATGGCGATAGTGGAGATGCCACGTTTTTCGCTCGCGTGCCTTCGCGATCTGCGTCGTGAGATCGATGACTGCCTAAAATCGCTCCGCGACGATTCGCGTCGTGGAGGAGACGACCATGCAGCAAAGGCAACCGCGCAAGCCGCGACAACTAGACCTGTTCTCTCCCGTGGTGCCGGTAAAAGCCTTTCCCGTCGGTGCGCAGGAACGGCTCCTTCCGCTGATTTCGGCCCTGCTGAGGGAAGCAGCGAGTCAAGTGAAGGAGGCAGACCATGAAGATTTTGCCTGAGCATTTTGCGCGCGGCGCATATGTCTATGTGCGCCAGTCGACAGCCGACCAACTCGCTAACAACCCGGAGAGCCGGCGTCGCCAATATGGCTTGGCCGATCGTGCCCGCGATCTTGGCTGGAGCGATGTCACCGTTATCGATGACGATCTCGGGCGCTCGGGCTCCGGTGTCAGCCGGCCTGGCTTCGAGAAGCTTCTGGCCGCTATCTGCGAAGGTCGCGTCGGCGCGGTACTGGCGATCGAGGTGTCGCGGCTCGCCCGCAACGGTCGCGATTGGCACACGCTGATCGAGTTTTGCGGCCTCGTCGGTACGATCATCATTGATGAGGACGGCATCTATGAGCCGCGTCATCCCAATGACCGGATGCTTTTGGGCATGAAGGGAACGATGAGCGAACTCGAACTCTCGATCCTGCGCGCCCGCTCACTTGAGGCGCTCAAGGCTAAGGCACGGCGCGGCGAGCTCTTCCTGACGGTCGCGGTTGGCTATGTGAAGTCGCGGCATGATCGCATCGAGATGGATCCCGATCAACGCGTGCGCGAAGCTCTGGCACTCGTCTTCAAACGCTTTTCCGAGCTGCAGAGCATTCGCCAGGTTCACCTCGCGCTCCGGAACGAAGGGATCATGCTGCCAGCGATCTGCTACACACGAGAGGCAGGACGATCGATTGTCTGGAAGCTGCCTGTTTACAATACCGTTCACCACATCCTCACTAACCCGATCTATGGCGGCGCTTATACATTTGGCCGCACTTGCAGCCGTGTCACCATCGAAGAGGGGCGCAAGCGGATCGTCCGCGGTTTCAGGCGGGAGCGGGCCGACTGGGAGGTCTTGATCCCAGACCATCATGAGGGTTACCTCAGTTGGGCGGATTTCGAGAGGAACCAGCGTTTGATCGCCGATAACGCCACAAGCAAGGGCATGATGCCCCGCGGCGCAATGCGCAAAGGCGAGCTTCTGCTCGGTGGACTCCTGCGCTGTGGTCATTGTGGGCGTAAGCTTCACGTTTGCTATTCCGGTAGCAACGGCAACACTGGTCGCTACAACTGTCGCGGCGCTCTCATCAACCATGGAACCGACCCATGCATCGGTTTCGGTTCGTTGCGCGTCGATCAGGCGATCGGCGCCGAGGTTCTCGAACGTCTTCAGCCGCTCGGTATCGAAGCGGCGCTTACAGCGGTCAAGGCATCGAACCAACAGGTCAACGAGAAGCGGCACCAAGTGACGCTGGCGCTCGAACAGGCTCGCTATGAGGCAGCCCATGCGCAGCGCCAGTATGATGCCGTCGATCCCGACAACCGGCTCGTAGCGGGTGAACTTGAGCGCCGCTGGAATGTCGCTCTGACTTTGGTACGTGAGCGCCAGGCCGAGCTGGATGCGCTCGACAGCAGAAAGCCAGAGGCATCGGATGATAACGAGCGGCTCGAGATCCTCCGTATGGGTGCCGATCTCTCCGAAGCGTGGAATCACCCCAAGGCAACAAGTGTCACACGTAAGCGCATCATTCGCGCCGTGGTGCGTGAGATCGTCGTGCGAATTGATGACGACCAGATCAAGATGATGGTGCATTGGCAGGGCGGCGATCATACCGCGCTCGCTGTCAGGAAGAATAAGGCGGGTCATCATCGCTGGAGTTCGCCCCCCGATCTCGAACCGCTCATCCGGACGCTGGCACGACAGCTGCCCGACAGAGATATTGCATCGCTCCTGAACCGGCTCGGGAAGGTCACGGGGCGTCAGAACGGTTGGACGCAATCACGCATTTGCAGCTTCCGCAATCAGCATGGGATAGAGGTCTACAAAGCGGGCGAACGCGTCACGCGTGGCGAACATACAATGCAGGAAGCCGCCGAGATGCTGGGAGTACGGCCAATGGCCGTGTTGCGCATGATCCGTGCCGGCCATCTGCCCGCTGAGCAGTACTGCAAGGGGGCGCCTTGGGTGATCCGGCGGGACGATATTGAGCGTCCAGACATCAAGCATCACGCTGAAAGCGGCATGCGGCGTCCACTATCAAAATTAAGTGACCAGAGGACGATGACTTTTCAATAACATAGCGAGGTGGGTATTATGTCGTGGGATCGGGCGGCCCCAGCAGGTGAACAACCTCGCAGCGCGCAACGAAGTTCAGTTCGGCCAGCGCCAGGATGCGGGCTTTGTCGAGCGAGGGCTGGAACGAGAAGTCGTATCCGGTGAGGGTTTTGACAGTATTAAGCCGGCCCATCCGCAAAGCGGTCCGGATCCGCCGATCCTCGCGGAACGTCAACTCCTCGAGCAGCAGTTGTTCGACCAGCTCCAGCCCGGTGATCTCGCCCCGATCGAGGCGGGAGACGCAGGTGTCGACGACCTCGATGGCGCGCGGCATTTTGAGGCCGACCATACTGATCTTGATGCGATCAAGCAGCGACACTGTCGGATCGGGAAGAAGCGAGTTCATGCTGTCGCTCCCGATGCCGCCAGTTGCTGACCGATGGCGGCGTAGAAGTCGAGTGAGCGGCGCGTGACCAGTTCGCCGGTAAAGCCATGCGGGACCGGGTTTTCCTCTTTGGGCCGATATTGCCGCCGGTGGCCTTCCAGAAGCGAGCGCTGTCGCCGTCCCTCGAGCAGGGGATGTCGTGCGACCAGCCGATTATCTTCGAAGATATGGATTTCGTCGGCCAGGCTGTGAACCTCGACCACGCGCCGTCGTGTCGCGTCGGGCACCGAGTAATAATTGCCGCCGACGCTCACCATGCCTTCATGACTGATCCTGCGTTCGAGCTTGAGAACCGCGCCGAACGGGATCAGAGGCAGGAGCTGCAGTGTCGGCTGCTCCTGGGCGAACGCCTCGTTGACAACACGACCGGTGGAGGCGTGAACACGCGGGTTGGCGACGTTGCCAAGCCAGTTTACGAACTGGAGGTTGAGATCATCGAGATCGCGGAACGTGCCGCCCAGGAAGAAGTCTTCACGGATGTAGCGGAACGGCCGCTCGACCTTGCCTTTGGTTTCGGGCCGATAGGCGCGGCAGGCTTTTGGCAGAAAGCCATAATGACGAGCGAACTCGCCGAGCGTCCGGTTGTAAACGACGCGACCATCCTCATCCTCGCCCAGAACGGCCGTCTTCATACGATCGTAGAGGATTTCCCGCGGCACGCCGCCGATCGCCTCGAACGCGGCTCTGTGGCACGCCAATACGGTCTGCATCGTTTGACGCTGGGCGAAGCGCGCCCAGATCAGCCGGGAGAAGCCCAGCACCATCGAGAACAACCACACGATCTGGACGCTGTCAGGCGCGCTGGTAAATCGCACCCGGAACTGAGCAAAATCGACCTGTGCCTGTTGCCCGGGTGGCGTCTCGAAGCGTACGGCGAAGGGGCTGCCGCCGCCTGCCGGTCGCAATGCGCGCACCGTATCGCGGACGGTGCTGTAGCCGCCGGTGTAACCACGCTCGCAAATCTCGCGCAAAAGGCGCCGCGCGCTCAAACCCGGATAGGCATCAAGCCTGAACCTCAGATAGTCCATCCAAGGATCAAGCAAGCGCTCGCGTGGCTGCCTGGGTCCGTAGGTCGGCACTTCGATGCCTTGCGCAATGTATTTACGGACGGTCTTGCGGTCGATCCCGACCTGGCGGGCGATAACGGCCACCTTCAGACCTTGGCGATGTAAATCCAGGATCATTATCAGATCTCCAAGCTTCTTCATCGTAGCGCGCCTCCCGTCAGGAGGATCATGCCCGATATTTTGCTTTGGCCCTTGTCCGGGGCTCGCCCCGGACAAGGCCCAATCAGAAGAAGTGGGGAATTTTCAAATGTCCGTTCCGGGCTCTCCCGCACTTTTGGTGCAGCGGATGAAACAAACCATGAATCTGGGGGATTCTTGATTGCTCCGTAAATGGGAGCTTCCGAGCCGTGTCCAGACGAGTCCTGCCGCTTGTTCCTCGCCAGTTGGTTGTGGAGCGTGTGATGCTCAGCCCAGAGAATATCGTTATCCGGTGCCGCTCCCGGTCGACGGCATCGCGTTGCCCGACTTGTCGGCGAACGTCCGCACGGCTGCATAGCCGATATGAAAGGCGCATCGCAGACCTGCCCTGGCAGGGGAGGTTCGTAACCCTGCTGATGATGGCACGCCGCCTGCGCTGCTCCAATCGGAATTGCAGGCAACGGATATTCGTCGAGCGCGCTAACGAAGTTGCTACCAGCCACTCCAGACGATCCGCACGGCTACGCGAAATCCAGCGCACCGTTGGCCTGGCTCTTGGAGGCGAAGCTGGCGCGCGGCTTGCCAATCGCATTGGCATGCCGACCAGCGCAGACACGATGATCCGCTTGGTCCGGGATAACCGGCAGATGATGAAGGGATCGCCCCGGGTTCTGGGCGTCGACGACTGGGCGTGGCGCAAGGGTCATCGCTACGGCACGGTTTTGCTCGATCTGGAAACCAACAAGGTGGTCGACCTGCTACCTGATCGTGAAGGTGGAACGCTTGCCGCCTGGTTGAAATCTAATCCCGGAGCCGAAATCATCGCGCGCGATCGCGGCGGCAGTTACGCCAAGGGCGCTCGCGAAGGGGCACCACTGGCGCGGCAGGTCGCTGATCGCTGGCACATGCTACGCAACTGCTCGGATGCAATGCTCGCCGCAGTGGAAAAGCGCTACAGGCTCGTACGCGAGGTTGGGCGATCGCTCGCGCATGACATGACGCCGATCAGGCCACAGGGCAGTCCCACACGACCACGGATGCCTACGGCCGCCGTTCAAAAGCGAAACCACGGTCGCCAACGTCGACAAGCCATGTTCGATAGGGTTGTGGCCCTGCGCGCAAAGGGTTGGACTATATCGGCTATTGCTCAGGAAACCGGGCGAGATCGCAAAACGATCCGACAATGGCTCACGGATCGCCAGCCGGGACAATGGGAGCGGACATCCCGGCATCCTGCGAACGCCTTCGACGGCTTCATCCGCTCGCGGTGGGCGGATGGCTGCCGTAATGCCACGCAGCTTTACCGGGAGGTTTGCGAGCGCGGGTACTCCGGCAGCGTGAAGGGATTCCGTCAGTGGGTGAAAATCCGAATCCGCGACGGGATTGAAGACCCTGCTCCTCGATCGTCATCGCCTCGCTGGAAACCGCCCAGCACGCGGCAGATCGTTCGGCTACTCGGCGCAGCCAAAGACACGGTTCGCCCGAGCGACATGCTCTTCATCGATGCTTTGCGCGCCGCCTCACCGGCCATTGCGCAGGCTGCTGATCTCGGACGCGAGTTCCATGACCTACTGGTCGGGCGCAAAGCCGACACACTCGATGAATGGTTGGCATCGGCACTTGAGAGCCCCATCGCATCCTTCGCGCGCGGGCTCATGCGCGATTTAGACGCTGTCCGCGCCGCGATCGACCTTCCATGGAGCACAGGCCCAGTCGAGGGGAAAATCAACAAGCTCAAGCTCATCAAGCGGTCGATGTATGGCCGCGCGGGCTTGGATCTCCTGCGAGCTCGCGTGATGGCCTGAACAGCACCAAAAGTGCGGGAGAGCCCCGTTCCGGGGCATTTTACTCCGCCATCAACAGCTGGGGCAGTTCAGTGAGGACATGGCGTAGCCACGCGAGAGGCTCGACGCCGCAGGCGCGGCAAGTCAGCATCAGGCTGTAGGTGACGGCGCTCGCCCGTGCGCCGTCCACTGTGTCGCAGAAAAGCCAGGATTTTCTTCCTGTTGCAAAAACCCTGATGTCACGTTCGAGAAGATTGTTATCGATCGGCATCCTGCCGTCTTCGACGTAGCGCGTCAGGTATTCCCACTGGTTGAGGGTGTAGGATACCGCATCACCAAGCTTGGTGTCGGGCATGACCTTCGGTGCGATCGCATCGAGCCACGCCTTGAGGGCATCCAGGACCGGGACGCTATGTTTCTGGCGGAAGCGGCGCATGTAGCTGGCCTGCGTTTCCCCCTCATCGGGTATTTCGTCCCGCGCCTGCCTTTCGATCCGATAGAGCTGGTCGAAGAACTTGAGCGCCTGTGCGGGCGGCCCGCCTTGTTTCTTCCTCGCCTTGAGGGCGTCGGCAAAGCGCCGTCTGGCGTGGGCCATGCAACCCAGATGCGTGGCGCCTTTCAATGTGCGCCAGGCCGTATAGCCGTCACTCATCAGGATACCGCGATAGTCGCCGAGGAAGGCCTGCGGATGTTCCTGCCCGCGACCGGGTTGATAGTCGAACAGCACGATCGGCTGTTCGCTGTCCTCGCTGCTGCGGTAGGCCCACATATACGAGGTGCTGGTAGGCGCCTTGCCCTCTTCCTTCAGCACTTGAACCGTAGTCTCGTCGCCATGAATGACGTCTTGGGACCGGAGCCGCAGCTTCAGGGCGTCATAGATGCGATACAGATGCCTCTCGCTCGAACCAATCACCCAATGGCCCAGAGCACAGCGGCTAACGGGTACACCTGCACGCTCGAAGGTTTGCGCCAGACGATAGAGCGGCGTGCCATCCACGTATTTGTGGACAAGGGCAAAGGTGTCGCGCGACATTCACGGTGAGAAAGCGCGACAATCAAGATGAGAATCCGGTGTGTCGGGGTTGGCGTAGGGCGTAGCCCGGAGCCGATCCCGACACACCGGAGCGCCCCTTTGTGGGGAGGCCGGAGATGATCGCGGCGTCAGCTATGGTTGGGTTTTCCCGGGAGGAGGACCTGCCGTGTGCCTGGCCGTCACATAACCGATCATCAGATGAGGCTTTTCATGGACAACCGAAGGAATGATTCCGTCACCATTGCCGCGGCGAAGGCGGGGTTCAGCCCGGCGACGGGTTACCGGCTATTGGAGCAGGCAACGCTGCCTTCTCAGGCGAAGGCGCCGCGAGAGCGGCGACGTCCCGATCCGCTCGCCGGGATATTCGAGGAAGAGGTGGTGCCGCTGCTGGAAGCCGCGCCTGCTCTTCGCCCGATCGCGATCTTCGAGGAACTGCGCCGTCGGCACGGCGATCTGCCGTTTGCGCGTCGGACATTGGAGCGGCGGATCAGGGGCTGGCGGGCACTTCATGGGCCTGAGCGCGAGGTCATCTTCCGCCAAGTGCACGAACCCGGCCGACTCGGCTTGTCGGACTTTACCGCAATGGCCGATCTGGGCGTCACCGTTGTCGGCGAGACATTGGAGCATATGCTCTATCACTTCCGGCTGATCCATGGCGGCTTCGAGCATGCCCATGTGATCCTGGGCGGCGAGAGCTTCGTCGCGCTCGCCGAAGGGCTGCAGAACGCCTTGTGGTCGGCAGGCGGCGTGCCCCGGCTCCACCGCACCGACAGCCTGTCGGCGGCGTTCCGCAATATCGGCGCCGATGCCCGTGCCGACCTTACCCGGCGGTACGATGCGCTGTGCCAGCATTACGGGATGGAGCCGACCCGCAACAACACTGGCGTGGCCCACGAGAATGGCTCGATCGAGAGCGCCCACGGCCACATCAAGGCTGCGATCAGGGATGCCCTGCTGCTAAGGGGCAGCAACGACTTCTCCGACCTTGCCGCCTACCGGCGGTTCATTGACGAGGTCGTGACCGCACGCAACCGGCGTCATGCCCCCTCGATCGATGCGGAGCGCCGCGCCTTGCAGCCGCTGCCTGACATGCGCACGAGTGATTACGAGGAAGTTCTGGTCACCGTCACTTCGTCGGGCGGGTTCACGCTGCGCAAGGTGTTCTACACCGTTCCTTCGCGCCTGATCGGCCATCGGCTCAGGGCCCGGCTTTATGATGACCGGATCGACCTGTTCCTGGGCGGCACCCGGCTGATGACACTGGTGCGTGGCCGCGCCGGCAGCAATGGTAAGCATGGCCATGTCGTCGATTATCGGCACGTCATCCACTCGCTCAGGCGCAAGCCGATGGCTCTCATGGGGCTGGTCTATCGCGACAGCCTGTTCCCGCGAGAGGCTTACCGGCGGAGTAAGCGTGGCCTGCGGACCGCGGTTCAGGGTAAGTGCGGTTTGTAGGCCACATTCTGTCATTTTGGCAGAGAGTGTCTGAGTTTGAAAAATTTACGATGTCGCTCGATCGTTTCTATTCCTTTCGCTATTATGCGGTTGGATTAGGGAGAACATGAGTGACTAATGACGAGCTGAAGGTATTGGTCATCGAGGCCGGGGCGATTTTTGACCAGATCGATGATCTCCCGCTGAATGATGATGGAACCCGCGAATTGCCTCCTGGAATGCTGGATCGTGCCAGAGAAATTGCAGCTATAGCATTCAGTTTGCGGTCACCGACATGATCCTTGGCCGGAGTGGCGTAAGAATCTAGCTTTGGCATCTCCACTAGGCAGCTTGAGCAACGTCTTGGTCGGTCAAGCGCCAGTTCCATGGCATGAGTTCATCCCATTTGGCTGCGGGCCAGTTGCCAGCGATCCTGCCCATGACATCGGCGATATAGGCCTGCGGTTCGAGGCCATTGAGCTTTGCAGTCTCGATGATGGAGTAGATGGCGGCGGCCCGATCACCGCCTGCTTTTGAGCCTGCGAACAACCAGTTTTTGCGGCCAAGGGCCACGCAGCGCATGGCGCGCTCGGCTATGTTATTGTCAATCTCCAGTCGGCCATCGTCGAGGAAGCGCGTCAGCGCGATCCAGCGCTTGCGGCCATAAGCGATCGCCTTGGCCATCTCCGACTTGGGCGCAAGACGGCGCAGGGCATCGTCGAGCGCCTGGCGGAGATCGTCGATCAATGGCTTGGTGCGGTCCTGCCGGCTTCGTCGTCGGATATCGGGCTGATGGCCGCGAACCTCTGCTTCGATCTCATAGAGCTGACCGATACGTTCCAGCAGATCAGTGGTGAGCGGCGTCGGCTTGGTCGCATGAATGTCGAATATCTTGCGCCGGAAATGTGCCCAGCAGGCGACTTCGGTGACGCGGTTGGTGTTGTAGAGCTTGTCATAGCCAGCATAGCCATCGGCCTGCAGATAGCCGGTGAAACTGGCCAGCTGGCGTCGGGGATGTGCGCCTGTCCGGTCGGTGGTGAACTCATACCAGACCAACGGCGGTGAGGTCGCACCAGAACCGCGATCGTCGACGGCATAGGCCCAGAGCCTGCCGGTTGCCGTCTTGCCACGTCTCGGATCGAGCATGGGGACCGGCGTATCGTCGGTGTGAATCTTTGAAGCCGTCAGTCCGACCTCGCGGATGCGACTGACGATCGGGTCGAGCAGCACGGATGCTTGCCCGACCCACCCTGCCAGCGTCGAGCGGTCGATCTCGATGCCTTGGGCGGCCATTATCTCGGCCTGACGGTAAAGCGGCAGATGATGGTCGAACTTGGAGACGACGACATGGGCCAGCGTGCCGAAGGTCGCCTTGCCCCGTGCTATCGCCTTTACCGGCGCGGGCGCCTGCACGATCTTCTCGCAGGACCGGCAGCTATACTTGGGGCGGATGGTCCGAATGACGCGCCACTGCACGGGCACGGCATCGAGCATCTCGTCGCTATCCTGCCCCAGCGGCCGCAGCGCGCCGCCGCAGTCGGGACAGGTGCAGTTACCCTGCTCAGGCTCGATCCGCTGTTCCTCGCGCGGCAGATGGGCGGGCAGCGCGCGAACCGGCGACGGTCGATCGACGGCCGGATCGCCTCGACGTGCGGCGGCGACGATGGCCTCGCCTTCGAGTTCTTCAAGGGCCAGCTCAAGCTGGGCAATCTGGGTATCGAGCTTCTCGGACGACTTGCCGAACTGCATCCGCTTGAGGCGGGCAATCTGCACGCGCAGCGTATCAATCAGGATATCGCGGGCGGAAATATTGGCATGGGCGGCGGCCAATGCAGCTTCAAGCTCGGCGATCCGAGCATCTTTGTCAGGAGTGAAAAGGCCTGCGTCCGACACCGCGATTATATAGCAGATCGGCGGTCGCAATGCTAATAAAAGTGCCAGAAAATGGGCGTTTTACCCCGCCAATGAAGGGGTGAAAGTGCGTTCAGGTCGCCGCCAGTCGATGCCTTCCAATAGCATCGAAAGCTGGGCCGCGGTCATGATCACCGACCCCGTCTTGGTCGACGGCCACACGAAGCGCCCCCGGTCCATCCGCTTGGAAAACAGGCACATGCCCTGGCCGTCATACCAGAGCAGCTTCACCAAATCGCCGCGCTTCCCCCGGAAGGCGAACAGCGCACCGGAATGTGGGCTCTGCTCCAGGATCTGCTGCGTCATCACCGCCAGGCCGTCGAAACCCTTACGGTTATGTGGAGCTCCACATAAGCGCAACTATGAGCCGACCATGATTATGCGGAGTCGGCGCGGAAGGGGCACGTAATTGTGCTCGGCTGTGCCCTTATCGACTCCGCATAACTAACGTCGGCTAGCGCGAGCCAAGCATCAGAATCAGCTTATCAGGCGGCCGGAACTTGCCGGGCTTGATACCGAGAGGCGAAAGGGCATCGAGCATCTCGAGTTTTTCGGCTGGATCGGCCCGAAGATAGATTTCGGTGCTCTGGAGTGTGGCGTGGCCAAGCCAAAGCGCTACCTTGCGGATATCCCGCGTCGCCTGAAGCATATGCATGGCACAGCTATGCCGCAGAACGTGCGGCGATATTGTCTTGGTAGCAAGCGATGGGACGCGATGCGATGCCTCGACCGCATGCTTAGCGAGGATATACTCGAACCCCGAGCGGGTCATCGCCCGGCCGGCGTTGTTCAAGAACAGCGCGGTGTCGCCACCGACGGGTCTAACGGCGATCCAGGCGCGAATGGCGGCTACCGTCTCCTGCCAAAGTGGCAGCACGCGTTCTCGTCGGCCTTTGCCCATGACATGAATGCTGGCCGGGGACCGCCCGTCGAACTGCCCTATATCGAGGCCGACAAGCTCGGAAACGCGCAATCCGCCGGCAAATGCCAGATGCAGCATGGCGCGATCGCGTATGCCAAAGGCGGTTCGTCGATCGGGAGTATCGAGCAACGCCTGCACCTCAAGCCGCGTCAGTGACGAAACGAGTGTCTCGTCCACCTTCTTCATCGGGATGGCGTGAACGCGAAGAGCCTGGTCGAGAACAGCGGGTTCGCGGTGCTCAAGATATCGGAAGAACGACTTAACTGCCGCCAGTCGTGCGTTGCGAGAGCGGGCCTTGTTGCCGCGGTTCTGTTCGACGTGCTCGAGAAAGGCCAGAATCGTTGGGACATCAAGATCCTCGATCTGAAGCAGGCAGGGTCGCTTGCGCAGTCGGCAGGCGGCAAATGCCACCAACAACTGGAAACTGTAAGCATAGGCATCGCAGGTGTGGATGCTGGCGCGCCGTTCGCGCGGCAGGTGCTCGCGCAGGAAGGCCGTCAGTTGGGGCGCGAGCATCGTCATGCCAGTTCTCCCCGATGCAGAGACTCGCCGGCCGCCGCCACGTGCACCATCAACTCGGGCGTTGCCTGTAAATACCAGTAGGTATCGGTGACGTGGGCGTGCCCAAGATAGGTGCTGAGAGCGATGATATGGCGAGCAACCGCTTGTCCGTCGTGTGCGCATCGCTCGAGGGAACGAACCGCGAAGGTGTGACGAAGGTCGTGAATCCTCGCTCCTCGTGATCCCGGCTTTCCACGTAAGCCAGTCGCGCGGGCGATCTGCAGGAATGCCGTTATCACCGTTGGATAGGCGAGCGGCGTACCCTGATGCGAAATGAACAATGCGTCGCTCTGGGTCGGTGCCGTCAGACGCTTCGCCAAATAATTATCCAGGGCTCGTCTCGTCGTAGAATGAAGAGGTAACAGCCTGCTCTTCTTGAACTTGGTCTGGGCAATGATCAGCCCGTCATCGGTGACATCAACAAGGCGAAGGGAGATCGACTCCGAAACGCGCATGCCGGTTGCCGCGATCAGTCCAAACAGGGTGCTGTATGTGCGTGGCCTGATCGATCCAATCGGTCCGAGCGACAATGCGCCATCGATCAAACGACGGATATCAGCTTGGCTGTAGATAAAGGGAGTGCGCCGCCTATGTCCCGCCCGCCCGAAAAGATCAGCGGGTGGAACGTCGTTGAGCGGATCTTCCGCATGCAGCGCTATCGCGAAACGACGCACCGCCAGCAGGCGGTTCCGACGTTGCTCCGGAGACGGCGCAAGAAGCGCCCACTCCTGTACGCGCGCTTGCATGATATGGCGGTCGCCCCGCTCCTCGGCATAAGCGACGAAGTTGCGCAGAAGAATGCCCGGTGTTCGAAACTTGAAGCCGAGGGCCTGTTGGAGCGCAGTGTGATCGGCGAGGAGCTTGCTCAGCATGTCAAATCTCCTGGCCAGGGCTGAGCGATCCGCTCAAGCATGGCGATATCCACCTTCGCGTAGTGCGCGGTCATATCGAGTGAGCGGTGCCTCAACACCGTGCCCACCGCCTCGAGCGTGGCACCGGACCGCAGCATGGAGGTTGCAGCGGAATGACGAAGCAGGCTCGCTCCCCTCGAAGGGGCATCCGTAATCCCTGCCCGCTGCAGGGCACGGGCGACAATGGTCGAGATAGAGCTTGAGATCGCGAATGGCTTGTATGGGGCAATCATCGTTAGGAAAACGGTCTCCTCTCCGACACGAGGCCGTTCCTGCTCGATATAGGCCAGAACGGCATCGCCAACGTCCTGCGGAAGCGGCAAACGCACTTGGCGCCGGGCCTTGCCGCTCACCTGCAGCATGCCGGTTGCCCAATCGATATCCTGAAGCTTCAGCGCGGTGACATCACCAGCCCGAAGGCCCAGGCGCGCCAGAAGAAGCAGGATGGCCCGGTCGCGGAGCCGTCCATTGGAGAGCTGATCGCATGAAGCGACGACACGTTCGACATCGTTCGCCGATAGATATCGCGGCAACGACGAAAGCCGCCATTGCACAACGGGCGAGATGGCATGATCAAGGTTGGGTCGGCAAAGACCCGCGGCGGCCAGGAAGCGCAAATAGCTACGCAACGCACTGGTTATCGTTCTGAGGTCCGCAGGACCCGTTCGCTCTCGCCACTCCCGTACCACGCTGCGGATCAGGGCCGCGTTATAGTCGCGGGTCGCCTCGCCGAGCGTCGGCAGCAGCTTGGTCAGGAGACGACGATGGCGAGCGATCGTCCGTTCCGAAAGGCCGCGATGAATGCGCAACCATCGCTGATAGTCATCAAGCAAGGGATGGACCGGAGCCGAGGGCGGCGAGGCGGGTGCCGGAGCAACGGCAATATCCTGCAAGAAGGTATAGAAGCGCTCGGCGCGCCGGAAATACTTGGTCGAGATGCGCGACCATCGCCGCCCGCCAGGGCACTCGCAACGATGGTCGGCGAAACGCCGAAGCGAATCGGCATCGACCATCTGGATCGGCGTCGATGTGCTGTTGACCCAGGCAGCGAAGTGCCGGGCTGCGTCGGTGTAGCCTGAGATCGTCAGTCGTGAATAGCGGCGGTCAGCAAGTTCTGCACCAAACCGGTCGATCCACGGTGCCAGCGAACCAGGATCAAGAAACCAGCGACAATGGTCTTCCTCGCACATTTTTACTCTCCTTGTGATGTTCGACATCGCAAGGGATCATAGTTATGCGGTGATCGGTGACGACCTGGCTGGATCTAACCGATGGGAAAGATACCCGAATCTTGGCTGGAAACTCGCCGACTCCGCATAATCATGGTCGGCGCATAGTTACGCATGTCGGTCGCGCCGCAGGCCAGGAAGATCCGCGTCGATGGTGGCAGCGGGATCATCGTGTCAGCGCGCCGATCACCCGCGACAGGACCTCGGCATCGACCGTGGCGTCCACACTCACTTTGATGCCCGACGGCAGCTCGATCCCGATCACGCCGTTGCTGCGCGCCGCAACCGTTGGGGCGGGCAAGGCCGGCTGCTCGCTGATCTGCACCTGCGCAAATACAGGCTCGATCGGCTTGCGCACCCCGGTCAACTCGCCTGACATCGCCTGTTGCCGCCATGTGTAGATCGAGCCGCTGCCGACGTCATGGCGCTCACAGGCTGTCCGCACGCAACCGTCGGGGCCGAATGCATCCCGTAATACGGCCAGCTTCTGTTCCACCGTCCAGCGCCGACGGCCCGACACCCGGCTAACGACCTCGATCCGACTACTCATACGATTACTCGTATGATTACTCGCCCGTTCGCTTGCTGAATCCTCGATCTCGTCCGACACCCGCTACCTCGCTCAAAGAGCGGTAATCATCCCGGCGAATGGGCATTACGCAAGGCGGCCCTCAGGCCTCGCTTACCCGGCGGATGTTCGAGCACCTGTTGGAATGCGAAGGAGAACGCGGTGCCTGCCGGATCATCGTCGACCTGCTTGCCATGGCGCACGAGCGGGCCTGCGAGGCGGAACTGGCGGGCCTTCTCCAAGCAGACCTTGTCGCACGGCGAACCCCGGACATCGCCGCCTTGCGCGCCCGGTTCTCGCCAGATCCGGCGGCACTGCCCGAAGTGGTGGTCGAGCTCGGCGAACTGGCTTCCTACGACAGCCTGATCGGCCTCGGAGAAGCGGCATGAGCGCGGACCCGATGATCGACGCCCAGCGGCTCAGCCTGATGCTGAACGAACTGCGCCTGCCCGCGATCAAGCACATGTGGGGTCAGCATGCCGCCCACCACGCTCCGTCCGATCGCATTCTGTCCGCCAGCGCCAGCGCCGGCCGATATGGCGAGCG
>NZ_JBANFL010000033.1:0-31195 GCF_037154135.1 Sphingobium aquiterrae
CATCAACGTTCCGCCATCCTGACAGGGGGTCCCTTTTGCGCGCCGATAAGGGGTCCCGTTTGCACGCCGATTGACAACGCAATGGTACAGAAATTCGGAAGTTTGATGCATGTCGAATGCTGCCGGTTTCAAAAAACCCTTAGCCATCGAAAACTTTGAGACTTCAAATCGCTGCATGGCGATCGGAAACCACTCATCATAATATTCTTTGGCCATCTCCAGCGCTTGGCCAGGCGTTTTGGGCTTGGGCTGGTGGAGTTCGGTATCCTCTGCCTCATATAGCGCGATACCGTCCCGGGCGACGTCCATGAAGAAATAGCGTCCGTGGGCCAGGCCGTCGTTCACCTCCTGCAGAGTGTGAACGATGAAGTTTACAGGCGTCCGCAGCCCTTTGGTAACGGTCAGTTCGAGAATGAGGCGTTGATCGAGTTTGGACCAGTAGGTGACGCGATCGGTCAGGCGCTGATCGTTTACGATGATCAGGACGTCATAGTCGGATTGATAGCCTTTGGCGGTATGAGGCTCATCCACCCATCCGCCGCGGGCATAGCTGCCGTACAGAATGACCTTCAGAATGCGGCCCTTCTTTTTCCAATCATGCCGGGCAAGCGCCAGCGCATCATCGAATTCCTCGAAGATGATCTGCTTCACCCGGTCGAGCTCACGCTGTTTGTTGGCCGGAAGATGTTCAAGATCAGTACGCATCCTAGTCATCTTAGCGTCAGAAGGATGCCAATGCCCAGAGCTAAACGAAGCAGCTTTAGTCGACCAAATTTGGGGCAAACTCCGTTTGTTCGGCTACCAGCACGGCGGGAACGACCCGCCCGCTTTATGGTCAGAAATGGGCTTTCTGGACCGTCGCTTTCTAGCTCCTTGACCAAATGAAACAGACATTGAAGGCGTGTCGCCGACATTCTTCGCCCGGTAAATTCGCTCTATCAAGTTTCTGCAGAGTGCGCAGCGGCCGTTCACTCAGACGAAAGATTGGACAAGGCTAGCGAATATCCGGTGGCATTCCGTGGCCTGCACATGTTCGCAGCGCGCATCACAGCCGCCAATGTTTCACGAAGAGGTCAAGCAGCAGCTTATGTCGTTTTTCCAGGATCTCGCTGTTCCAGACGTCATGGCCTAATATCTGGGTTGTCAGGGGGAAGGGCGACACCCCCCCGTTAGTGAAATAGGCCTCCTTCTTCCGGGCCAGTTCATAATTGGAAGCGGAGCTGTTCTTCTTACGCGTCAGGAGCGCCAGATTGCCCAGTCGATGGGTCCAGCCCTTCCGGACATCGTCGTCTGGAAACCAGTCCAGCCAGAGACTTCCAGCGACAGGTGTCTGCGGAAGTACATGCTCGACGGTGACCGAGGGATAGTCATATGTCGCGCCCCCGCCCGACAGCAGGTCATCCAATCGCAGGAGGATGGAAGAACGCGCACGGGCCGAAAGGCTTTCATAAACAGGCCCGTCTAAAGCATCGATCGCGCGTGCGCGCTCCTTGATGGTCAACTGGAGCGCGCTTTCGTCGGCATGAAGATCGAGGCCATCCTCGATCTCGCGCGTCAAGCGTGAGAACCGCTCCAGGCGATCATTCACGCCCCAGCGGCACAGCAACATGAAATAGGAGAGGCGCTCAAGGTCGGCGAAGAACGCAGCCAAGTCAGTCGCGCTGCTCCGTTTCTTGACGGCGAATGCGAGCGCGGGCGGCACCCAGTCCGAAAATTCAAGCCGGTTAAGCCATTTCAGGTGATGATTGACCAGCTCTGCTCCCGCCGTGCTTGAATAGCTGCTTTCGCGAACCTCCTCGAACGCCAGCGCATAGGGGAGGATGATATCGCTGATCAGCGACCGCGCATCCCTATCCTTGGACACGTGGGTCTCGAATTCCCGCAGCAGGGTGCCCTGCGGTTTTGCTTTGCGATAGATCATGCGGATATGGCCGAAGAGTTCGACGAACGCGTCACGCCCGAGTTGTTCTTCTTGGTCTTCCCATCGCTTGGTGTAAAGGTCCCGCTGGTCCGCCGGGACATTGCCAATGATCTCGGCCTTCAGGATATCGGTAGCTGACAGGTCCAGGCCGCGACTGTTCATCACCGAAAAAATCCGGTAGGCGGCATCAAGATCGGGGGTCGAGACCACCACCAGGAAACAGCGCATCGCTATGAATTGTGCGAGGCGTGTTACTTCGAGTTGGTCGAGTTTGCTCAGCCGTTCGATATAATGGCGGGCATTGCGGCGCAGCAGGTTGCGACTGTCTGGCAGGATATCGGTGCTGGCAATCAGCCGGGAAATGCCATCGGGCCGCTGCACCCACGTTTGGAAAAATTCGCGATCCCGCTCGCGCAGGGCGAGACGGAACCGGTCCTCGGTTCCTGAGATTAGGCTGCCAGCCTGGTAGAGGAATTGGGTGATCTCCTGCGCTCTGTCGGCAGGTAGTACCTCCCTCAGCGTGGCGAGCAGGAGCGTCAGCGTGGTGAGACGCTGCTGCCCATCCACGACATCTGCGGAAGGCGAGCCTTCTGCTTTGATGAGCACGATGCTGCCCAGGAAATAAGGGGACATCTCCGATACCGAGCAGCTCTGCTCGCGCATGAAGGACAGGAGATCGTCGAGTAGCTCGCCTGCCTGCTCGGGCGTCCATGCGTAGGGGCGTTGGTAGCCGGGGATGTTGAACTGGAATTCATCACTGAAGATCTGCCCGACCTTCTTCTCATGTGCCGATAATGTAGACGCCACCCAACTTTCCCCGTTCTTATATTTCCATCAAGGTGTGCAGCAACCTGCAGCAGCGATGTGCAGCGGTTTCGGTTCGCTCCCGACGTTCGAGAATGTCGAAGCCTGTGCCATAGGTCGAATAAATATGAGTAAGTTACCGCTCTGGCTACTTCGACGAACTTTCTTCCAATGCGACTCTTTTCCCCCGGCCCGCGTCCGTAACGCAGTGTTAGGCGATCTTTCGGCTATGTCAGGACCACTCTTGTCATCGTTGCTGCAATGGGCTGGTGCAGCCAGAACTCATGACAGGGCCTGCCTGTGACTGCCGCAAGCGCTTGGGCGTATAGGGCGGTCTGCCCCGCAAAAGCCTGTAGGCGTTCGCCGTCGATGTCCATGACGCCGGGGAAGCTCTTGTGATCAACGACGATGTATCCGTCAGGGGTGTCTACGAGGAGATCGATCCGCCCGGCGATAAGCTGTGCGTCGACCGAAGCGTGGACAGGCCACTCCCGCATGATCCTTGCCGATGGAAAACGGCTGCCAAGAAACTCATGGAGACGTCGGGATGCTTCAATGAGGTCGCCAGGCGCAAGTTCTGGCGCCGACCAACGCTTGAGCAGCCAGATCGCCCGCTCGATCCGCGTAGCGGTATCGTGGCACGGGTCATCATAGGCGAAAAAGCGATGACACGCTTCTCCCACGGCGTTCATGTCGGGCTTGCCAGCAATCGTGAGGCGCTGACCCAGACTGTGGCGCTCACCGATCGTCACCGTGCCAGGATAGACCGCTTTGCTGGGATTCAGCCGCAAGGGGCGCTGCTCCATGCGGACCACCGCTGGCCGTTGGTGATCGACGCCGATGCTCTCGTCCACCTCGGGTGCTGCCGGCGCGCCGCGCGAGGCGAACATCAGGCCACCAACGCCGACCTGGTCGCCGGTAAGGGAGACATGGGCTTGCTCGTCATCATCACAAAGCTCGTTGAGCCAGGCCGTCGGACGGCCCGTTAGCGCCACGATCTGATAATCGCGCGCCCGGGTCATGCCGACATAGAGGAGTCGGGTCCGCTCAAGCCGTTCGGCTGCCATCGCGTGGATACCTTCCGGGCTCAACGCCGCGCTTGCGTCGAGACCGACATCCTTTTTCTGGTCGCCATAGGGCCAGGGCCAATAGTGGAGCACGCGACCGTCGAGCGGGGACTGCCAGTTTGGCTCGGTCTCATTGCGGGCGAGCAAGCCGAAGGGCGAGCCCTTGGCTTCGGACTCGAGCTCGGTCAAAATCGTGACCGGCCATTCGAGGCCCTTGGCGCCGTGGTAGGTCAGGAGTTGGACGGCGTCGGGATGAAGGCTTTGCGGCTGGGTCGCATCCGTTCTCGAGCCCAGCCACGCGCATAGGCCTGTCAGGGTCGCAGCCTGCCTGTCGATACGCTGCTCGTCCTGATATGTCTCGGCAAGCGTGCGGAGCGCTTCGAGGTTGTGGAGCCGTTGCTCATAGGCGCCCCATCGGCCGATCAGCTCACCCAGACCCTCGATATGAAGCACTGCATCGAGAGCTTCCGCCGGCGTCAGTTGGTAGGCGTGGACTCTTATGTCCGTTAAGCTTCGCGCGAAGGGCAGGCCGGCAAGGAGCGCCTCGGCCGCTTCGGGGTCAAAGGCGGCGTCGAGCCATCCCTCATCATCATTGGTCAGCCGCGCCATTTCGGCCAGGGCCAGCGTATCGCTGGGATCTGCGACCCAGCGCAGGGCCGCCAGCACCAGCTCGGCCTCCGGCTGGTCGAGAAGGCCGGCGCGCGCCACCGCGACGCGAACACCGCGGTCGCTGAGCGCTCTGGCGAGATCGATGACGCCATCATTGCTCCGGCACAGGATGGCGATGTCGCTTCCGCTGACCGGCCGGGCTTCGCCATGTCTAGGCACGATCGGCCAGTTGTCCCGCTCGGCAAGCATGCCCGCAACCATCGTGGCAAGGCACTTGGCGCGCAGATCCTTGTTGCTCCCGGCCAGCGTCCAGGTGGCAAACGCCGAGGGCATGCCGGCGAGATCGGTGCGCGCCCAATCCTCAAAGGCAATTTCCTGGGGATCCATGCCGACCTTACGGAAGTTGGGCAGGAACGCGGCATTGGTGAGCTCGCCAAGCGACGGTCGCGAGCGCCAGGAACGGCGCAGGTAGCGTACGCTCCCGCCGGTGCCGGCGGTGATCTGTCCGGCCGCGGTACGCGTGAGCTCGGGGTCGGCGTCGCGAAAGCCATAGATCGACTGCTTGGGGTCGCCGACCCAGACCGAATGCGGTGCAATGCGCGCCAGTTCAGAGAAGATGGCGATCTGGATCGGGCTGGAATCCTGGAACTCGTCGACGAAGACCGCCCCGATCAGTTCGGAGAGCCGTTCGCTGTTGGCGGGATTTCGCAGGATCTCCAGCGCAAGCATTTCCTGGTCGACAAAGTCGATGAGGCCATGGGACTTCTTATAGTCTGCATAGGCGTCCATGCAGGCGGCTGCGCACAGGAAAAGACCGTCGATGAAGTCGGTGAGATCCCGACGCAGACGGGGGTGACGGGCGTGAGCCGATGCCGCGGCGATGACATCGACGAACAGGTCCTCGTCGGCCTTGGTGGCGCCAAGTTTGCTGAGCTGCGCCCAGTTGACCCATGGAAGCAGTTCACCGCGCTGCAGAAGTGGGACGGCGGCGTCTATCCGGGGCAAATCCTTATCGAGAGTGCCTTTCTTCAGCAGGACCCGGCGGGCCGGGGTCAGCTCAACGGCCAGCGCGAGGATCGCATCGCGCAGTGCTCCGTCCAGCGTGTCGGCGGTTTCGCCGGGACCGGGGGCGGGGAGGAGCGCTGTCAGGCTGGCGATTGATCGTGCGGCCGAATGGACTAGCGCCTCGCTGGCTATGCCGTTGGACCGGGCGGCATCGACGATGCGCCGAGCGGTATCCTGCCAGCCCCGTCTTGTGCCTTGCTTGGACTTATAGTCCCGGGCCTCGATGCTAAGCCGTTCCGCCAGCGGTGCGATCGCCCCAATGCAGCCCGTCATGACCGGACCCACCGCCCGGGCGAAGGTCGATCCTTGCCGGTCCTCGGTGATGACGTCGGAGGTCGGCGATCGTCCCAGCTCAAACGCGAACTCACTGATCAGTGAGCCGCAGACCCCGTTCACAGTGCCGATGCGGGCGGAGAGCAGGCCGGCGGCGCTCTCAGGCTTGCCAGCCTTGATCAGCGCCGTGCGCAACCGGCCGGCGAGTTCCGCGGCCGCCTTCTTGGTGAAGGTCGTCGCCAGCAGGCGTCCGGGGTTAAGGCCCTCTTGGATCGCGGCGCAGATGTCCTCGACCAGCGTATAGGTCTTGCCCGTGCCCGCCGAGGCGATGATCGTGTCGACCCGGCCATAGGCCGCTGCAGACCCCGTCATTGGAGACCCCTCACGCGGCAGAGGCTGCGATAATCGCACCATTTGCAGTTGGCTTCCCGGACAAGGCTGATGTTCACCGGCAGATAGTCATCGGCGCCTTCAACGCCCGTTGCGACCAGATGACCAGTATCTGCCGCATCCCGCCATGATTTCCAGCTGCCCTGGACGGCCGACCATGTCTCGGGAAGCGTCCTTGCGCCGGAAAACTTCCGGCCGATGAGACCCGACGAGGTCAGGGTGAAAAACTGCCGCTGGTTGAGCATGAAATAGCCCGCACGATAGGGTGCGTTTCCGGCCGCCATGGCGCCATAGGTCGCAAGCTGCACCGCATGCCCTGCCGCGAGTTCTTTTCCCCGGCTGTCGGCTCGCCGCGTCCACTTAAGGTCGACGATCACGATCTCTCCCGTCGGGTCGCGGGCGACCAGGTCGATGGCGCCGCGGACGGCCAGCGCATCCTCGAATTCGCCGCTGACCTGAAGCTCGGTTGCTTCCACGACGAGGCCGTTCTCTGCGAGGCTCTGGGCAAGCGCTGCCATTGCCTCAGGCAACCGCCGCTCGGCAAAGGCCAGTTCGCTCGCCAGCGCAGGATGGCGAAGGGGAGCGGCGATCTGGTCGATGGTGGCGGCAAGCAGGGCTCGGGTGTGGTCCGCCGCGTCGTCGGGCGAGAGCGGTAGGCCGGGCGCGAAGACTTGGCGGGCGATCGCGTGGGCGAGGTTACCCAGCAGCCGGTTCTCGTCCGGGATCGAGCGGGCACGGCCAAGCCGAAGCCCAGCGACATGGTTGAGCGCCCATTTGAGCTGGCACGAGAGCAGGTTCTCGAACGACGTGGCGGACTCGATCCGCCCTTCGAGGCGCGCAGCGTAGCCGGCCGGGGTCGTCCATCGGACCTTGGCGGTTGGGACGGGCGAGCGCTCGAGGGCGACGCGCACGAGCTGCTCGCCAGCAAGCTCGGAGTGGTCGCTCGCCAGGGCGTCCTCCAGCCTGATAATGTCGGCGGACTCTTCAAGTGCGGGCGCGATTCGGTGCGCCACGGGATGGCGCGCTGCTTCATCATGGGCCTCCAGGCCGCCGCTCACGAGCAGCAGGCGCTTGCGGCAGTTGAGGATCGCGCGCTCCCAGGCGGCGGTCAGCGCCTGTCCGCCAAGGGCTGGATCATCGAGCGCGCAGCCCTTCGACGCCAACAGGTCGCGTTCGGCCTGCGTCCAAGGCGCGCGCGCCGTCCCCTCGTTCGTGCTAGAGAAATCCCACCAGACGACATGATCCACCGGGCTCCAGATGGCACCCGGGTGCGCAGCCGTCCGCCAGTTGGCCGCCTCGGCGATCGCCGCAGGATTGTTATGGCCCGTATCGAGCGCCTGGTCGATGATCCGCTCGATGAGGGTTCGGGTCAGGGTGGGGCGGTCGAGTGCCACGAGCGCGCGGCGCACGTCCGAGGCGAGGGTGGCGGTCGCGAGATAGAGGGGGTCGGGATCGTTGGCGTGGCGCGAGAGAGCCCAGGCGACGGTCCGATCGCAGATCGCGGCGGCGTCGACGATGGCCATCCCCGCGACCGGATCGCTCAGCGCCGGTTCGGCCCAGGCGCGCCAGCGTGCGATACGCTCAGCAACGGCAGCCAAGTCCTTTTCGCTTGTGGCTGCCGACTCCTCTGCCTCTTGAATGCTGGACCAAGCCTGGGTCCAGATTTCGCTGCCGCGACCCGGTGCTTCTTCGAGCGCCCGTGCAAGGCGAGAGGCGGCGCGCCCCGCGATCGGCGAGCGGGCGAAGAGCAGCAATTCCATGAGCGCGTGAGGATCGAAGGGCCCCCACGCGATCTTGAATCCTAAGAGAAGGAGCTGGAGGGTCCCGCGATGGGGCGAACGACGGCTGCGGCCGGCCCTGGGCTGGCCGGCGGCCGCGAGGCCATGGTCAAGGAGCTGGGTGTCGCCATTTTGCGCGAGCAGCGCCACGCTGTCCGGGCCGGCGCTGACGCGCTGCGACCATTGGCCGACGATTTCGGCAGCCAGGACGCTGCTCGACGCGGTGGCAAGGGTGAGCGATCCGTCGGGGGCGGTGGCGTGGGGCGCTCCGGTGAGCATCCAGCGCTGTAGCTGTCCCAGCGCAGTGTCGGTCGATGCTGCTGCGGAAGGCTCTAGCGTTTCGATCAGGACGCCGAGGTCTTCAAGCCTTGCGAACAGCAGCCGCCAGCCACAGGGAAGAAAGGCGCGCTGGTCGATCAGCCGGACGCGCCTGATGGTATCGGATATGGTTGGGGTGATGGCGTCGACCGTCCGACGCACCCGATCGGCGATCGATGCCGGGAAATCCACTGCCGCATTTGCGGCCGCAGCCAGGTCGGCGATGCGCCCTTCTGGCCAGGGCGGTTCCGACTTCCAGCCTGCTTCGACGAGCATATCGCGCCATGAAAGCAGCGTGCGCGCCGAGGACCAGGCGTCTACCGCGAAAGACGCGGACCAGAAGCGCTGGCCTTGGTCGACCGCAGCGAGGGCGGACTGCCAGGCGGCGATCCGCACGACATGGGCGGTCGGGGGCTCCGAGAGGCCGTAGATGGTTTCCAGCAGGTCAAGGAGGCCGCTTGGTCCAACAACGGGAGCGCCTAAAGCGCCCGCTGATATGCCTCCGTGATCAGGTATCGCGCCCCCGTCGGCGAACAGTCCGAAGACGATATCCATAGCTTACTCCCCAAGCTTTGATGCCCGTTCAAGCGATGTCAGGCAAGGAGATCTGCGCCCATCACTTGGAAAGGCCTGTTGAGGTGCCGCTCAGTTGCGACTGTTAGGTGCCTGATCAGAATGGTTTTGGCGAAATTTGTCCCCAGCTTTGATCCACAAAGTCTCGCACATGTAGCCGACTGCAGAACTCACAGTCTGCAACGCGTTTGCGCAATATGCGGATGCGATCGATGGGCCGAGCCCAAGGATCAACCTGCCAGTAGTTGGTCGTGGCAAGTCCGGCCTTGAAACGCAGCATCTCTACAACGATCAAGGCTCCAGCCAAGCTACTGACGAAGGCGAAGGGAGCGAGGACCTGGCGCCCTTCCGGCGTGCTGAGCGCCTGCTCCGCGCACAGCTGTTTGAAGAGGCTGTCGTAGGCCATGCCCACAAACGCGGACGTCGGCTGGTCAGGATAACGCATTGCGATCTGGGCCGCAGCCGCGGCACTAATCAGGTTCTCCTTCACCATAGCGATGTCAACGCCAAGGCTTTCCGCGATTGCACGCTCTCGAACATTCTCCACTGCCACATGCTTGTAGATGCAGGATAGGCACGCGTTGTCGGTGGGCAGTTCGTGGGAATGAACCACCACCGAGCGAATGTCCGTAGTCGATGCGTCGAACACCCGGCCAGGCACCTCCGACTGGATGCTCCGCCGGACCCGTCGACTATCGACCGTCACGATCGCGGTTTGCTGCACTCCATTCGACTTCACATATTCATGGAAATCACCGATGAAAGGCTCCAGCGTGACAGATGGCAGATCGACCTGCGCATTGCGAGCCAAGGCTACAGCCTTATCGATGCCGACATCAGCTGCCTCGAGATACAGACACCTGTTCAAATTTCCGCCGCCGACTTTCTTCGGATCCACGATCGGCAGTCGACCGCTAGCATGGACGTGGCGTAGCGCGCGGAGGAAGCCGTGCCCGACAGCGCCCGCACCGATCAGAACCGCGTCATCGACATTAATGGATGCCTCCAGAGCGGCTTCGGTAATGCCAAGATCGGAGAGTCTGATGACCAGTGGGAGCGTCGCAGTCGGGACCCCCTTCGCGGCAATCGCCTTGCTGAGCGCCGCAGCGGCGACGGGGCAGGCCGCGATAGCAGCGAAAAGACCATGGGAAGATGAATTGGACACTGTGACTGGCGCCGTATCGATCACAGCCTTCTGCCTGTCGATTGACGCATATATGCGGGGAACGGATCCTCGTCCCTCGGCATCGCCGACGACAAGTTCGACTGTGGCTTTGACAGCAGGGTCTATCGAGACATTCACTGTGCGCTCGATCAAAGCGCGGATCTCATGTGCCCAGTTCTGACTCTTCTCATCCAACGCAGAAGTGATGAGGACCGTGCGGTCCAGGCGCTCCGCGGCTTCATCCTCGTGAACACCGATGAGCGATGCGAGCATTCTTGCGTTTTCCTGCTGAGCGTTGATCACGTCGTCACTCCAATTCGGCCGGAAGGGCCACCACTGGGCGCCCGCACCCATTCGTTCTGAGTGGAAAGCTCGTATGTCACCGCCTGGTCGAAAAAGTTAGCAGGGGTCGTGCTGGCGGCGAATTGGGGAAGAACCAGCGAGAGCGCACCATCGTGGCGGACTATCGCCCATTCGTCATCCGCCTCGGAATGGAATGCCTCCCCAGGATGACTGTGTACCTGCGCCACAATCTTGAGACGCTTCGCGCGCAGGTGAGTCATCAACGCCCGCAGGCTTTCCCTCGGCAGTTTGAAGTAGTCGACATCAGTGATCTGATTCGGCCTGTAGACCTCCACGATCGGGTAGGGCGGCCGGACCGCCGAAAGCGGCGCAAGCCATAGCACCACCTGCTCTTCGCCAACGGCGCCACCCGCGCGAAGGACGTCGATCGTCTGATCGAGCGTCTGAAGGGAGCAATTGATCGTCGTCATCCTACTGCCTTCTTCCATGCGCGATACAACTGGGAGACGATGCCGATGAGATCGTTTCCCGACTTTCCCCGATGGCTGGGCCACAGTTCATTCACGTGGCTCGGGTGCGTGTGGTATTCCTGCGCTCCCCGCATGCAGACGAAGAAGCGGTTGGTTATTGGGTGGTGTCCGGGGTGAAAGACGCCCCCGACGTTAGGCGGTGCGGCCATTACGGGGGTGCCGTCAGCCTTCAGCAATTCGATGCTGGGCGGAAATTCATCCCACCGGCTGCAATCAAGGCGGAGCCGAAGCGGGGCGGCAACCGGATGATCGAAGATCACATCGAAAACGGGGTATTCGCTGCTGACCACTGTCCAGCCCCAGCGTTTGACGGCTGCCAGATCGAGGCGGACCATGTCCGCCTCGAATGCTGACCTCGATAGTGCCTCAAGCATCGCCGCCGCCGCCTTCCAGAGGCATCCAGTCCAACTCGATCGTCCCGCTGAGCCCCGCCTGGGCAAAGGTCTGCGAGATGGCCACATCGGTGCCGGCTACACTGGTAACCCAATCGGTGGTTTCG
The DNA here is from genome assembly GCF_037154135.1 of Sphingobium aquiterrae. Lineage (NCBI taxonomy): Bacteria > Pseudomonadati > Pseudomonadota > Alphaproteobacteria > Sphingomonadales > Sphingobiaceae > Sphingobium > Sphingobium aquiterrae. Next base: position 11,296 of record NZ_JBANFL010000033.1, read on the forward strand.
GTCAGTCCCAGCTTCCGCGCCGCCTTTTCTAGCACCGAGGAAATCAGCTCACTGTCCTTGACCTTCAGCGCCCCCTCAGCGGGGAAGATGCCGCTCGTCGTCAGAACCGTGACCAGCAGCTTGCCGGCCCCATGCTTCGGACGGGAGACGATATGTTCGACGCCTTTAGGACCCAGCGACAGTGTGCCGCTTGCCGTCAGGACAACATCAGGCTCGTCCTCGCGCTCCAGAACCCACTCATGGCCGCTGGGCGGCGACCAGATCGAGTGGAACTCGTCAGTCTCCATGATGTCGGTGCCCCAGATCTGTCCGATCTCATTCACCGTGAAGGAGAAGGACTCACCGGAGGGGAAAACCCGCAGCGCAGCATGCGGATGGTCAGAAAGCCTGATCTTGTCTTCACCGAGGAAGAGATGCGTGCGCCCCTTCTCGACGAGGATCGCGACATGTTCGCTGGCGGGCGTGAAGCCAGCGGCATTCAATGCCTCACGCGTTTCGATCAGATCGTCATCGAAGCGCACCATGGTGCCGTTGACTTCGAGGTGATTGTCGGGGCGAACCCGCCCGGAATCGAGGGTATCCATTCTGCATTCCTCCGTTGTCACGACAAAAGCGCCGCGACTCTTGACGATCGCATCATTCAGACTAAAATGTCTCATGAGTCTCGATCTGGACTAAGTATGCATCGGGACTATATTGCGCGTCAAGTCCATTTATAGACAAGGAGTGTTTTGTCATGGTCACGCACGCCCCCGACGCCCAGATGGGCGCCGGGCGATCAAGGATTCCGGTCGAATTAGAGGCCTTCTTCGGCATGGCCGAACGGTGGAATCTCTCGACCGATGAGCAAATCCTGCTTCTAGGATCACCCGGCCGCTCAACGTTCTTCAAATGGAAGAAGGAAGGCGGCAACCTGCCTGCCGACACCCTGGAGCGGCTTTCCCATCTGTTGGGCATCTGGAAATCGCTTCGGATACTTTTCACGGTCGACGATCAGGCGGAGGAATGGATAAGGCGACCGAACCGATACTTCGACGAGGCAAGTGCGCTCGACGTACTTTTGGAGGGCACAATGATGAGCATCTACAAGGTTCGGAGATTTCTGGATGCGCAGCGTGGCGGTTGATCTTGGACCCATCGTCCCGTGGAGCGGCGAGACCTATCGGCTCATTCCTTCTCGCTTCCCTCCGGTGGCCGTATACGAGGGTTTGGTCGCCAATGACCGATTTGCCGATCTCGTCGAAGTTGAGAATCTAACGAATCCGCGGCTCAAGGCTCAGGAACGCATTGCCGATCTTGCCGGTGAGGATCCCCATACATCGGCACGGCTCCAAAATTGGAATCATGCCCCATTTGCCTACGGCAATCCTGATGGCAGTATCTTCTTCGACGAATTGACGCCCTGCCTCGAGGTCGCGACCGACCGGCAGACGGCACTCGCTGTGTCAGTGGCGCGTCGAGAGCGCTTTCTTGGCTACACCCGCGAACCCGCGACCGGCCTGGATATGCGAATGCTTAAGACGCCTGTGGACGGCCACTTCGTGGATCTGAGATTTCTCGAACCCGAAGAATTCGAATTGCGCGGTCGCGAGCTGGGAGCGAAGCTGGCGGAGAGTGCGCACGGCATCCTTTATCGACCGATCGAACGTCCGACTGCCACAGCTATTTCGATCGTGGACGGTCAGGTGCTCGGGCGAGCGATTCAGACCGTCCATTTTCGCTTTGTGTGGAATGGAGATCGAATCGTCACCCTATACTCATTCGACGCGGCGGGGACGCAGATCGAGACCGACAACCTCCGAGGCGAAGCGGATTGCGTCGCCGCCTAGGCGCGCATCTTAGCTTTGCCCGGGTTGGCTGGGATTCGTCCTGCATCCCAGCCTTCAAGGCGGACCACCTCATGATATCTGCACTTGGGTTGTTTGCAGACGACACTTGGTACGACCCGCCCATCGGCTTCGATCGTATGATCACGTAAGGTTATGCCGTGACCCTGAGAGCATGTTACCTCCGCCTTGAAGCGCGCGATGGTGCTGGGATGGCTCGGCTTCCATTGCAGGCGGGGAGGCTTTCCATCCCCGCGATGGCGGGCGAGCGATTGCAGGGGGTGGCGGGGCTGATACTCCCTTCGCGTTGCGGCTACCGGTGGCGTTGCGGTCCTCTCAGAGATGGTCGAAGCGTCAGCTTCCCGTACTGGACCAATAAAAATGCGGACAATCGCACGTAACCATCTTGGCATTGGCAGTTCCCGTTCTGATAAGCGAGCTGGTAAAAACCGAGCTGTTCTTTTATTGTGCATAAGGCAATATAGGTGCAGTCTCAATTGAAACTGCCCACCGTAAACAACAAGATCGAAACGTCACGATTCTCGTGCCGTTCAGATCGTTGCCATTAGGGTAGGTCGTCACGTCCACATTATTGAAGAGTGGTGTGGTTTCGCCGACGATCCCGAACGTGTCCGATATCGGCAGATCGCAATGTACGCAGATCTCGCAGGTCGTGGAGTATTAGGCACTTCATGCCACTGTCGTCTTGATTGCCTGTCGTTGCAGGCGCAGAACCACGTAAGAGTGTGCTCAGACAGCTGGGGCCCGAGCGATGCTGATTTTGAACGATGTGCGGTAGGATCAGTTGCCAGCCCGCTCTTGGGAAACCAAAAATAGCAGATGAGTGTCTGTGAACGGTCATTTCGAATGGCGCTTTCAAATTCAGTTTCATACCGGATTCTGGCACCCAAACATTGACGGCGGCGCATTGTTCTGATTCGAATGCAAAAATCTTTCAAAATGAATGTTCTTTATTTGTTCTTTTAATGTTACGAGGGTAAATGACTGATGAAACGGACCTTGACGCGACGGCGCCCAAGCGTCGCCGTGCGACGAAGAAGGACGCCGTTACCCCAGCTGTTGCGAAGCCCAAGGGCAAAAGCCTGCAAAGCCATGGCAAAAATTCCAAGGTATATGTGCCTGTCATCCTGAAACTGTTTCAGGACCGTTGGCGTCCGGGCGCGGCAACCGTAGTGTTTTCGCTGGACGACGTTCGTACGGCGGTCGAAGCCGTGCGGGCTGTGTCCGATAACCCGGATGCAATTTCGTCTCGCAACCCCGCAGATGTTATCTATCGTATGCGCTCGCGTACTAAGCTGCCAGACGAAATTCTCGACAAGGGCTTCCATGTCCTGCGGGCTGTAGGCAGGGGCCGGTATCAGTTCGAGAAGGCATCGAGCGGCATCATGGAAGTACCGGTACGTGAACTTACGCCTGCTATCGACCAAACGCCCATGCCCGTACGGCGGCTGTTGCCGGAAACGATGGCCGAAATGGACGAACAAGCATTGCTATCGGTGGTAGGGTATTGCCAGCTTCTCGACCACTTCACCGGCATGAAGATTTACCGGCTGCGGTCGCACGTCCGAAAGAGCGTGCCCGGCATCGGGCAAGCCGAACTTGACGCAATCGATGTAGGGATAGCGTCCGGCGACGACGATGTGCCGGTAATCTTCCCGATTGAAGCCAAGGCGGTTTCGGACGAACTCAACCGCGTACAGATTTTCAATATGATCCAGTATGCGGCGCATTATTTCCCCGGTCTAAAGGTCCGTCCACTTGCGTTAAAGGTCGATTATCAATCGGCGGTTCATATCATGGAATTCAACATCGCGGCCCGCCCTGGTGACCTTCGGATAATCCATTCCGCAAGCTACTCCATCAACACGTCGGAGGCTCAAATCGCCATGATCCGCGCAACGAATGTTCCTAAGCAATGAAAACGACCATGCCCACAGGTATCGAACTTTTCGCCGGATGCGGCGGGCTATCGACCGGCTTTCTCGATGCGGGGCTTAACGTCGCAGCGGGCTTCGAATTAGACGCTCGCGCGGTTGACGCATACAATTATAACCATGCCTATCGCGGAGGCCGTGGGTTCATCACGGACCTAAACGCAGCTTCCGGAGCCGAATTGCTGGAACGCGCCGGGATAAAGCGGGCCGATTTCATAATCGGCGGTCCTCCGTGCCAGCCGTTTTCGATCGCCGGCAAACGGCAAGGGAAGCGTGACATTCGCGCGGACCTTATCGGACACTTCATCCGCATCGTCGACGAATTGAAGCCATCGGCTTTCATGCTTGAAAACGTCCCTAACCTTGCGTCGATCGACAACGGTGAATTTCTTGACGACGTGAAGGCCCAACTGCGCGCGTTGGGCTATGCCGTCGATCATACCGTCGTGTCGGCGGCTGATTTTGGCGTGCCGCAGAATCGCAAGCGCCTTGTAGTACTTGGCATAAAAGGAAAGAAGGCGGTGCGTTTCCCCGCTGCGACGCACGGGACCGACGAACAGCCTTTCGTATCGTCGTCATACGCGATCAACGATCTACCCGACGCAGGCGAGTTCGGCGAAACCGGCATCTTTAATCACGAACCTACCGCACATTCGGCGGATATGGTCGCGCGTCTAAGCACGTTGGAGCCAGGCAAGCGCGAACGGGGATCATTCCACGATCGTCTGCACCCCGAACGTCCATCGTACACGCTGCGCGCGGGGTCAGGCAATTTCAGCCCACTTCGCCCGGTCCATTACAAGCATCATCGCGTCATTACTGTACGAGAAAGCGCTCGCTTGCAGGGCTTTTCGGACGACTTTCTGTGGCCTGATCGCATTCCACGGTTGCAGCAATATCGCCAAGTCGGGAACGCGGTGCCGCCGCCAATGGCAAACGCTTTCGCACGATGTCTGGCGGATCAAATGGGGTGGCCGCTAGATTCGGTTGCACTCGCTGGCGATCCGACCGACCGGGAGCCTGCAATCACTTTGACAGACGCCGAAAGGAAGGCACAGCGTACTTCTAGGATGCGTGGGGCTTCGCTAGGCAAGGTCGCGCGCGCTAAAGGCTGACAGACGCGCTTATTCGTACGTCTTTGTTGCGGGTGAGTCGGTGGCGTGAGTGCGCTGGATGCGAGCCTGTTTCTATGAGCGGACGTCTGCATCTGGAAACCGAGAATTGGCTTCTAAGCGGCCGACATGGTGAAGGATTTTGGCCGCTTGCGTACGAAAGCCTGCCCCGACAAGCCCTGACATCCGCAGATGACGCTACTTCTGTGACCGGAAGCCTGCGGCACATCGGGTGATGCACAGGTTCAGCCATGTTGAACATCCTGTTACTTTCCCGATCTGGAGCAATGGACGGGATCGCGGCTGTGCAACTTGGCACAGCCGCGCTAGCGTCGCTGTTTGAGCGATCGGGATGTGTATGAACGGATATGTGCGTTTGGAAACAGCGGACGGCGATTTCGTGGTCGTCAATGTCGATCGAGTGAGCTTCGTTCGGCGCTACCGTGGTGAGAACGACACCAGCGCGATCAATTTCGAGAAGGGAAATTATCTCGTCGTCAAGGGCAGTCTCGACAGTGTCATGACCATCCTGGCCGAAGGCTAAAGCGACGCTCATGCTTGCCGCCCTATCCGCAGTCGTTCTAGCATCCGGGCAGGCCTTTGCCTGTACGCCGACCCATGTCTGGGACGGGGACGGCCCGATCTGGTGTGCGGAAGGTCCAAAGGTGCGTTTGGCCGGTATAGCTGCCCGCGAGATGGACGGCACATGCAAACAGGGTCACCCCTGTCCCAAAGCATCGGCTATTGATGCACGAGATCGTTTGGTGCGCTTCCTTGGCGGCGCGAAAGCCAAGGCGCGGACAGGCCATATTCTCGTATCGGCGCCGACCATGCGCTGCATGTCGAATGGATCGGCACGGGGCGGTCGCACAGGGGCGTGGTGCAATCTGCCGGGCACGGGCGACATAAGCTGCGCCATGATTAGGACAGGCACTGTCCTGCGATGGGATCGCTATGCGCGGGGGCATTGCCGCTGATGCCAAGGGGAACGCGCCATGAGCTGACCGGCATCCTTCTGGAAGGCGACTTCTATCCGGTGTTGCGTGTAGCCGATGGAGGGCAATGGCGACTGGAGATCACCAAGAAATGGCGACCTCTTCTTGGCAAGCGCGTCGCAGTCATCGGCGTGCGTGACGGTTTCGATCTGATTGCCGTCGACCGGATCACCCTGGCATGACGCACGACCAGCTTCTGTGGGGCGCGGTGTCCATGCTGATGAAGCAGCATGGTGAGCACGCACCGCGCAAGGTGGCCGAACGGATCGGTTCCCTCGCGGTTGAGGGAGACATGGCTGGCGTGGCACTATGGAAAGGCATTGCACGCCGGATGGACATGATGATGCGGTCACGCGCTCAATAGCCGATCATAAACCAGGCCATTACATTCAAGGGTAGGGGGGCGATGTTCGCAGCAAGCGTATATAGGTGGCGAGCCGCCCCTTTCGCCGAGCATGAAACTTACGGACATGCTTTGCCAATGCCGATGCCGTCGCTGTTTCAGCCGCCGATTCTAGCTCGGCCAATTCTTCGCTCGTTTTCCCAATCACGCGTTCATCCAACTGGCGCATGGCGTGGAGCCGGTCATTGGCGCTTTCAACAGCGCGGGTGAACTCACTATTGCACTGCCTCAAGGCGAGGCGGAGAAAGAGACGCGCGGTCCGTTCGGGCACATCCGATGCATCGTGCTCCAACGTCGTGACACTGCCGATAGATGATCGTGGCTTGCGCATGGCCAGCAGGGCAAGTGCGGCGTTCCAGTCGAGCAGGTCACGCAACACGCTCTCGTCGAGTGACTGCACGTAGAAGCCCCCGCCTGCGATGGCTTCGACCAGTCCTTCCCCTGTCAGCCGGTTAAGAACGTCCCGGACAGGCGTGATGCTGACATGCATGTCGTCGGCAAGCCGGGCAGCCTCCAGACGCTGCCCAGGACGGAATCCGCCATCGATCAGGCGCTGCTTCAGCGTCTGGTAGCTGCGCTCGAGAATCTGCGCCGGACTCACCCGACCTTGCCCGCGCCATTGTCTTCCAGCCAGGGCCTGTCGTTCCCTGGCACCTGCCGGCTAAGGTAATGATCGACCAAATCCATCTGGTCGGGCCGGAGCGCATCGATTGCGGCAATATGCGCGGGTATCTCGTCCCTGAGCAGGATCGAGGGACATTGCCCCTCATAATTGCCGAGATTGGGACGGTGTTGGGCATATCCCACCAGAGCAGCGAGGGAAGGCGAGAAGGTTCGCGCGACAGACGGCGGATAGGCCAGCCACGGATTCTCATAGGGTTTGAGCCAGCCCAACGAATAGCCGGTCACAATCGCGCGCCGGACCTCATTCGATACGTTTCCGCCAGCACCGTGCAACGTTGAACCCAGGAACAGGATAGCAGACCCTGGCAGACAGGTCGCCGCGATCGGCTCGCCATAATCCTGCCGGGCCATGCCGGTCGCACCATGGCTCGCGGGATAGAGTTGGGTCGCGCCATTGTCCGCCGTGAACGGGGTGATCGGCCACATGACATTGAGCAGATATTCATGCGCGCCTTTGGCGCCCTGCCACATGTCGTGATCGCGATGCGGCAACTGCGTCAGGGCGCCGGGATGGATTTCGATGGCCTGGGCGACATTGAGCTGGATACGGTCGCATGCGGGGCTCAATATTTCGTGCGCGATTCCGACGATCAGCGGGTCTTCCACCAGCGGCGCGAGATGGCGGCTACGGCGCAGGAGGCCGCCAAAACGCTTGGTTCGCTCGCCATAGAAGCCGCCCTCGCAAAAGGGCGTCGCTTCGAAGATTGGCGACAGATCTCGCTCCAGCGCCAGAATCGCGGAAGGCAAATGAAGGACGGGTATGATGCAGAAGCCGTCGCGCAGGAGGCGACCGGTCCAATATTGCACCGCGGCCAGATGATCGATCGTTTCGAGCGGGTTCATGACAGCATGTCTCCCGCGTGTGCCGATGGTTCGACGTCGCTACCGATCAGAGCGAAACGGATCGGCTCGTACACGCCATTGGCACGCAGCTTGTCGATGGTGGTGTGATCGATCCGGATATGGAGGCCCACCAACAGGTCGCGGCCATGACGCACCGATGGTCCGAGCGCCCGGCAATCCCAGCCGAAACGGGCGATCTGATTGAACCAGGCCTGCTCGGCGACGCCGGTGTAGTCGGTGATCCCATGTCGGATGGCGTGGTCGGCCAGCGTGCTGACCAACTGATTGCGCGCGCTGCGCCGCTCGGCCGATCGCTGATGTCGGTCGAGACAGAAGCGCGTGATTTCCCGGATGCTGGGCCCGGTCGGGACAATGCCGGTACAAAGATGCGGATAGAGATGCCCCAATATGTGCTCGCGCTCCGTGCGCAGCAATCGCGCGGATGCGCGATGGACATGGTCGGGGCCAAGTAGGATCAGATATTCGGCGTCCGGCGTATCGAACTGGTCCACCTCGAACCGGTCGGCAAGGACGGGCAGATCCCAGCCCAAAAGGTCGATGAAGACCTCCTTACGGGCAGCAAACATCGCACGCATGGCGGCGCTTTCGCGCGCGCCATGACCGTGATCGGTCATTTCCATCATGGCAGGCTCCCTTGTGTAAGGTCCGACAAGGACAGCAGAAGGGGCCTAGCTCTCACATACCAAGAAATGGGGGGATGGCTGGGCCTGCCGCTACGCCATAGCCGCCGAAAGCCCGATTTTGCTCGACGATGGCGCGTGAAATTGGCAACCGTTTCCGCCCAAGGCACTGAGGAAAGGCTGCACCCATGAACTCTTCCGAACTTATTGACGCGGTGGCGAGCGCGACCGGCACCACGAAGGCCGACGCCAAGAAGATCATCGACGCTACGTTCGGCGCGATCGGCGATGCGGTCGGCAAGGGCGAGGAAGTCGCGGTCAACGGCTTCGGGAAGTTCAAGCTCAAGCTCAACGCCGCGCGCGAGGGCAAGAATCCGCGAACCGGCGAGCCACTGTCGATCCCGGCCTCCAAGGGGCTTGGCTTCTCCGCTGCCAAAGCGGTCAAGGACAAGCTGAACGGCTGATACAAGCGCCGACGGCCGCGTCGGCCGTCGGCTTATACCCTATGTTCGATCGGGTTCGTCACCGCCGAAGTCCTGCCCGATCTCGTCGATGAGGCGCGGCCCGGCTTCCATGCGAGCCGCCAGCGCCTCGACATAGCCTGTCCAGCGTATATTGGCGTCCGCGAGTGCGGCGCGCCGCGCTTCCTGCGGCAATGCGGGGTTCTGTAGCATCCACGCATGCACGAACAGGGCAAGCGCTTCACCGTTCAGGGCATTCTGCCATCCCTGCCGCTGTATCTCCCGATTCAGGCGATCAAGACGCCGCCCGATCGCCGCCTCGAGCCGATCGGACCCGTCGGCCGACAGGAAGGAAGCAAGCGCCGCCTCCACGACAAGCGCCTGGGGCTTGCGCTTGCGCCGCGCATAATCCGCCATCTGCATCGAGATCTCCGGCGAGAGGCGGATCGTGTGCTTGATCTTGAGCCCGCTCATAGTTCCACTCCATCGTCAGGATCGAGCGAGGCCTGCCGCGCGGCACGGCGCATCCGTTTCATCGCCCGCGCGCGGGCTGCATCATTGTCATCGTCGCTTTCGTGGAACTCGAACTCGGCTCGCGCGGATCGCTGCGGGGGCACGATCTCCTCCTGTTCTGGAAGATCGGGTTCCCGGCGGATACCGGCATTGGCATTGCCCGACTGCGAGGGCCGATCGTCGCGACAGGCCTCGCTCGATCCGCCTTGCGGATCAGTCTCCGGCGGTTTTGGCTGGAGGGGCACAGGGGAAACAGGCTTTGCTATAGGGACCGCGATGGTGGCGCGCTCGCTCCAGTCGTCGGACGTCGGCTTGCTTTTATCCGGCACCACACCCTCCGGCGGCGGCAGCAATCGCGCCGTGAAGCGCCTGTCCTCGAAATAGCGGGCCTTGGTGGCGCGCAGCGGCGGCATCCCCGATACCATCACGATTTCCTCGTTTGGCGGAAGCTGCATGACCTCACCCGGTGTCAGGAGGGGGCGCGGCGTTTCGGTACGCGAGACCATAAGATGCCCAAGCCATGGCGAGAGGCGATGGCCGGCATAATTTTTCATCGCGCGCATTTCGGTCGCTGTTCCCAGGCTGTCCGAAATCCGCTTGGCGGTCCGCTCGTCATTGGTGGCGAAGGCAACCCGCACATGGCAATTGTCGAGGATGGCGTTGTTGGGGCCGTAGGCCTTCTCGATCTGATTGAGGCTCTGGGCGATCAGGAAGGCCTTGAGACCATAGCCCGCCATGAAGGCGAGCGCGCTCTCGAAGAAATCGAGGCGACCAAGCGCCGGAAATTCGTCAAGCATCAGCAGGACCCGGTGGCGCTTGGCATCAGGCTTCAATTCCTCGGTCAGCCGACGGCCGATCTGATTGAGGATGAGGCGGATGAGTGGCTTGGTGCGACTGATGTCCGAAGGCGGCACCACCAGATAGAGGCTCGTTGCGCGCGCGCCTTCGACCAGGTCGGCGATACGCCAGTCGCATTGCCGGGTGACATGGGCGACCACGGGGTCGCGATAGAGGCCTAGGAACGACATGGCGGTCGAGAGCACGCCGGAGCGTTCATTCTCGCTCTTGTTCAGCAGTTCGCGCGCGGCGCTGGCGACGACCGGATGCACGCCAGCTTCGCCCAGATGCGGCGTCGTCATCATTGCGCGCAACGTGTTATCGATTGTGCGCCGGGGGTCGGACAGGAAGGCGGCGACCCCAGCCAGCGTCTTGTCAGGCTCGGCGTAGAGCACGTGGAGGATCGCGCCCACCAGCAGCGCATGGCTGGTCTTCTCCCAATGATTGCGGCGTTCGAGCGAGCCTTCGGGATCGACCAGCACGTCGGCGACATTCTGGACGTCACGCACCTCCCACTGCCCGCGCCGCACTTCGAGCAGCGGATTATAGGCAGCCGACGCGCTACTGGTCGGGTCGAACAGCAGCACGCGACCGTGGCGTGCGCGAAAGCCCGATGATATCTGCCAGTTCTCGCCCTTGATGTCGTGAATAACACAACTGCCCGGCCAGGTAAGCAGCGTCGGCACGACAAGGCCGACGCCCTTGCCACTGCGGGTCGGCGCGAAGCACAGGACATGCTCCGGGCCATCATGGCGCAGATAGTCCGGACCAAACCTGCCGAGCACGACGCCCTCGTCGCTCAGCAACCCGGCTTGCCTGATATCGGCAGGCACAGCCCAGCGCGCAGAGCCATAGGTTTCCGCGGTTCGGGCCTCGCGTGCACGCCAGACGGACATGCCGACCGCCACCGCAATTGCCGCGAAACCGCCCGATGCGGCGACATAGGCCCCGCGCTCGAAGATATGGGGCGCATAGGCGTCATAGCTGAACCACCACCAGAAGAAGGCGGGCGGCAGATAGACGGGGTGCTCGCCGATCATGAACCAGGGTGGCCCGAGTGCCGGTTGGTAGCCAAGACTTGCCGCCGTCCACTGGGTCGCACCCCAGATGGCGATCAGCACGACCAGGCCGACGAGCAACAACTGGCCCCAGAGTATGCGTGCGCCCGACATTGTCTTACCTCCTTGTCATTGATGAAAGTCACAGGCCGAGCCCGCGACTGCGGCCCGGCGACCAGTCGATCCGCCCGCCTGGGCTCATCGTGCCCAGCACCTGACTGCCAAGCTGGCGGTCGAGAGCGGGACGCCAGGGCACGAGCTGGAATCCGAGGCCGTCGTCGATCATTGCGAAGCGGCCCGATGCCAGGGTGACGCGCTCGCGATATTGGCCGCTCACGATCTCGCCGGGTGCGGAAGGCCGGTGGGCAAGCCCGGTCGCCTGCGCAATCCGCGTGGCGGCATCCTGCAATTCTGACGCGCGAAGGCTGGCGATCATGCCCGAAGGCAGCATCACCCGTCCGCCGCGCCGGGTCGCCACGCCAAGCGCGACCAGCTTCTCGCGCCGGGCGTCGAGGGCATCGCGGACTTCTCGGCCAAAGCCATTGGCCATGGACAGGGGTTCGTCGGCCACAAGCTGCCGGTCGATCCAGGTCGCACCCAGCGCATCGACCTGGGCGTGGAGCGGCATATCGGAGCGCGTTGCGAGCGACATGTGGGCGCGCCCATCGCGGCCCGTCCAGCTGCGCAGCTCGACGATGCCGCCGATCGGCGTATCGCCGGTCACTTCGAAATCCTCGAACTGCAGGTGATGGGTACGCCCGTCCACCCCTTCGATGATCGCGAAGGCGGTGCCGGTCAGTTCGTCGTGAAGCCGCCGGGCAGAGAGTCTGCCGATGACCGGATCCGTGGGCGCGCCATCGTGCAGGGTGAAGGTGGCAAGGTCGGGGCGGCGTCCGCTTGTCTGCATTGCCCGGTGCATCGTTTTGATGATGTCGGTGCGCATGCCGAGTTCGCGCAGGCTTTCCTCAAAGTCGGGTCCCAATGTCCACATCGCTGGCGCAATGGGTTCGGCCAGAGCCATCCGTTCGAGCCTGGCTGCGCGTCCCAGCAGAAGCTGGCTGTCGGCAGCGCCATATCCCGCGCCTTGGGCAGGCTCCTGACCCGCGTGCCCGGGCCGGAGATCGACGATCCCCATATTGCGGGCGCCCAGCCGTTGCAGTTTCTGGTCGAGCGACGTCCAGCGCTCGGCATCGACCTCTCGGGCAAGCGTCCGGGCAATCTCCTGGCTGGTGCGCGGCCCCAGTTCCAGCGTCGCCCGCGCCTCCGCGCGGGCGCGCATGCCTTCGCTGATATAGTCGCGATCGATGACGAGGTCGGACCCGTCATCGGTCCGCCCGCGCAGCAGGATATGGACATGGGGATTGTCGGTGTTCCAGTGATCGACGCCGACCCAGTCGAGCCGTGTGTCGAGATCGCGCGCCATGTCGGCCATGAGGTCGCGCGCAAAGCCGCGCAGGTCCTCCATGTCTGCCCCATCCTGGGGGGACACGATGAAGCGGAAATGATGGCGATCGTCTTCGCAGCGCCGCGCGAAATCCCCCGCTTCCACCCTATCGCTACGCTGGTCGAACAGGCGGGCATCCTGCCCGTCGCGGGTGACGCCGTCGCGGGCGAGATAGTCGATATGCCGGGCAAGTGGCGCGGCGCGGAAGCGGGTGCCCTTGTGACGCACAATCCGCGCCTTGATGACCACCTTCCGCCCGTCGGCACGGAAGCGAACCGATGCTGCGGCCAGCCTGCCCCGACCGATCGTGCCTGTGCCGCCCGACCGACGGGCTCTTGGCAATCGCATATGCCCGGCCTTGGCGGCCGCGCGCCGGACCTGGGTGGCCAGCGATACGACGCGTCGCCCCTGGCCAGCACCACGATCGCGTGCCCGGCCGGGTCGGATGTCGAAACTCTGCTCGTCCCGGTTCATGATGTAGGATTCCCGCCCAAAATGACCGTTGCCAGTCCCCGATCCGTTGAAAAAAGGGCAGAAATCGCTCCGAGCGCCGTCGCTGCAATTGCAGTGCCGCCGCTGAAAAAGCCCCAAAACCAACCACATGAGCCCAGGCCGACGGCGGGCCTTTTATCTCGCCATCCCCAAAAACCCTTCACGGCCTCCGCTCCGTGCGGTCGACGAAAAGGGAAGAAGCCGTGCCGGGCGCGCGAGATGGGACCAAGGGTAGGTCTCTGTCGGTCCGCGCTTCGATGGCGGATGCTCCGACGTTTCCGCGCGCGGGAAACAGCTTCGCCTCCATCCATGGGATGGCAGGCGGGCGCGCGGGATCGGACGGCGAAGCGGCAGGTTCGGCACCGATAAATGGCAGGAGTCGGCGCAGATAGGTCTGCGTTTCGCGGGGGAGCGGCCTGCCATCTCGTAAATAGGTTTCGTATCGGCCAGGCCCGGCATTATAGGCTGCCAGCATGCCGCTTGCGCCGTAGCGATCATACATGTCGCGCAGATAGGCAGCGCCCGCGATGATATTGTCGCGTGGATCGAACGGGTCGGTTCCCAGCGTGTGGCGAGCGCGAAGCTCGTTCCAGGTCGGGGGCATGATCTGCATCAGGCCCATCGCTCCCGCATGCGAAATCGCTCCGACATTTCCGCCGCTCTCCTGCCGCAGGACGGCCCATATCCAATGTTCAGGAAGCCCGAACCGGCGGGCGGCCTCAGCGACATGGGCCGCATAGCTGTGCGGGGCTCCGGACCGGAGCGGCTGCGCGCTGACTGCATTGTCGCTGCACGCCCATTGCAGGATCGCAGCGGCCAGCATGGCGTTCCAGAAGCGCCGCCTGCTGCCGCTCATGGCCGCCATCCCTGCCAGGCGAGCGACGCCCCCGGATGCGCGCGCGTAAGCAGCGGCGTCACCGTCCCTATCACCCTGGGCGCGGGTGTCGGGCCGAAATAGCGGCCATCGAGACTGTCGTCGACGCGCGGATTGAGAAGCAGGACTTCACCTGCACCGATCGTTCGGCAACCCCTCCATTGCGGCAAAGGGCGACCAACCCGGTCGCGGAGATGTGCGCGTGCGACGGGCCGACCGTCGATGGAGATGATCGCGCCGGCCCTGCAGACCTTCTGCCCGCTGGTTGCCGCCACCGGCTTGATCAGCGGGACGCCGAGCGGGACATAATGGCGGCGGGCAAGCCACTGACCCAGCGCCGGTTCGGGCATCGACAGGACGAGGTCGCCGATCGCGCCGGTGCCTCCGGGCGACACGCGATACAGGCCGACCGGTGCGCTTGGCGTCGCATTCCAGGCGATCCGCGGCGCGGGATCGATACAGGCGACGATCAGCGCAGATGTTCCAGCCACGAATGTCGCGGCGATATAGCGACGCCGCGTCATCGTTCGACCTCCCGGCGCAGTTCGAACGCGCGATGGCGCTGCATCGAATAGGGGCGCGGATCATATCCCGCTGCGATCCGGTTGTGGACGTGGCGCCAGTGATCGGGCGCGGCGGCAACGGGATCGATACCGGCGGCTTCCACGCCGTCGATCGCGCGCAGGACCTTGTCGACCTTGGGCCAGCCCTCGATGCTGAGCAATATCTCGCCGCCCGGGCGCACGAAGGGCATGGTCGAATAGGCCTCGCCTGCCGCGACGCTCCGCGCAATGTCGATCCGTGAGCGGACGGTGCCATGGTCGTTCGAGGCCCAGCGTACGAGCGCGAAGTGGCTGCCGGGCAGCAGTGTGAGGACGCGTGTCCGGCGGCTGAGGATTTGCTCGCCCACAGGATCGCCGAACCGCAGCCAATGTTCGAGCCGCCCCTCGATCCATATCAGCTCGACGAATGTCCGGTGCGCGAAGACGGGGTGCCGAGATGCGGTCTGTTGATAGCCTGAACGGGTCATGGTTGCTCCTTTCCGGTGTCGGGAAAATGCTGGTCGATGAGCGCTCGCATGAGGTCTGCGACGGTCTTGTTCTGCGCTATCGCCGCCAGCTTCAGCCGCTGGCGCATTGCGGGCGTGACATCGATGGTGAGCCGCGCGCTGAAGGCATCGGCGGACATGGGCGGCGCAGTCGGCCCCGCATTGATCCACCGCTCGGCGGCACCGGGCCGTGTAGCAAAGCCGTGACCGGAAGCGGGCTTCCTCATCGCGTGATCGCCATGATCTCAGCGGCCAACCGGGCGATGTCGCACGCTGCCGGGCCGCCGGGATCGGCTTCGCTTGCAAGACGCCCCTGCGCCATCACCTGCGCAAAGAGGACACGTTGGGCGATACCGGTGATGAGCGGTGCGGGCTGCCGATCTGCCAAAGCCGCGCGGGCATGCCGCGCGATCAGCGTGCGGGGGTCGCAGCGATTGAGGACGAAGCGCGCGTTCAGTCCCGGATGGAAACTGCGCGCCTCGGCGACGAGCGATACGATTTCCGCAGAGGCCCAGCCGTCGAGCGCCGAAGGCTGCACCGGGATGAGCGCAAGATCGGCTGCGATCAGCGCCGAGCGCATCAGGGCTGCGACGCGGGGTGGGCCGTCGATGATGACATGATCGACGCTGGCAGCCTGTTCGCGCGCCTCGATATGCAAGGTCTCGCGCGACAGGCCGATGACGCCGAACAGACGTTTATGACCCTCGGCTGCCCGCTGCTCGGCCCAGTCGAGGGCGGACCCCTGCGGATCGGCGTCGATCAGGCAGATGCGCATACCCTGCCGTGCCCATTGACCGGCAAGATGCAAAGCGAGCGTCGTCTTGCCTACGCCGCCCTTCTGATTGACCAGTGCGAGGATCATCGCACCGGTCCGCCGACAGCGCGCGCGCCTTGCCGCGTTCGCCTGCGGGTTAGAAAATATCCGTAGGATTCTCTATTAGCATTGTTAAGGGGCCAGAAATCGACGCGAAACTGCGGCGTTGCGGGGCAAAACGGTTCCCGATCGGCCGGGTTTGCGGTTCCCGATCGGCCGGATTGAGGGGTTCCCGATAGGTCGGCTTTTCTCATCTTTTTTCTCCCCGGCCGTGGCGCACGCGCCGAAGCGCCCGATCGAAGGGATCGTCGGGAAGAGGCTGGAAGAGCAGCATGTCCTTGCCCGCCACGGTCTGGAGCGAGAGCACATAACCCGGTAGCGATTGGGCGCTCACGATCGCCCGCAGCTTGAAGGCGAAGCGCTTGCGGGGAATGAGCATGCCGGACTTGAGATGAAGATGGCCGACCTCGAAGCTCCAGCCATTGACCTGGCGGCCGCCATGCTTGCGCACGAGGCGATAGAGCCAGCGCTCCATGCCGCCGGTCAGCGCGAAATAGGACCGGTCGATGGTGAGAATCAGCGCGCGATCGAGGATGCCCGCATAGAACCAGTCCGGCAGAATGAGTTCGATGCCGCGCGCACGGCCCTGACCGTCGAGATGCTCCTTCCATTCGTTGATCCAGGAGAAGCGGTGTCGCCGACGTTCGCTGGTTTGCCGGATCGATGTCGCGACCGTGGTCGATTGCAGCCGGTCGAGCGCCGCCTTGAGCCGGTCATAATGGTCCCCGCCGGTTCCCCGCCCGATGAAGCGGAGCAGTTCGTGCGGTTTGGCCTGCATCAGCCGGGACGTTCCGCGGCCCGCGTCGCGGGCTTCGACGATCTGACTGGCCGCCCAGATCAATATGTCGGCGTCCCAGATCGTCGCCATGCCATGTTCGTGCGTGGCTTCGACCTCGATCCAGACCTCGCCCATGCGGAAACGGATCGGCGCGACCCTCTTGCTCTTGGCGAGGCTGAAGAAGGGCCAGGACATGAGATCCTGGGCATCGCGCGGGGCGATATCGCCCCGCACCGCCCGAAACAGATCCAACTGTCTGTCGGTCGCGGTCGCCATGGCCTCAGCGCCGGACCGGGGCGCTGCCGTCGCGCCGCTTTGCCGGATAGACGGTGCCATGCCCCGGGTCCGACGTCGACCGGCGGGTGCCGATCGCGGCCCAGGCATCGAGATCGACCAGCGCATAGACGATGCGACCGCCCAGTTTGCGAAAGACGGGGCCGGTGCCGAAGCAACGGTGCTTTTCGAGCGTGCGCGGCGACAGGCCAAGATGAAGGGCGGCGTCGGGCGTCCTGAGATAGCGCGGCGCAACGACCGCAAGCTCGCTTTCCATGTCGGGTCTCCAGCTTCGAGGACCGGCGCGCTGGCCAGCCATGGGGTGTCGCCGACCAGAATGGCGCAGCCCGTCGCAGGGGCCGGAGTGGTGAAATGCGGGCATAGAAATTGTCACCCCGCGGAAGCCGGGCGATCCGCATGGGATAAGGCTGGTTCAGCCGACGGCGAGGAGATCGCGATAGCCGCCGTCGCGCAGGCGCCGGGCTTCCATGAGCAGCCGATGCGTGCCGCGGCGTTCGCTCGACGTCTTGAATTCCGATGCCGACAGCGAAGGCATGGCGGGATAGGCGAGGCGGGAAAGCTGGCGCAGCGAGGCGCCCGCCGCCCTGGCGTCGAGCAGGGACAGAAGGAGCGTAAGGCGGGCGGCCTGAAAGGACGAGAGCGGCGGGTCGGACGCGCCGATCTCATCGCCGCCTGCAAGCCAGGGCTGCGCTTGGCGTGTCGCCGTTAGACGCGCATCGAACGCAGTATCGAGCGGGAGATGAAAAGCCGGAGGGCACTGGGTGGCGCGCCTGCGAATCCACAGGCGATAGGTCTGGTGCCCGGTGCGCGCCACGATATGCCGACCATCCGGGGCCGACCGGCAAAAAGGCCGTCCGGCAGAGAGGCTCGGGAGCGAAAAGCCGGTGTCGGCGTCGATGATGACGACGGCCCCGGTGGCAGACGTCGACCAGTAAGCGGGGGCCAGGCCTGGCGCTCTATCGGGATCGAAGGGGAAAGCGCAGGCCCCATAACCGGGCAAAGTCCTCCTGTCCTTGTCGGGTCGCTGTCTTGAGAGCCGCGTAGCCGCGCCGGTAGGCGGGCGAGCGCGCGAGAAAGAGCTGCGCATAGTCGCAGCGGTCGAGCGATGCATCGTTCCAGGCGGTGTCTGCGGTCTTCGCCATCCTTCGCGCATCGCTCCTTTCGCGACGGCCAGACTGGCGGTGTGGCAGATGGGCGGAAGGCCCGATATCGAGATGACGCTATCCCCGTTCATGGACAAGCCTGGCCGTCGAGACTCGAACGGCACCCCGCTTGTGCGGGGTGCCGGAGTAGTTCAGCGCGACCAGATGAGGTTGTAGGTCTCGCCGTCCTCGGCTGCGACGAGGCTCGCGTAGATCGGGGCGGGAAAGCTCGGATCGTCCAGCTTGCAGCTCATATAGTCCGAGCCGGCGGCCGATGTCTTCGCCCATGCCGCGCCGAATTCGGCGGCACCCTGGAACAGCCGGAAGTCGGGCGCCTTGTCATTCTCCTTCACGCTGGGACGGAAGGTGGTTTTGACGTTGAGGGTCAGCGTCTTGATCGTGCCTGCGAAACCGTCCGTGGTCTTGGTGAAGGTGCCGATGATTGCCATGTCAGATACTCCTGTTTTCGAACCCGCGCCTGTCGCGGCCTCGATGGGAATGACAGGACCGGGGCGACCGGCGGCGCACCTGAAAGGCCGCAGAGTAGCGGAGGACCGGCAGGGCGGGGCTATTTTGCCTCGCGATGCAAAGCCGACTTGTCGGCGGCGGAAAATAGTCCCGCCCTGCCGGTTGCGTTCCGCCGGTCGAGGCGAAGCCGCTTCCGGTCAGACAGCCCATCGAACGCAGGCCGCAGCAGCGGATGAGGACCGGAGTCACAGGAATTGCGATGGAGCCCCCTCGACCCGAACCACGAAGGCGGCCACGTGATTGATCCAGGCGTCCGAACCCCCGGCTCCGAGCCACAGAAGTTGGGAGCGACATGCCTGGCTGCCGCTCCAGCGTACCGTGTTCGGCTGCGCGAACCTGCATCCGCCCCCGTCCATTGAGCGCAAACCGACGCCGATCCCGTCATCCACATGGCACAGCGAGCGCGCCGGTTCGGCGCTGCCCGGCGTATCTTCATGCAAATGCTGCATGCATGCAGTGCCCGCTGCCATTTCGCTTCGGATCGTCGCAATGCGCCTGGTTTTGCGTAACTGGTCTTCGCTATCGGAAGATCGCCCGCGCTATGGCATTTCGAACCGTCTTCCGAGATGGTACAGGATCATTCGGATGGACAGGGCGCGACCCTGCGATGCTGCGTATCGATATGGTCTTGCTCTTATGTTCTGCATTTGTTCTAATACTGCACATGGAACATGATTCTCTTTGGGTAGCCCAGAACCTGCTGGCGGCACCAGCCTGGGCGCGTGTGGCATTGTCGGCTCCCAAACCACAGTTGCGCGAGCAGGCGGCGGTGGAACTTGCCCAGGCGATGATCGCGGCATTGGCCCGTCCGCCCGTCATCCACGATCCGCGTCAGATGTCGCTGCCGCTCTGACGTGTCGGTCGACCCGATGTTACGGACGCGACCGATTATAAGCCCTGCCGCCATCATGCGCGATATGATCTTCGCTTCAAGCCGGACTGAGGCTGAGCACCACAGCGCCGTTACGGGTTTACAGATTGGCGGGGGGGGGGGGGGCGGGGGGGGGGGGGAGCGGTAGACACCCGGGGCGCGCGCGGCCGCCGGGGGCGGCGGCCCGCGACACCACCGCCCGGCGGGCGGGGGCCGGGCGGCGAGCG
>NZ_JBANFL010000034.1:0-25272 GCF_037154135.1 Sphingobium aquiterrae
CTGCAAACGGGCCAGATCAGCGAGCCTACCGGCCATCATAATTGTCGGCACCTGGCCATCGTAAATGTCGCCGCGCAGAACAAGATGATTCACACCCGCCGAAACCACAAGGGGATGAAACTGGCCCCGTGGCAACTGAAACGAGCGCAGGAGTTGATGTTCGACCAAATGACCGGTGTTCTTGAGGTAGCGCAAATCGCCCAGGGGCTGGGAATGTCGACGGCGTACTTTACGAAAGCGTTCAAGAACACTGTCGGTATTCCGCCCTATGGCTGGCACTTGCGCCAGCGTATCACACGCTCTGCGTCCCTACTGCATGACCAGAAGCTTACGTTGAGCGAGATTGCCGCAGAATGCGGCTTTTCGGATCAGAGCCATTACACGAAGGCATTCCGGCGCCTGACCGGCATTACCCCGGGAAGATGGCGCAAGAAACTGAGGGCGGGACCTGTCTGTGTGGAAGACCTGATCAAACCGAACTAACTGGAAGTTTTAATGAGGCTTTTGCTGGCGACGCCTTCTGGTCAAGATGTCCGGCTGTTGGCCGATCGCTCGGTCGAGCGCCAATTGCAGATGACCTGTCGCCTCATCATCTCGCACACTATCGAGAAGACTAAGGGCCTCGATCATCAGCGCAATGGCCTGCTGCCGTGTTTGGGTGACAACCTCGGATTGCATATGAGGTTGAAGGATCTGCTTTTTCTGGGCGAATTGCTTCATATCTGCGTCGAGTTCGCGCAGGCGGCGTTCCACGATGAGATCAATGGCCATCGGCGAAAGCCCGGCTCCGGGGACGGCGCTTTTAATGCCAGGCGCGCCTGTCGATTCTGCACAATCGGCGACGCTGTGCCCATCGGTCGCCAGCAAAGTCAGGGCGTTCTCGAGATGCGGCATCGCGATCGATGGTCCCGAGTTCAATTCCCGCAAAAGCACGATCGCGTCGTTTATGGACTCAGCGGCAATGGCGCAGAGGAATTCGTCATTCTCCTCGTTGTCCTCAGCCGACGTGCCAGATTCGGGTGACTTCTCCATGATCGATCCTGCGTGACCTTACGAAAACAAGTTCGTGCATCTCAATTGGGCAGCCGGAAGCACGTTCCGAAAATGGAAGTGCTATAGCCCCGCGAAACCGGGCATTGGAAACCTGAGACTCAGATCAGGCGCGAACGCCTTTAGGCCGGGGCCTTGGACATACGCGTCCGCTGCCCGGTAGCCAAAGCTGGCCGGCTCTGAGTCATTGAGGAGGTTTCCACGCCTCCGCTCGCGTCTCCACGAGCAGCAAGGTCGGTAAGCAAAACCTCGAGTAATTGCAAGAAGACGGTGTCTCACAATTGTCTCAAGGGGATACATCGGCATCCCCGACCGTGTCGCTGTGGCATGCGGAGCTCAAGCGCGCTGCTTACATCCCCCACCTCCACTCCGATTGCGATGCAGCAATCCCCTAGGAGAATCCCTAGTGCAGGGTGTCTAGTTTCCTGGTGTGTCACGCCGATGACTTGGAGCGATGACGGCCAACCAGGCACGCAGAAGGTCGCACGCGCTGCCGCTCCCGCTAGGCCGAAAGCAACAATAAGCGCCCGAAATCTCGAAATTAATGCCTCTTCAGAAGTGCTGGCCAAAATTCAGATCAAGTCCGGAAGAATGCGGGAACCCACAACTGAAATGGCGACCGGAATCTGCTTAACCGTTCGCAGTTAGGCGCGCGCCTGTCGCCGCCGGATTTGAACGGTCGAGCAGGGGGACGGCGTGCGAGAAGCCACGCGGCAGATCGATTATTCCTGGCGAGGACGCCAGACGTCACGCCGATCGTCGCTGATTCCAAGCGTGAACGGCCAGCGCTTCGTCGATCGTGTCGTAAAAGGACAGCCTGTTGTTGGCGAGGACCGCTCCGCGCTGGCAATAAGCGCGCAACGTTTCCGGCGCATGAGAGACCATGATGAGTGTCCCTTCTCGGCCGCGGCTTGCCAACGCTTCCTGGGATCTCTGGCGAAAGCGCTCGTCGCCCACGGCCGTAACCTCGTCGACGAGATAGCAGTCGAAGCGGATCGCGAGGCTGATCGCAAAAGCGAGCCGTGCCTGCATGCCGGACGAATATGTTCGCACAGGTTGATGCAGATAAGCCCCCAGCTGGGCAAAATCTTCGACATAGGCAAGCAGCGGTGCCGCCGGACGGCGATAGATGCGCGCGATAAAGCGCGCATTGTCAGCCCCCGTAAGGCTGGACTGGAAAGCGCTGGAATAGCCGATGGGCCACGATACGCTCATCCTGCGAGTGATTCTACCCGATGTGGGATACTCGACGCCCGCGAACAATCGCAGAAGCGTCGACTTTCCGGCTCCGTTGGCGCCGCACACACCAATCGATTCGCCCCGCTGAATCACGAAGCTGGCGTCGTGAAGAACCGTCTTGCGCAAATTGCGCGCGTGATAGGTCATGCCGACATTCGAGAAACGGATCATGTCACAGGCCCCATACAGAATAAGCGACGCTTCCATGCCCGATCTCTGATCATCTTGCAAGCATTGTCATTTCTGTATGTAGTATATGAAAAGTATAGAGTTACCGGAGAGGTGAATTGACTCAATCTCTCAGTAATATGGAGCGAATATCTCGCCTGTATGATCCGACTTATGTTTACCGTGTTGAAGATCTTAATGGAGGCGTGCCTGTCCAGGTTTGCATCGAAGGTCGGATGCTCAAGGACGGAGAGGGGACAGGCGTCACCAATTACGCCCGGACGCTGAACCAATGCTTGCACGAGGCGGGCGCTGAACCTTTGATCCTGGGTGATGGCGATAGCAATCGGCCACGTTCGCGCGCACTCCGGTGGCTCGCGGCAGCTCGGCGAGCGCCAAGAATGGCGCAAGCGCCCGACAACGCGCCCAATGTTCCAGCCGTTCCGGACCTTTTCCGCGAGGCTCAGGTTTTCTTCAATATACATGGCCGAACTTTGCCTGTGGCCTTCAAAAACCCACCGGTTGTGATGCATTGGACCTATCCAGTTCCTCTTCATGTCATCGGCGCGCGCAACCTCTATACAATTCATGATCTTATACCGCTCACGCATCCGGATTTGACGCCCATCCCGCAGGGGCGCCATGCGCGTATTCTCGATGCGATCCTTGAACGCGCCGATCTGCTCGTCACAGTGACGGAGGCGATGCGCTCCGAGATAGTCGAACAACTAGGCGTCTCATCCGATCGCGTCGTTAGCACGTGGCAAGCGGTCGATGCGCCGCTCCAGGCTGATCCGCCCTTGCCAAAAGGCATCAAAAGCGGACGCTATTTCCTTTTCTGTGGTAGGGTCGAGAGCCGAAAGAATTTGATAGCCCTTGCCGAGGCTCACGCCCTCAGCAAGTCATCGCTGCCTCTGTTGGTTGTCGGGCCTCGTGTTCCCGGCGAAGAAGCGCTTGAGGAGGCACTGAGGTCACATCCGACGGTTCGCCGGCTTGACTACCTGCCACGCCCTGACTTGCTTGGTTTGATCCGTCGGGCCCGGGCGCTGCTTTTCCCTACGCTCGCGGAGGGTTTTGGCCTTCCGATCGCAGAAGCAATGACATTGGGCTGCCCGGTCTTGACCAGCTCGCGGGGAGCAACGGCCGAAGTCGCGGGCGGTGCAGCTCTGCTGGTAGAACCCGACCGAATACCCGCAATTTCAGCGGCGATAGTCAGGCTCGATCAGGACGACGCCCTATGCGCGCGCCTTCGGACGGAAGGCTTCGCACGCGCGCGCAACTTTACACCGGAGCGCTACGCGCGAAGGCTGCGGGCTCTATATGCGCGTGCCCTCGCGCAAAACGAAGAAGGCACATTAGTGTCATGAGCCTGCCGCCAGACCTTCGCATCGGAATCGATGGCTTCAACTTGGCATTGCCCCAAGGAACTGGTGTTGCAACCTATGCTCGAACGCTGGCCGAAGCCCTCCAGGGCATGGGTCGACGTATCGATCTCGTTTACGGGCTGGATGTCAGCCCCAAAAGTGCGTTGCACCAGCGAGAAACCCTCTTCTTCGCCGCGCTGGCCCAAGGCCGATCGGGCGAAGAACCGCCTGCAAAAATTACACCTTGGGGGCGCGTTCGTCGTCTCGCCATGGGACCTGGGGCACGTGATCTCGTCGAAGTGCCCGTATCGGGCCGGGTCGTGCGCGAAGGCGTCGGCGCTCGCGTTCCAGCTTTTGACCGTCTGTTCACACTCAATCGTCTTTTCTGGATCGGGCGCCGCTATCTGTTACGCTACGGACGATTGTTGCCAGTCCGGATGCCGGAACCACCCGCCATCATGCACTGGACCTACCCTGTACCAGTCCGGCTCGTTGGTGCGCGCAACATCTACACCATTCATGACCTTGTTCCGCTGAGGCTTCCTTACTTGAGCCTGGAGAACAAGGCCTATCATGAGCGGCTGCTGCAGGCCTGCGCAAGCGCCGCAGAACATATCCTGACCGTATCAGATGTGTCGCGTGGCGATATCATGGAGCAACTCGGCTTTGCATCCAACCATGTAACCACCATCCATCAGGCGGTGCCGGACATGCAAACGCCAGCGGGCGAACCTGAGGTCGAGGCGAGGCGCCTGCACGCTCTATTCGATCTCGAACCGCAGGGCTATTTCCTGTTCTACGGAGCCACTGAGCCCAAAAAAAATGTTGGCCGGCTGATCGAAGCCTATTTGGGCTCCGGCATAGATAGGCCGCTCATCATTGCAGGCCCCACCGCATGGCAGTCCGAAGGCGAACTGCGACTGCTTCAAGGCGCCCACGGCAAGACACTATCTCGTGCCAGCCAGATCCGCAGGATCGACTATCTGCCGGCAGATCATCTCGCTTTGCTGTTGCGCGGAGCACGGGGGTTGGTGTTCCCCTCGCTCTACGAGGGCTTTGGCTTGCCAACGATAGAGGCAATGCGCGCCGGGGTCCCGGTGATTGCGGGCGATGCCGGGGCCCTGCCTGAGATCACCGGCGGCGCTGCTCTGCTGGTTGATCCCTATGACGTAAGCGCAATCAGTGCTGCCATGGCGCGGCTGGATACCGACGCCGAATTGCGAGCACGACTTATCGCTGCCGGAAATGAGCGCGCCGAAAACTACGCGCTCGGACCCTATCAGTACGCTCTAAACCAGCTTCATTTGCAGTTGCTGGAAGGCGAGCACCGCACTCCCTTTGCCTTATCCGGAGCTCTGTAATGTCTCCCCGAAATTCCTTCGCCTTCCGGACGGGAATATGCTTGCTGCCCGCTTTGCTGGCTGGCTGCGCGTCGCTCCCAACCAGCGGGCCGACCGGTGTTGAGATCGTACGTGCACAGCGTGATCTCGGAAAATTCGAACTCGTTGAACTCGATGAGGCCGTCGTCGCGGAGTTGGAAGCAGCGCCGTCGAGCGGTCGAGGGCGCCTCTCCGTTCTGGCTCAACCTGGGGATGTCGATAGGATTGGTCCCGGCGACATTCTTCAGATATCGATTTTCGAAGTTGGCGCCGCGCTTTTCGGTGGCAGGGGTGCCACGCTTGATCCTGCCGCTCCGGCAACTGGCTCGGGGGAAACTCTGCCTCC
Organism: Sphingobium aquiterrae; assembly: GCF_037154135.1. Lineage (NCBI taxonomy): Bacteria > Pseudomonadati > Pseudomonadota > Alphaproteobacteria > Sphingomonadales > Sphingobiaceae > Sphingobium > Sphingobium aquiterrae. The sequence continues at coordinate 5,547 of NZ_JBANFL010000034.1, forward strand.
CGTAGTCGTCGGGCGCGACGGCTCAATCACGCTCCCATGGGTCGGCCGCATTCAGGCAGCAGGATCGACCCCGGACGAACTTGGTATGACCCTTACCGGGCGCTACCGTGCAAACTCGGAAAACCCTCAGGTGATGGTCGCAATTCGAGAGAATGTGAACAATACGGTTGTGGTGCAAGGCGACGTGAAGAAGCCCGGACGGTTGCCTCTCACACTTGCGCGTGAACGCGTTCTGGACGCGATCGCTATCGCCGGTGGCCTTGCTAACCCCACTGCGGATTCCCTGGTAAACATCAGCCGTGGCGACCGCAGCGCAGAAGGGCCGCTGAGCGCGATCGAACCAGGATCGATCGACGATCTGCAACTCCTGCCACAAGATCGATTGTCAATCACATTTCGTCCTCGCACGTACACCCTGCTAGGCGCTGCGGGAAAGCCTGCGGAGGTGCCTTTCCAGAACATGCGCGTATCGCTTGCCGAGGCCTTGGGCCGAGGGGCAGGCCCCAATGAGAACCAGGCGGACCCGCGCGCGGTGTTCGTTTTTCGCTATGAGCCAGCTAATCTCGATGGCTCCCCGGCGGAGGGCGCCGTCCCGGTCGCCTATCGCGTGAATATGCGCGATCCAATGGCCTATTTTCTGACTCAGCGCTTCGAGATGCATCCGCGCGACGTGGTCTATGTCGGCAACGCGGGAGCCAACATCCCCACAAAGGCAATGCAAATCCTCAATCTCTTCTTCTCGCCCTTCTATACTGCAAAGGTCGTGACCCAATGAACATGGATCAAGGTGCGATCGAACCCTCGGGAACGCCTTCCCAGAACCTGCGGCGGCCGACACTTCTGGATGTGGCACGGGGCTATAGAATGTTTCTTGGACGGGAGCTTGAAGGCGCGGCCATCGCTGGTTTCCATATCTCGAAATCGCCTGACCTGTGGAACCTGATCGAAACGATTTGGTCATGTCAGGAAGCCCAGAACCGCCGCTTGGTGGCTTCGATGGAAACGGCCCAACGATATCAAAAGTCTGATATCCTCACCCTTGAAACCTCTCACGAACAACTTGATCAACTTTACCAAATCACACTGGAAGCGTGGCGTTTACGCGGACTTGGGTCTTACAGGGAGGAATTGCGTCGCAATACCGCCAGGTTTTCGGGCAGAAGCGGACGGTGGAACCGCGCCCACACCCTCGAAGCGGGGCGGTCTGAACTGCAGCACTTGACCAAAGCTCTCTCCCGCTTTGGTTGGGAAGCGGTGCAGGGCCTCACCATTACGGCGCTAGGCCCGGAAAGCTTTCGCCTATTGCAGGGAACGGAGGATATCGACGCCAGATTGATCGGCTTCGAGCTGCTTACCACGGACCTGGCAGGCGCCAACCAGACTCAGCTTGAGAGCGGCCATTCCTCAGCGAATTTCCATCCAATTGCCGACTTCCGCGAGCATGCCGATATCGCTGACTTGTTCTACTCGATCGGTGGGCTTCAATATGCGCCGCCGCCGGTTGCAATCGATATCGTGCGGCATGCTGTCAGTTGTCTTAAGCCTGGCGGAATTGCGGTCTTTCAGATTCCGACATTTTTGCATGATTACAGCTTTGACGCTGTCGAATATCTTGCGGGGAAGGGCCAAACACTCACAGGTGAACTGCACGCTGTGCCTCAGCATGCAGTTCTGAACCTGCTTGCAACCGAAGGCATGCAGGTCCTGGAGGTGGTGCCGGATGCAAGCATCGGCATACACGGCCTTTCCTACCTCTATTTTGCGCGCAAAAACTCCGATTTCGACGCAGGGCGAGCATCAGCCTCGGAGACGAGGCGACTGACAAATGAGAAGGATGATCACGTGGAACAGACTTTGACAAATGACGATCTTGAGCACTCTATTCAAAATCGACAGTGGTTTCATCGCATCGATCTTGGCAACGGCGTCATCACGCCGGGCATGGACGACACACCTTTCAAGCTGCCTGCGCTCGTGCTGCCGGATGATCTGTCCGGCAAAACAGTCCTCGATGTTGGCGCATGGGACGGATTCTTTTCCTTCGAGTGCGAGAGGCGTGGCGCGGCTCGCGTGGTCGCTAGTGACTCCTATTGTTGGGATGGCGAGGATATCCAGGATGGCGGCGGTTTCCGCCTGGCTCATGCCGCACTCAACTCCCGGGTTGAGCGTCTGAATGTCAGCGTAGAGCAGCTGGACTCGGCCATCCACGGTACGTTCGACTATGTGCTATTTCTCGGTGTGCTCTATCATGCGCGCGATCCCCTCGGCTATCTCGCAAAGATGCGGTCGTTATGCCGCGAGGTCACGGTTATCGAAACTTGGGTCGATGGACTTGATATCGATCGACCGGCGATGATCTTCTACCCCGGAGGCGCGCTTAACAACGATGCATCGAACTATTTCGGGCCGAACGAATCTGCGGTGATTGCTATGTGCAAGGAAGTCGGCTTCTCAGAAGTCGAGGTTGTAAACCGTCACTATTATCCCAACCGCATGGTTTTCCATGCACGCGTATGAGCGCCAATTCCCGCTTTGATCGAGGTATAAGGAGGGGCGCCTATAGCGTCCCCCTTTTCATTCAGGTCGCACAAATTCGTACACTGTTGCATAGTGTGAATTGACGCATGGGTGCTTCGCGAACCGAAAGCCTGCAGTCTCAAACAAACGTACCAGAAACTCCTCCTGAAAGCCTAGTTCCATCCAACCGCGGGCGTGGGTCACCGCAATATTTTCGCCATCTAAGCGGATGCCCCAAGGGTAAGGCATGATATCAGGCGCGTTCGTGACAATGGGCTCGCCCGCGAGCAGAACCTTTCCGCCTGGTTTCAGAAGCTCCGCGAGACGATGGACCAATGACTGAAAATCAAGACAATGGTGGAAGCTCTCGTAAAAGAATACGAGGTCATAGGCGTGCGATTGACCTGCGGGATTATAGCCGAATGTCCCTATATAGGGAGTGAGATCGACCTTGTAGTGTTCCGACGAGGCCGCCACGGCATTGCAATAGTGCGCACTGATATCCACGGTCTCGACGCTAAAGCCTATTCGAGCGAAGGTGAGTGCGATCTGCCCAAATCCAGCACCATATTCCAGAATGCGTGGACGCTGACGGGCCGTGAGGCCGCTAATCTTGAGAATATGTCCCATCGCCATGAGATGGTCGCCGGCGACCATAGCATCATTTGCCGAATAGAGTCCTGGACGTCGTATCGGATCGAGCCTGGCAACCTCAGGCGTTTCCTCATCACGATCAGGTTGATAATCTGATCGCCCAGTAATGGCTCGCCAGAGGGCGAGCTGCTGATCGCGATAAGGGGTCCCGAGAGGATCGAGATCGTGCCGATACCATGCCGGCAGTTGGAAGCGAGCTTCCTTGATCTGCTGGCTCGACCCGGGATTATTGAGCTGGCGCCAAGCTTCACCAGCCTGCTCGATTTCGAAATGGCGGGGCGCTGCACTCATTTCGCACTCCATTGTTGGAGCACATCGGCTGAAACGCTCAAGGTTGCGTTTGGAAACTGGTGGTCATCGAACCAGAAGCGACCTTCACATACGAGCGCCACGCGGGCCTCAAAGCCGCGGGCAACAGCTTCTCGAGGTACTTCTAACCAAAAGGGCAGGGTCGCGTCGGCCTGGAGAGCGCCGCTGCCGAAAGAGAAGCGGGCACTGCGGGGTTGTGTAAGATCGTCACCGGGCGAGATGATTCTTGCACCGACTCGAATTAGGTCTCGCTCGAACCGTTCGATCGAGAATGCCTTTGGCGAGCTATTGCGGAGCGTACCGCGCAAAGCAAAACCTCCCTCTTCGGATGGCGACAGCGCTGGATCGAGTGCTATCTGATGCGCGAACGCTGAAAGCCATGACCGCTGTAGATGATGAGGTTTGGGAAGCGGCCGGCCATGGTCAATCGCCTCGATCATCCTCGAGAGATAATTGGTCTGCGCCAATGCTTGCTCAAGAGCGGAATATGGAATCCCCTCAATCCTATCGAGCCTGATCCCGACTGCGGGCCGCAAACTTCGAGCGAGTGCGATGTCGGTGTCAACCGTGTCCGAAGAACTCGTTATATGGACAGTAAGCGCGGAGGAGGTGAGGTGAGGGGGCGGTGGGGAGGAGGCAATGTCGTAAGCCATTGCGACGGCTGCGGCATCCAATGGTCCGGCACCTGGTGCCGCCGACGGCGCCCATGTTATCACGCGTTCAGCGCGCAAAACGCTGCCGAAAAACAACGCGGCTCTCGCACCTGCACCAATCCCGAAGCAAAAGATGCGATGCCCGTTGCGTACCCGTTCGATGAGCCGGGCGCGCGCAATTGGCAGTTCGGATGAGAGCCATTCGTCAGCGATCAAAAGGCGGTTGCCCAGCGATTGTTCCAGGCTCGAAAAAACGGCCAGCGCCGGACGTCCCAGCGGATCCACATCAGGAAATCCAAGCCACAATGGACTATGTCCGTCTTGCCTATCGATCTGGACAGGTCGTGCCGGCTGACTCCCGGCTTTCATGCTTTTTTGCCGATCAGGATAACGCCATAATGGCCACCATGATTGGTGTGCTGAACCGTCAAGCGGTGGATCCCCGCCTTGTTCAGAATGACCATGACCTGGCCCAGATCGTAATCGTACATTGTCATTCCGCCAACTGGCGGAGTGAATACCAGCGGCCTATAGAACTCTCCATCCCACCGCAGGACCTCAGCGCCATCTTCCTGGGGCCGGCAAATACCCATTTCACGGCCAATCGTGACGTGCAAGGTTATGGCACCTCCGCTGCTCAGCTTCGCCACCAGGTCCGCGATAATCTTAGTGCCCCGGCTGGGATGAATGTGCTGGAACACGATTAGTGAATTGATCCAGTCGACCTCGACGTCCGGCACCTGGTCCGTGTAGATGGTGTTCTGAGAAGCGTTCTTCCGTGCGATCTCCAGCATACCCGGCGCCACGTCGACGCCGTAGACCTTCTCGGCGACCGTTGCCATCATGCGGGTAAGGCGGCCAACCCCGCATCCGAAATCGAGCGCGTTCCTGGGTTTGAATGCACCATATTGTGTTTGAAGTATCTCAAGCTGCCATTGAAGATCCCGGCGACCACTTTCCCAAAAGCGTTCCAAGGCTTCGTCGTTGATGTTGCCGCGTAGATAGGCCGGGTCGGTGAGGACGCCGAAATAAGGCTCCGTGGCCGCAATTTCTGCCCAATCTGAGTCGGTGTCTTTCATGTCATTTTCTCTCGCCAACGATATTGTGCCGTACCCCATGCAGAACAGCGGAGGATTCTGAACAGCACGATGCGATGGGTCGGCGGATATCCGCCGCCATCAAGATAGCTTCATTCGGTCCAGGCATAAAAATCTACCTTCTCGGACTTAAGCTTGTCCGGCAGGCATGCGAGTGCCGTGATGTCTTGCCCGCAGTCGATCGGTGGTTCACTATCAGGGATCGCAACGAAGCTTGAATATCCGAGCTGACGAAGTCCGAGCAGGTAGTCGGAAGGAGCAATGTTCGAATGTTTCGTCAGCAATTTCGGCGCATATGCCGCCAGCAGATGTGGCCGGCATCTCGATAGAGTCTTCGAGGCACCATGAAGAGCTCGGTGGTCGAACCCGTCTAGGTCGATCTTGATAACATCGACGCGCTTGTCGATCGGGATGAGTGAATCGATCGTGCGTGCATAGACAACCATGCTATTGTCACCGGATGTCAGATCGGAGTGCACCACATCGCGAGATGTTGACGCGCTATCTTCGTCGATGAGCGTGAGGAACCCGTCTCCATCGGCTGCTCCAAACGGTAAAGCGTCGACATTATTAGGCGTGTGCGTCAGAATGTTCGCCAAAAGTGAACGCAACGAGCCGGGATGTGGTTCAAGAGCCACGACGCGCCCGGCAGGCCCAACCTTGCGTGCCGCGCGCACGGCAAATTGGCCGGCGCCGGCGCCCACGTCCAGAACGTACATCGCTGGCTGCAGGATGCTGGAAACGACGCCGGTCAGGTGGGGCTTGTAATACCCTGTTGCTCGCATTGTCGCGTCCGCAATCGTCCGCGGTGCGGGAAGATGCAGTTCGATCCCGTTGATTGCCATCAGCAGCGGTCCCGGCGGGGCCGGAGGGCTATAAAGCGCCAGAAATTCGTGGCCGAGCACGAAGCGCTCGACGAGTTGATGGATCGAAATGCCATCCCGGAGCGCATCGAGATGATGCGGTGTTCCGATAGGATCAGGGACCCGGTTCAAGAGAAGCCGATAGCAGTTCCAGACATCGGCCAGTGTCGCAAGGGTTGCTGGGTTAATCTCGCCAGCGTCGTCGGCAACGGTTTCACGCCACATTTTAGTTAGACGAAGCATCCGGTCTTCATCTTCGGACAGGCTCACCAGCCCAGCCTCGCTGACTTTTTCCAGGCTAAGGTCAGGCATGGCGTTGCCCGCTTTGCGCTTCACGATGCCGCCGGTCCGAATCCACTGCAACTCCGCGGCTCACCTCCAGTTCGCGGTTCATGCCTCGCATGGGGCGACCGCTGCGTTGCCTATCCGCTCACGATTATAGGCCAGATCATCTAGATTCCCGAGCGCTAGCGCCTCCAGGAACTGAGAACGTGCCTTTGCATCATCCGCGTGACATAAATAAAAACCAGCCACACCGACCGAGACAATCCTCGGATCTAGCCCGCCGGTGACCGTGGCCAGATCCAACGTCGCTTCGCCTTCAACAGTGACATTCAGGCATCGATCGAGTGGAACTAAGTCGATCGTAAGCGATACCCATTTGAAAGCACCTGGATCGATGACACCTTGCTCTGTTTTTCCGCCGGTCACCGAGGCTTGCCACTCGCAGCTCCCAGTCGGCAATCCATGCAGCCTCAGGTAGAGGCGGAGAGGGCCTTCGACGTTCTCCGGGATCCCTATGTTTAATGCACCGCCTCGCGCTTTCGTCCAACATCCCCAGTTATCGGGCCCCCACCAACCGGAACCTGATCGGAAGATCTCGGCAGAACGCATGCCCGGCCAAATCCTTGTTTCAAAGTTTCTTACGATCGGATGGTGGGCACCGAGTATTGCGACCGGCGCACAACACACTGCGTTTTCGCCCGGGTGCAGAGCGATAGCCCGTTCGGTGATGGAATTCGCGATGTCTGCGGCAATGTCCCCCCACCTCCGCGGAAGAAAGTCCTTGCGGATCAATGCTTCCTTATCGGTCCGGAAGCTGCCGTCGAAGATCAGCTGCTCCAGCGCTTTTGTGAGGCGCGGGGTAGATCCCGCTTCGAAATAGTGAGCGAAGGCACCGCCCGCTTCCGGAAGAGAAGACGCATCGGAAAGCAGAGGCACCTTCCCCTGGCACAAGGATTCCGTGACCGGCAAGCCCCAACCTTCGTAGTTGCTTGGATAAAGGGTAAAGAGGCAGGCACGATATAAAAGGTCGAGCTCGGCATCCGACAAGCCTGATAACATAACAACCTTGTCACGCAGCCCATCGTGTGAAGCGAGGCGCGCATAGACCGCATCGTTGAGCCAACCTTTGTTACCGACACAAACGAGCTTGGGCACTGATCGCGGCCTGTGACTGCGAAGCAGACTGATCCAAGCATCAAACGCGCCGATATGATTTTTTCGGGATTCTATCGTCGAGACGAACAGAACGAACTCCGACCGCCCTAGGCCCCACTTGGATAATTCTCGATCGGACAGGGATGTAGTGGTCGGTTTGCGAAAGTCGGCATCTAGGCGGACTACGACGATATTTCGTTCATCTACAACATGTTCGAGCAGCGCGGCCACTCGCAAAAGGTCTCGCTTCGTCGCCTCGGAGTTCACCAGGAAGAAATCTGCATGGTCGAACGCACCGAGTGCCCAACTGATAAAGTCCTGTGTTAGCTCCCGTGTGCAATGCTCGCTTGCCATGACCGGGATAAGGTCGTGGACGAAGGGCACATACCGAATGCCATATGCGGTCTTGGCCTGCCGTACATAGAGAAAATAGTTCTGCAACCACCAGGATGTGCCAAGGTTGACAAGGAATGCGCCGCGCGGAAAAGCCATTGCATCAGAAACGGTCATCGCAAGGCGTAGCTTCGTAAGGAAGGCCAGCCATTCGGGTGCTTTGAGATCGCCGCTCGTCAAGCTGAGTCGGCAGCCTAACTGGAACATGGCGGGTGAGATTTCTACCCACTCATCTCGATGTTCGAGGAAAGCGCAAATCTTCACTGTTCGTCGCTCTTGGCGGAGCGCAGCTGAAATCACCTCGATTTGCACGCGCTGGATGCCGGTCGGCAACCGGGCATTGTTAAAATATGAGATGAGATCGGAAATGTCGAAAACGATGGCGGTTGCTGTGTCTTCTCCATTCCCGCTCTCGGTCGCGTCGTCCGTCTGCGGCCTCAGAGTTTCAAGCAATTCTCGCGTGTCTTCGAAGCGAATAGCGTCTTCCTCTGCGCCATTCTCGCGCAGTACCATGGCTAACGTATCAATTGCCGAACGCACCCGGGCAGCGGCGGGCGTGATTGGATCAACGATCTCTAGGATATCGTCTGCTGTGGTCTCGGTGATCGCCATGATGTCCTCTGGGGTGATTTCGATGCCGCAGGCCATGAGCCGGTGAAGCTCGGCCAAGGCATCGCCATTTGTGGGATCGGCACGAGCTGCGGCAAGATAGCTTTGAGCGGCTTTGCTGAGCTGGCCACGAACCTTGTAAAGGTGCCCGAGGTGCAGATGGGGATCGCTGACAGATCCCCGTTTGAGCGCTTCGTTATAGGCGCTTTCAGCTGTAACGAATTCATCGGCCTCGCGCAGCATGTGGCCATATTGCACCCAGACATGAGACAAGGATGGATCCTGATCGAGCGCATCACGGAACAATCCCGCGGCCCTGAGGAAGTCGCGAGCATCGCGAGCACTGTTTGCGGCTTGGAGCACCTTGTGGACGCGCGGTGTCACCGCGACGCCGGCTGATTTTCGATATTTGAGGAGTTGCGTTAGCATGGAGAATACCCGTTACTCGGCATGTTCGCGGAAACCGGAGAGGATCAGCCATCCAATCGCATAGGCGAAAAGGAGGCCGAAAAAGACGATGGCGATGATCGTGAGGCGCTCGGGATAGAGAGACTTGCCTGGCAGATTAGGTTTGACGACCGGGATGATGAAGAGCTGTTGCTTGACGAGTTGCTCTCGCGCCGATTGAAAGCTCGCCTGGGCTGCCTCAAAACGCTTCGCAGCGAGTTGCTGGCGCACCTGAAGTTGCTCATACTCACCCAGTCCCGCAGCGACCGAACCCTCGGAGCCAGCGAGCCTGCCTTTTACAGCTGCAACTTGTCGTTCAAGCGCCGTGACCCTTCGTACTGTGGCGGAATATTGCGGCGCGCTCGAAGGAAGCACTGCGGCCATGGCGTCGAGCTGCGCACGGGCTTGCGCCGCACGCTCCTGAAGCGACGTCGCAAGTTGGATTTCGGCGCTGCTGGTTCGCTCTGGATCGGCGTCCCTGCGGGCTTGACGGAATTCCGTCATCTGCCGGTCGGCCTCGTCGATCGCCCCTTCGGCTTCACGGACTTGCCGGCTTGCAGCCGTCAATCCGGCCTCGAACATGCGCTGGTTCAGCAGATTGACGCGCTGTTCCCCAAGCTTGAGCAAATCATCCGCAAGTGCTTTCGCATCGTTCCGTTGGAAGCCTCGCACGGAGAGGAGCGTGATACCTGTTTCGGAAGATGTCGTGACATTCACTTTGCCGCGATAATATTTGAGCAGTGTTTCAGGCTCGGGATCGGCGAACCAGAGACGCGTTACCGGATCAGAATCGGTATGACGGAACATTGCAACCAGACGATCGCGGCCGAGTGCGCTGACCGCATCGTGCGACAGCAGATAGGCATCGACACTGTGAACATCTGCTGGCGTGCTACCCGCGCCGATACCAAGCATCTGCCCGAGACTGTTTACGGAATTGTTCTGCTGCGGTGTGCGCACAATGAACTGAGCGCTGGACTCATACTGGTCAGCGGCAACTAGATACTCGAAACCTGCAACCACCAGCGTGGGTAGCAGAACGACGAGCAGGAAGGGGTGTACGAACCGCCTCCATCCTTTCTGAGGTGGCGGTTCATCGTAATCGAAGACACCATTGTCATCAGCAGCCTCCCCAAAAAGTTGTTCGCGGTCCTCGGTAGGCGGGAAAGAGGAAAGCAACAGAGGTCTCAAGGCCTCAGAACGGGCCTGAGAGTCTTCTTCTCGGTCTGGAGACGGTGCAATTGGTGCGGGCGATGATTGGTTTTTCATATGCATCAACTCAAGTGGAGGTGACGTCGGAGAACGCGCAGGAGAAGGCACCCGAACACCGTCAAGGCCATGCACCAGCCAATGATGTAGAGTGGATCGAAATAGGGGCTGTCGTAGCTCTTGAAGACGCCGCTATGGACCATCTCAAAGATCTGGTTGAGCGGTGACCAACTCAGCCATTCGCGGTAGGGCAGAGGAATCCACTCAAGAAGGAAGAAGGCGCCGGACAAAGGCATTGCGATGTATGTCGCCGGATGAACGAACTTGCTGAAGGCTTTGCTGATATGAACGCCGGCAGCAATTCCCATCGAGAGAGCGAATGCGAACCAGGCAAGCAACACAATTGCTGCCATCAGCCGAAGAGGGCGCCCCACTGGTTCTGCCAGGCCAGTCGCGACGGCGAGGCTGAAAAGTATCGCGAGCGCGCCGGACGTTGCGATCAGTTCCAGCAAGGCACGAGAGAAAAGCAAGTCGAAGATAGTGACCATGCGATGAAAGAGCAAAGGTCTGTTCGCTTCGAGGGCAGATTCCGACCGGGTTACGATCGACCGAAAGATCATGAACACAGTATAGCCAGTGAGCGCGAAAGGAATGATGCGAATGTCCGAGCCAGGATGTCCTTTGCCGCTGCTTGCATGTAGGAACGCGACCGCAACTGCGAGCAGGAGTGGCTCAAGAAACATCCACATCGAACCAATGTTGTCGCGACCATAGCGTGTGTGGAGTTCTCGAATGAGAAGCGCCCCGATCACGTGGCGTTGCACGTCAAGTCCGTCCAGCGTCTTGGAGCGGAATCGAGGCTTTGGTCTCGCATTCAGCATGCCACCACCTCGTCGGCGAGATCCAGCACAGCGTCGATATGACATGTCCAAGACGTGGGCGACCAAGTCGCGATCCGTGCCATCTGGGTTAGTCTGCGCGTGCTCGCCAAATCGGCATACGCAAGCACAGCTTGACGCCACGCCGCGCCATCGAGAGGGTCAAGGTAGTCGGGCACATCGCCGCCGGCTTCACGATGGGAGGCTAGATCGCTGGCGATCACCGGGACACCTGTTGCCAATGCCTCTGCTATGGGCAGCCCAAACCCCTCGGCGAAAGAGGGCATCAAGAGCGCTCGAGCTCCAGCGAGGACGCTGCGCAGTTCCTGGTCGGGAAGTCGGTCGAGCTCTCGGACGACGCCGTTCAGCACAGTGCAGCGCTCAAGCAAATCCAGGACGTTTTCATTTTCCCAGCCCCGGCGCCCGACAATCAGAAGGTGCGGTGTCTGCGCTGGTCCGAGGCGTTCACACAAGTCGCGCCACACCAGGAGCAGGAGGAGGTGGTTCTTGCGTGGCTCAATTGTGCCGAGGATTACAAAATACGGTCGCGGCGGCAGCCACGGCGACACCGCCGGTGACGGCACGTCGATCCCGAGTGGTGCTACCCGAACCGGCTTGCCCCCAATTCCCATGCCTTCGTGCCGCAGGCAGGCATGCAATGTCGCTTGGGAGTTAACGAGAATGCCATGGGCTTCGCTTGCGATCGTTTGAAGGCGAAGCTGATGGCGAGCACTTCCTCCCGGCCGTGCATATTCGGGATGGCTCACGGGTATGAGGTCATGGACGAGGCAAATATACCGAGCCTGCTCCTTACGAACCTTGGCTGCGATCCTACCTTGCCGGTCGAGATGATTGGGGGAGGGCTGGATCAACACGCGAGGCTTCGTTTTTGCAGGAACGGACCTTGGCCTCAGGCGCCAGAGCCAGCGCATCGCGTGGCGGTAACGCACTGCAGGATCCTCGTAGACGCCACCAAATTCCCAGCGCTTGAGCGTGTGGTCGATGAAGGCCCGAACATCTGCATCGCGTAGCCGGCCGTAGACACCGCATGGGTGAATGGCGGAGAAACGCAATCGGTCGCCTGCACGATCCATGAGATTGCGTGCATATGCCATTTCGACCCGATCGACACCGGTTGGGGCAGGGTGCAACACGCGAGCTATCAGGCGCGATAAGTCAAGAACCAGCTCGGGGCGGGCTCTCTGCAACGCAAGGTTTTGGATTGGGCATCCACCACCGCCGTCCAGTATTTCATTGAACATCTTCATGCCGCCACCTTCGCGTAAGGTGCGGCCCTCAGGGTTCTCCCCTGTATCCCACCAAGGCGCGTGATGGCCTCCGGGAGCAGCAAGGCGCGGGCTCTTGCGCTGCTGAAGCCCCCATATAGCAGGCATCGCGCGACAACGACCCGGCGAAAGGCTTCATAGACATCCGGGGAGGGAGCGGTCGGCCTCACCCAGAACGCATCAAGCGAGTGCTGATGGGTTATACCGGGCAGATCATAGATGGCCTTACCAAGCACGATGACCGGTATTCCGGACGCAAGAGCCAATGTGCCTGTCGTGCTGTTGACCGTCACTACACCGGAAGCCCGATCGACAATCGTGTAGAGATCGCCATCTGCGATGAAGAGTACCCGATCGGCGACTCCATGCGCCCGCGCCAAATCGACAACGATATTGCGCCAAGCATGAAGGCCGTTGTCGAGCGGATGTTCCTTCACAAGCAGGACGATGTCCTTGGCTGCATGTGCCGCGAAAGATCTGACGATAGCTTCGAGCGCAACCGCCATCCCCGAAAACGGGGAATGGATGCGAATCTGATGGTCGGAGTCCAGTTGAAGAGGCAGAAGAAAATAGCGGCGTGAGCCGAGTTCAGCCAAAGATTTTGCCGAGCGCCGACGAGCTATCGGCCGCGCCATGATGCGTGCAATCCAACCGCGCAGTTCTGATAGGATCGGATAAGGCCGGTGCGACACGTAGTTCGGGAAACGAGGCGCCAGCAGAAGGGTAGCGAGGCAATAGGCCATGGCTTCGGTTGCGCGCTGTCGAAAATTTGGTGCAACATGATTGTGAGTGGGGACAGGGGGTAACTGCCTCGCCAGGCAGATATAAGCGTCCGGGTCGCGTGGTAGGCTAGAATTGCCATTCACGCCGTCCCGTTCGAGCGTAACCCAATCCGGACGGATATACCCTTCCTCAAAGACATGAACCGCGACCTCGCGGTTCATGGCGCAAACTCGCGCGCTGAGATGATATTGGCGGCAGTCCCCAAACAGAATGACGTCCGTCACTTGATGGCGCTCGATCACCCCGTGAAGGTAACCTGACCAGTCATCCAGCGTGCCTCGGAAACTGTCTGATGGTCCTCGCCAATCGAACCAGTCGCCACCGTTCAGGTTGATGCGGTGGCAATGATGTCCACGCGCGCGCAAACCAGACGCGAGTTGCCTGAAGAACGGGCCAGGCGGCCCCTGAAGGAAAAGGAAAGACCGTTGCGTCATTGGAGCATGGCCTGCTTGCGTCGAACGAGGTTCAATCGGCCCTGAATCGAACGAAACACCTGAACGAAGCCGGGTTTGGGCATCGAGCCGACCGAAAAGCGCTGGGAGAGAACTTCGGGCGGGCATGGCAAGCCGGTCACTGGATCAAAATATCGCGGGTAAAGAATGAGGGTCGCGGCAACGAGCTGCTCGAGTGTCAGAACACGGTTGCGGCGGGCGATGGGTTCAGCAAGATCGCGTGTGAGGCCCCACCCGGCGTAAAAGGGCTGCCCGTGTGTGATCACCTCGCGACCGCGGAGCAAAGCTTCAAAGCCTGTCAGTGACGTCAGGACATGAACGGCGTCCACGTTGTTGAGCAAATCATCGATCGACGCGTCCGGCAGGACGAGGTCGACATAGCGCGCGGCCTCACTCACGGGAACGTGCCCTGGGCGTAGGCCAGCAACCACATCAGGGTGCGGTTTGAAGATGATGTAGGCGTCAGTTTCGATCTCGCGAACACGTCGCAACAAGTCGAGCGAATTCGTGACATCCGCGCAGCCCAGCCGAACACTTCGATCGTCGGCCACTTGCCCGGCAACGAGCACTTTGCGCCTCCTGTCAGACAGGCTGAGCAAGGTGCCACGCTCGCTACCATATTTTGTGATTCCATGGCGCGAGAGAAATTGGATGAGGTTTGCCGCGCGACGGCACAAATCCGCTCCGAGCTCGGCGCTGGAAAGGAGGGTTTCGAGGTCGCTCGTCTCACGAGGATCGTAGTAGATACCCGACCAATCGACCACGATGGAACAAGGAGGAACCAACCGTGAGCCAAGTCCGGCGGAACGGATAAAACCGTCTTCGATCTGGACGATCAGGCCATCGTCGGCGCGAACCCGGTCACGGTCCGCTCGAGAAACACGGGACGGCCAGACGGCGACATTTTTTCCAGGCGGGGAGGGCCCTTCCGGAGGTGTCCTTGTAAATGTCGGCGCCTTGCCGGACCAAAGATGTGTAGCCAGGGCAGAGCGCTTCCAAGCCGCAATGCCGCACACTACGGCAATCTCACGATTTCGATCGATCGTGCGCCGCCACTCCGCGAGAATGTCTATCCACGCAGCAATCGAGATCGGCTGCCCATTCCACGGATCGAAATAGTCGAACGCAACAAGGCGATGGAGGAGGTTGCCCAACAGATTGTCGCGCGGGTATGGCCGACGGTCTCCTGGGCGCAGCACTGCGCATCCAGCGGCGGCGGCAAGCAACGCCATCTCGGTGTCGCTGGCGGCAATGATTGGCTGGCTCTCTTCAATCATTGGCCATGGATCGAAGGTGAGAGAGGGCCGTTCCATTGCGACTGACGGCCGTGGATTGGTCGGCCGTGATGGGGACGGCTGCCAGAAATCTCCACCCACCCGCGCCTTGGCAATTTGTGCGGAAATCTCATTAATATCGATGGTATGTGAATATGATGCGGTCAGTTGGCCGGGCTTCCGCAGTGCCGGACGTCCAACTGGCTTGGAGCTAGGGAAAGGAGGTGCGCGCAGCACCGGCCGGCGACTGGCTAACATGCCGCCCCATCTTCGGTTTTGCCCGAAACCCGCAATGCGCTCGCTGATCAGAATTGCACTGTCCACCCTGCCTGAAGCGCACTCCCGAATGCGCTGGGCGGAGTATCGTCGAAAATGGGTGCCGGTTAAATTGCGGGAGTCCACAATAGTTAGTGCGCGATTGCCCCGTTAGGAACGCTGCCAACAGCCAGTGGATCTTCGCTGACTGCGCAGAGCGAATCGAGAGACCAGCCATGGCCGCACCCGAAACGAGCCCCCAGCCGACCCAGCCGCTGTTCTACCGTTCCCTGCGGCCGCTTGACGTGACCCTCCATTCGGGGTTGCGGCTCAAGGAAGGTGACTATTCCTTCACCGCTGAAACACCCTCTATTCCCATTGTGGTCAGCGAGTTCGGGCGAGCGGCGCGGCACTATCCCATAGTCTTCGCCAGCGCCGATGGCACCCCACACGCAATTCTAGGGCTCGATGGTCGCAACGCATTCCTCAACGAAGGGAATTGGGCGGAAGGAGTCTATATTCCCGCCTACGCACGCCGATATCCGTTCGGTTTCCTTCGGATTGAAGAGACTGACCGTTACATCCTGGGTATCGATTTTGAATGTGACGGTCTCGTCGAAGACGAAGGTCAGCCCCTTTTCGAAAATGGTCGGCCGGCGATGATGACGGAGCGTGCGCTGGCCTTCTGCGAGGCATTCCGCGGCGAAGTCGAAGCCACCGTGGCGTTCATGCGAGCGCTCGATGGTCGTGATTTGCTCGTAGAGCGGCAGGTCGGGATTGTTCTGCCGGATGGGCGGAATATCGCGCGTGACGGCTTCAAGGTGGTGGACGCTGAGCGCTTTTCAGCGCTCGATGGGCCAACGTTGGCAGAGTGGAATGCTCGCGGGTGGTTGGGGCTCATCACCCTGCATCTTACTTCGATCGACCTATTCCCTGAGCTTTTGTCGCGCAAAACTCCAGAACCAAAAGAGGGGGCGCCGGCGGTCGTTGGCGATGCCCTTCAAATTCATGAGAAGGACTGACAATGTCTCGGTTTTCCACGATTCTCGCTTTCCTTGCCGCCGGTGCGGCTCCTGTATCTCTCGCGGCGCAAACACCGACGCCTGCGCAAGGCCTCGGTGGACCTGTGATCCCCGGTATTTGTCTCTTGTCACGCGAAGCGATCTTCGCGAACGCGGCTGTGGCGAAAGCGGCCACCACGCGCTTGGCCGAATTGACACGAACGGCACAGGCCGAAATCGACCAGCAACGCACCCCATTGGAGGCCGAGGTAAAATCGCTGGAAGGTCAGCCGGACAACGCGCAGACCAAACAAAAGCGTGACGGACTCGCTACCCGCTGGACGGCTCTTCAGCGCAAGGCGGCCCACAACAGCCGTGAAATTGACGCAACGCGGGCCAAGGCCATGGAACGCATTTCAACCGAGGTGCAGCCGGTCATCGCGCAAGCCTATACGAGTAGGAAATGCGGGCTGCTGCTCGATCGGAACGCATCGCTGGGCGGCAATTTTGCTAACGACCTTACTGCCGATGTCGTGAAGGGGCTTGATGCAAAGCTTCAAAGCTTCAATTTCGATCGTGAGCGGTTGCCCGAACAACAGCAGCCATAGGATGCTGTCTTGCATTCCCGCACAGTCGATCGCCGGTGGTGATGACAGCTCTCGCATATGAGACGGCGGCTACACGAATTCGTGGCTACCGTCGTCCGCGGAGGGCGTATCCCTCAGAATGATGGTGTCGACGGTTATTTAAGTGCGCTTATCTTAGTTGAGACGCTATTTAAGCCAATGGCTCATTGCTTAAATAAGGCTGCTCCCGCATAGTGGGGCATGTCCGAATCAGCATCCAATATCCGGCTAGGCCGCTTTGTCGAGACCCCCGTTGCGGGCGAGATCGTGCGCGGCTTCGTACCACCCCCGCTACCGCCGCAGCCGCCGATTGATGTGCTGGCCCTTCTGGAGCGGCTAAGTCTGGCGGAACGTGCCTTGGGGCGCCTGGACGGCATCACTATGCTGCTACCGCGCCAAGAACTGTTCCTCTATATGTACGTGCGGAAGGAAGCCGTCCTTTCATCCCAGATAGAGGGCACACAATCGACTCTTTCGGACCTGCTCCGCTTCGAAACCGAGGCGCAGGCTGGCCAGCCGATCGACGACATTCGTGAAGTGTCGAACTATGTCGATGCGATGATGTATGGGCTGGAGCGTCTCGAAAACCTGCCGCTGTCACTACGTCTGATCCGCGAGATGCATGAGCGACTGTTGCAAAGCGGGCGCGGCGGCACGAAAAATCCCGGCGAGTTTCGGCGGTCTCAGAACTGGATCGGTGGTTCACGTCCAGGCAACGCACTATTCGTGCCGCCACCGCCGACAGAGATGGATGCTTGTCTCGATGCGCTTGAGCGCTTCATGCACGAGGACGGTTCGCGTCTGCCCGCCCTGATCAAGGCCGGGCTGCTGCACGTCCAATTCGAGACCATCCACCCGTTCCTTGATGGCAATGGCAGGATCGGTCGCTTGTTGGTGACGCTGTACCTCTGCGTCAACGGTGTGCTGCGCAAGCCGCTGCTCTATCTGAGCCTCTACCTTAAAACGCATCGCGCCGACTATTACCGCCTGCTTCAGGAAGTGCGCGAGCACGGGGCATGGGAAGCCTGGCTCGACTTCTTTCTCACCGGCGTTGCGGATACGGCTAATCAGGCGTTCGATGCAGCCACGCGGATCGTCGATCTGTTCAAGGAAGACCGCGAGCGGATTACGACAGACAGTGACCGGGCAGGCTCCGCGCTGCGTATCCACGATCTGTTTCAGCAAAACCCGTTCCTGACGGCCAATCAGCTTGTTCAAAAAACAGGTCTCTCAGCGCCCACGGTCAATGCTGCGCTCGTCGATCTGGAGCGATTTGGTATCGTCGAGGAAATCACAGGGCGCAAACGAGGGCGCGTGTTCAGCTACCGACGATATCTCGCCATCTTGAGCGAGGGAACCGACCCGCTCCCCACGGCCGCCTAAACATATGGCCTGCTGAGCAGATGGCCGTATCAACAGTGTAGATACATCTATGCTGCACGGTCGATGGGTTCCTTCCGGACAACAGGCAATACTGACAGCGCGAGAAAGGCGAAGCGCTTCAATCGCTCCTGCGTTTCCGGGGCCTTTGGGGCGTCTGCAAGACGCCGAGACATACGTTCGAACAAGGCAACAGCTCATGCAGGGCCATGATTCGGTCAACTGGAGTGAGCAAGACTTAACCCAGGCTGCTCTCAGTCGAATTGATCCAGCGACAAAAATGGACATAGCGGTTCGACCACGCACACTAGGTCAGCGCGGATTGGTCGAGTGAATCGCCTTGAATGGGGGCGGTCATGCATGTCCATCCATAATGGATGATTAAACTGAAATTCATGCTCTCCGGTCAGCACTCCTCTACGCGATCACGATAATATTGTTGAGAATATTCTCAACTTCGAGACGTTTATGCTCCAATTTCGTGTCGGTATACTTGAATTGATCGCAACCAACGCTCCCCTCTCAATGATCCTTGAGCAGATTTGTGAAGCACCATCCCAGCGATTCCCGAACATGATTTGTACTGTGCTTGGTGTGGACCCGCAGGGCCAATTGCGTCCTCTTGCGACCTCTGCTTCTTCAGACAACTCTGGGGCGCTTCAGAGCGGAGTTCAGATGAGGGAGCAGGCCGAGCCGCGCGGAGCCGCTGTGGTTATGCACAAAATCGACCTCGCGCCCGAAAGCGCAACCGATTCCCGCGAGTATCATGTGCGCGACCTATCGCCGTCCATGGAGCTACGGTCGCATTTATCGGTGCCCGTCCATGATAGCGCCGGTCTCCTGAAAGGGGCCTTTAGGGTATATTTGCGCGAAAGCCGGGAACTAACCCCAGACGAGCAACTCATGGCTGAAACATGCGCGCGCCTTAGTGGCATCGCCATTGAGCGGAATGATTGCCAGTTCGAACGGGAGCAGAAAGCGAACATCGACGCGCTTACTGGCCTTCCAAATCAGGGGAGATTCAAACAGGCGGTGTCCCAGCTGTCCTGCAAGCCGCCGACGAGCTGGGCTTTGCTGCTTCTCGACCTCGACAACCTCAAGACAACGAACGATACGTTCGGCCATCATGCTGGCGACCTTCTGATACAAAAGGTGGCTTCTCGCCTTTCCAAAGCCGTCGAACCAGACCCTGCATTTCGCATCGGCGGAGATGAATTCGCTGTGCTGCTTCAGAAATCACCGGAGGCCGCGTACAATCTTGAACACATCGCAGAGCACATTCGCGCTGCAATCGAACATCCGATCGATTGCGATGGCCATGTGATGGTGCCTCGAGCGACGATGGGCGGTGCATCGCCATTAGCAGCCGACGAAACAGCCGACCAGGTGCAGCGTCACGCCGACCTGGCGCTTTATCACGCAAAGGATATCGGGCGCGGAGGCTTCGTCCGATACAGTCCGGATATTGGAAGTCGAATTTTCGATAGACTTTCCACGATCAGTATGGTTGCGGCGGCTCTGCGTATAGCGCGACGATCTGGGTGAGAGGTCAGCGACTATCAGGATGAGAACAGATTGTCGCGGCGGGTTCATGGTGCCG
>NZ_JBANFL010000035.1:0-23561 GCF_037154135.1 Sphingobium aquiterrae
CATCAACGTTCCGCCATCCTGACAGGGGGTCCCTTTTGCGCGCCGATAAGGGGTCCCGTTTGCACGCCGATTGACAATCTGGATGTGATTCAGTGCCATGATGGTGCCAGCTCCAAAGGGCTCGCCGGCACCATCAAAAACACCATCATTTTGATGGTGCTGCCGATGGATTCGGGTGGATGAGCCCGGATTCCATTCGGCGATTTTCACTGAAAATATGCTGTAAAACCAGCTGCTTGCTGGACCTTCCCGGACGTCGCCGGAAAGGCCTCTGGTGCCCAGAAGAGGACTCGAACCTCCACGACCTTGCGATCGCCAGCACCTGAAGCTGGTGCGTCTACCAATTCCGCCATCTGGGCACGGGGTAGGCCGGCGCAACTAGCCGGGCCGGTTCTGGCTGTCAATCGCCATGAAGGGATATTTTTCCGATCCACGCGCAAGCAGCCGGTTGTTTCGCGCTGCACCATGTTGCAAGGGATGATGGAAAGCCATGGATCGCGCTTGGCGCGCACAGCGAAAGGCCCCGCAGATGAAAGATATTCTGGTTACGATTTTTGGCGGCGGCGGCTTCCTTGGCCGCAATGTCGTGCAGGAACTGTTGGCGCAGGGCGCGCGCGTGCGCGTGGCCGAGCGCAATCCCGGCAAGGCGCTGCGGGTGAAGCCGCTCGCCGGGCTTGGCCAGATCCAGCTGCTGAGCGCGGACATCACCAGGGCGGAAAGCGTCGCGCGCGCCGTGGACGGTGCCGATGTGGTCATCAACCTCGTCGGCATCCTGAAGGGCGATTTCGATCGCGTGCATGTGACCGGCGCCCAGAATGTGGCGCAGGCGGCGGCAGCGGCCGGCGCGAAGGCGCTGGTCCAAGTGTCGGCCATCGGCGCCGATTCGCACAGCCCGTCGGCCTATGGCCGCAGCAAGGCGGCGGGCGAAGCGGCGGTGCTGGCCGCCTTCCCCACCGCCACCATCATCCGCCCCTCCATCATGTTCGGGCGCGAGGACCAGTTCACCAACCGCTTCGCCGGCATGATCCGCATGGCGCCGCTGGTGCCGGTGATCGCGGGCAAGACGAAGTTCCAGCCGGTCTATGTCGTGGATGTCGCCCGCGCCATCGCCGCCGCCGCGCTCAGCCCCGCCACCCATGGCGGCAGGACGTTCGAGCTTGGCGGGCCGCAGGTGATGAGCATGGCGCAGATCAACAGCTGGCTCGCCGCCGTCACCGGCCATGGCCGCGCCTTCCTGCCGGTGCCGGGCGCCGTTGCCGGCATCCTCGCCGCCCTGCCCGGCGCGCCGCTGACCCGCGACCAGTGGCGGATGCTGCAGCGCGACAATGTGGTGGCGCAGGGGGCAGAGGGTTTCTCCGCCTTCGGCATCGCGCCGACTCCGATGGCGGCCGTCGCCGAACAGTGGCTGGTCCAGTATCGCCGTCACGGACGTTTCGCAGGCCGCGCGCAGGCGTGATCGTTTGCCTGCCCCACCCTGCCCTGTCGATATCCCTTAACCGACCTCATTCGCCGGAGCCTTCCGCATGGACATGCACATGCTCACCGTCATCCTGCTCGGCATTGTCGAGGGGCTGACCGAGTTTCTTCCGGTCTCGTCGACCGGGCACCTGATCCTCGCCAGCGAACTGCTGGGTTATGACGCGTCCGAATGGGCGATGTTCAACGTCATCATCCAGCTGGGCGCCATCCTGGCGGTCGTCGTCCTCTACTGGCGCACCTTCTGGGCGGTGGGCATGGGCCTGCTCCGGCGGGAGCCGACATCCTGGCGGTTCCTGCGCAACCTCATCATCGCCTTTATCCCGGCGGCAGTGATCGGCCTTGCCCTGCACAAGCAGATCGAGGCGATGCTGGGCGCGCCACGCGTCGTCGCGGTGGCGCTGATCGTCGGCGGCATCGCCATATTGGTGATCGAGAAGCTAATCAAAAAGGGCACCATCCACGGCATTGCGGACATTCCGGTGATGCGCACCATCGGCATCGGCCTGATCCAGTGCATTTCGATGATCCCTGGTGTCAGCCGGTCCGGCGCCACGATCATGGGCGCGCTGTCGCTGGGGGTCGAGCGGCGGACAGCGGCGGAGTTCAGCTTCTTCCTCGCCATCCCCACCATGCTGGGCGCGACCACGCTGGAGCTGGTGAAGAACGGCCATGAGCTGACATCGGGCAATGTCGCATGGAGCGACATCGCGGTCGGTTTCGTCGTTTCCTTCATCGTGGCGATTCTGGTGATCCGCTGGTTCGTGGGCATCGTGTCGCGCCATGGTTTCGGCCCCTTCGCCTGGTATCGAATCATCGCGGGAAGCGCCGCCCTGATATGGCTCATGACCAAATAGGTCCGTAACGGCCTTATTGCCCCCGTGATTCTTTCGCTAAAATGAAGCATTTGCCGGGATGAGCCGCAATATAGGTCAGTATATATGACCTATATTGCGGAATCTCCGTGACTTCCGCGGTTTTTGCCGCTATGGGCGCCCCATCACCATTTTTTGGGGGACTTATGGGCGACAATCCGATGTTGAAGTTTGTCGGAACCGGGCAATCCTATCCCGAGAAGCGCGCCGCCGATGCGCGCGCGACCGACTTCAACGAGATCAGCCGCAGCTTCGTGGTCGACAAGGCCGAGGAACAGGCGTCGCGCTGCTCGCAATGCGGCGTGCCCTATTGCTCGACCCATTGCCCGCTGCACAACCATATCCCCGACTGGCTGAAGCTGACCACCGAAGGCCGGCTGCGCGAGGCCTATGAGCTGAGCAACATGACCTCCACCATGCCGGAGATCTGCGGCCGCATCTGCCCGCAGGACCGGCTGTGCGAGGGCAATTGCGTCATCGAATTTTCCGGCCATGGGGCCGTCACCATCGGTTCGGTGGAAAAGTTCATCACCGACACCGCCTGGAAGGAAGGCTGGGTCGAGCCGCTGGTGCCCGGCAAGCCCACCGGCCAGTCGGTGGGCGTCATCGGCGCAGGGCCCGCCGGCCTCACCACGGCAGAATATCTGCGCGTGGCGGGGCATGAGGTGCATGTCTACGACCGGCACGATCGCGCCGGCGGCCTGCTCACCTATGGCATCCCCGGCTTCAAGCTGGAGAAGGACGTGGTGACGCGCCGCGTCAATCGCCTCAAGGATGGCGGCATCGTCTTCCACGAGAGCTTCGCAGTCGGCCGCGACGCGACGATGGAAGAATTGCGCCGCAAGCATGACGCGGTGCTGATCGCCACCGGCGTCTACAAGGCGCGCGACATCCGCGCGCCCGGCGTCGGCGCGCCCGGCGTGGTCAAGGCGCTCGACTATCTGACGGCTTCCAACAAAGCCGGCTTTGGCGATCAGGTGCCAGCGCATGACGATGGTTCGCTGCTCGCCACCGGCAAGGATGTGGTCGTCATCGGCGGCGGCGACACCGCGATGGACTGCGTGCGCACGGCGATCCGCCAGGGCGCGAAGTCGGTGAAATGCCTCTATCGCCGCGACCGGGAGAATATGCCCGGATCGCAGCGCGAAGTCGCCAATGCCGAGGAGGAAGGCGTCGAATTCGTCTGGCTCTCCGCCCCCCTCGCCTTCGAAGGCACGGAGAAGGTGACGGGCGTGAAGGTCACGAAGATGCGCCTTGGCCAGCCCGACGCGTCGGGCCGCCGCGCGCCCGAGCCCGATCCGGGCAGCGAATTCAGCGTGCCCGCCGATCTCGTCATCAAGGCGCTGGGCTTCGACCCGGAAGAACTGCCCAAGCTGTTCGGCGCGGACGAACTGTCCGTCACCCGCTGGGGCACGCTCCGGGTCGATCACAAGTCGATGATGACCAGCATGGACGGCGTGTTCGCCGCCGGCGACATCGTGCGCGGTGCATCGCTGGTCGTCTGGGCCATCCGCGACGGACGGGACGTGGCCGATCATATGCAGGCTTATCTCAAGGCGAAGGCCAGGGCGAAGGCCGGCCAGAGTGCTGCGGCGTGATAAGAGCAATGTTCACGATTTTTCTTTGTGGGTTGATGGCATTGACCTTCGTTCCGGCTTCTCATGCCGCCGATGATGCCGAACCAACCCTTGATACGAACATTGAAAAACGAACATCTGCGGAGATGCTGATAAATCAGCTTTACCCTTCAGAACGACGATTGAATTTAGCCAAACTGTTGGCGTTTAATTTGGTATCCGATCAGTTTAAAGAAAACGACGATCTTAGACACACAGTTGGCCTTATCAATTTTCAATCCAAATTCTTAAAAAAGACCGAAAAAGAAATATTAATTAACAAATTTCACGGTCGCATGAATTTATCAGCAGAGTCTTTGGCAGAGCGCTCACTCAATGAATATTTTAATATAATGACGGACCATTATTCCAAAGCGATGAGTTTGAGCGAATTAGAAGAAGCTCGCAAGTTTGCTATGACCGCTGCAGGACACGCTTATTTCGCCGCAAGTGATGCCTTATCGGGCAATCAAACCTTAGCTAATTGGAATAGCCAGCTCCGCTCAGAATTTAACCTCCAGACAGCCGCTGATGTCGAGTGGCTTCGCACCGAGGGGAAATCTCTGATGTCGAAAGATCAGAACCATGAATAACCACATGGCCGCCCTGCTGAGCGTCGATGCCAATATACTTCACGACACTGATTCCGCCACATCCATGGAGGCGAACAAGCAATGAGCCAGATCCACGAAACCTTCACCGTCGACCCCTATGTCGCGACGCCGGAAGAGCGCGCGCGCATGGCGGCCGAAGGCATGTACCGCCCCGACCTGGAATCCGACGCCTGCGGCGTGGGCCTGGTCGCTGCGACCGATGGCAAGCCTTCGCGCCGCGTCGTCGCCAGCGCCATCGATGCGCTCAAGGCCGTGTGGCATCGCGGCGCGGTGGACGCGGACGGCAAGACCGGCGACGGCGCCGGCATCCATGTCGACCTGCCCGTGCGCTTCTTCGACGATGCGATCGCGGACAGCGGCCACAAGCCCCTGCCCAACCGCCTTGCCGTCGGCATGATCTTCCTGCCGCGCACGGACCTGTCAGCGCAGGAAACCTGCCGCACCATCGTGGAAGCGGAGATCATCGAGGCGGGCTACACCATCTATGGCTGGCGCCAGGTGCCCGTGGACGTTTCCGTCATCGGCGAGAAGGCGCAGCGCACGCGCCCGGAAATCGAGCAGATCATGATCGCCGGGCCGATGCCCGAGGAACGCGACATCGCCGAGTTCGAGAAGGATCTCTACCTGATCCGCCGCCGCATCGAGAAGAAGGTGATCGCGGCGCAGATCAACGATTTCTACGTCTGCTCGCTCAGCTGCCGCTCGATCATCTACAAGGGGCTGTTCCTGGCGGAATCGCTGTCGGTCTTCTACCCGGACCTGAAGGATGAGCGCTTCGAGAGCCGCGTCGCGATCTTCCACCAGCGCTATTCCACCAACACCTTCCCGCAATGGTGGCTGGCCCAGCCGTTCCGCACGCTCGCCCATAATGGCGAGATCAACACGATCCGCGGCAACAAGAACTGGATGAAGAGCCACGAGATCAAGATGGCCTCCCTCGCCTTCGGCGAGCAGTCGGAGGACATCAAGCCCGTGATCCCGGCCGGCGCATCCGACACCGCCGCGCTCGACGCCGTATTCGAGGCGATCTGCCGCGCGGGCCGCGACGCGCCCACGGCCAAGCTGATGCTGGTGCCGGAGGCATGGCAGGAGGGCGTGGGCGACGTGCCCGCCGCCCACCGCGACATGTATAATTACCTCGCCTCCGTGATGGAGCCATGGGACGGCCCCGCCGCGCTCGCGATGACGGACGGCCGCTGGGTGGTGGCCGGTGTCGACCGCAACGCACTGCGCCCGCTGCGCTACACGCTGACCGCCGACAATCTGCTGATCGTGGGGTCGGAAACCGGCATGGTCGTCGTCCCGGAAAGCACGGTGATCCGCAAGGGCCGCATGGGTCCGGGCCAGATGATCGCCGTCGACCTGGCCGAGGGCGAGCTTTACGATGATCGCACCATCAAGGACCGGATCGCCGCCGAGCGCCCCTATGCCGATTATGTGAAGGACTTCCTGTCCGTCAACGATCTGCCGCCGGCCGCCCCCGACGCGCTGCCGACCTATGACCGGGCCACGCTGACCCAGCGCCAGGTCGCGGCCAACATGACATTGGAGGATATGGAGCTGATCCTCAGCCCCATGGTCGACGATGCCAAGGAAGCGCTGGGCTCCATGGGCGACGACACGCCGATGGCGGTCATTTCCGACAAGCCGCGCACCATCAGCCATTTCTTCCGGCAGAATTTCAGCCAGGTCACGAACCCGCCGATCGATTCCCTGCGCGAACGGCATGTGATGAGCCTGAAGACGCGCTTCTCCAACCTCCACAACATCCTGGAGGAGGATGCGCAGAACAGCCATGTGCTGGTGCTGGACTCGCCGGTGCTGACCTGCGCGGAATGGACGCGGCTGAAGGCGCATTTCGGTTCCGCCATCGCGGAAATCGACTGCACCTTCCCGGCCGAAGGCACGAGCGAACAGCTGCGCGCCGCCATCCGCCGCATCCGCGAGGAGGCCGAGCAGGCCGTGCGCGAGGGCCATAGCGAACTGTTCCTGACCGACGAGAATATCGGGCCGGACCGGGTCGGCATCGCCATGGTGCTGGCCGCCGCCGCCGTCCACACCCACCTCGTCCGCAAGGGGCTGCGCAGCTATGCGTCGATCAACGTGCGGTCCTCCGAATGCCTCGACACCCATTATTTCGCGGTGCTGGTGGGCGTGGGCGCGACGACGGTGAACGCCTATCTGGCCGAAGCCTCGATCGCGGATCGCCATGCCCGCGGCCTGTTCGGCGACCTGTCGCTGGAGGCGTGCATCAAGCGGTTCCAGACCGCAATCTGCGAGGGCCTGCTGAAGATCATGTCCAAGATGGGCATCGCCGTCATCAGCTCCTATCGCGGCGGCTATAATTTCGAGGCGGTGGGCCTGTCCCGCGCGCTGGTGAACGATCTGTTCCCCGGCATGCCCTCGAAAATCTCGGGCGAAGGCTATGCGTCGCTGCACTATTCGGCGATGCTGCGGCACAAGGCCGCCTATGACACCGCCGTCGTGCGCCTGCCGGTCGGCGGCTTCTATCGCCAGCGCAATGGCGGCGAGACCCATGCCTATTCCGCCCAGCTGATGCATCTGCTGCAGACGTCCGTCGCGACCGACAGCTATTCCACCTATCTGCAGTTCTCCCGCGGCGTGCGCGACCTGCCGCCGGTCTATCTGCGCGACCTGATGGAGTTCAACTTCGCCCGCGAAGCCGTGCCCATCGATGAGGTCGAGGCGATCACGGAAATCCGCAAGCGCTTCGTCACGCCGGGCATGTCGCTGGGCGCGCTGTCTCCCGAAGCGCATGAAACGCTGGCCATCGCCATGAACCGCATCGGCGCGAAGGCCGTGTCGGGCGAAGGCGGCGAGGATGCGATCCGCTTTAAGCCCTATGAGAATGGCGACAACGCGAATTCCGTCATCAAGCAGATCGCGTCGGGCCGTTTCGGCGTCCATGCCGAATATCTGGGATCGGCCGAGGAGATCGAAATCAAGGTCGCGCAGGGCGCCAAGCCCGGCGAGGGCGGCCAGCTGCCCGGTTTCAAGGTGACGGAGTTCATCGCGAAGCTGCGCCATTCCACGCCCGGCGTGATGCTGATCTCGCCGCCGCCGCATCACGACATCTATTCGATCGAGGATCTGGCGCAGCTCATCTACGACTGCAAGCAGATCAACCCGCGCGCGCGCGTCTGCGTGAAGCTGGTCAGCCAGGCCGGCATCGGCACGGTGGCGGCGGGCGTGGCAAAGGCCCATGCCGACGTCATCCTGATCGCCGGCCATGTCGGCGGCACCGGCGCATCGCCGTTCACCAGCATCAAATATGCCGGCACGCCATGGGAAATGGGCCTGTCCGAAGCCAATCAGGTGTTGACCCTCAACGGCCTGCGCCACCGCGTGCGGCTGCGCACCGACGGCGGGCTCAAGACCGGACGCGACATCGTGATCGCGGCCATATTGGGCGCGGAGGAGTTCGGCATCGGCACGCTCTCGCTGGTCGCCATGGGCTGCATCATGGTGCGCCAGTGCCACAGCAACACCTGCCCCGTGGGCGTGTGCGTGCAGGACGAGAAGCTGCGCGCCAAGTTCACCGGCACGCCGGAAAAGGTCATCAACCTGATGACCTTCATCGCCGAGGAAGTGCGCGAGATCCTGGCGCGCCTGGGCTATCGCAGCCTGGACGAGATCGTCGGCCGCACCGAGCTGCTCAAGCAGGTCAGCCGCGGCGCCGAGCATCTGGACGACCTCGATTTGAATCCCATCCTCGCCAAGGTGGACGCGCCCGACCATGAGCGCCGCTTCACCCTGGGCGCATGGCGCAACGAGGTGCCCGACAGCCTGGACGCGCAGATGATCGCCGACGCGAAGGCGGTGTTCGAGCGTGGCGAGAAGATGCAGCTGACCTATACGGTGCGCAACACGCACCGCGCCGTCGGCACGCGCCTGTCCGCCAAGATCACCGAGAAGTTCGGCATGTCGACCCTTGCGGACGGCCATGTGACGGTGCGGCTGCGTGGGTCCGCCGGCCAGTCGCTGGGCGCGTTCCTGTGCAAGGGCATCAAGCTGGAAGTGTTCGGCGACGCCAACGACTATGTCGGCAAGGGGCTTTCGGGCGGCATCATCGCCGTCCGCCCGATGGTCAGCTCGCCGCTGGAGAGCAAGAGCAACACCATCATCGGCAACACCGTGCTCTATGGCGCGACCAGCGGCAAGCTGTTCGCGGCGGGCCAGGCGGGCGAGCGCTTCGCCGTCCGCAATTCCGGCGCGCAGGTCGTGGTGGAAGGCTGCGGCGCCAATGGCTGCGAATATATGACCGGCGGCACCGCCGTCATCCTTGGCCGCACCGGCGCCAATTTCGGCGCGGGCATGACCGGCGGCATGGCCTTCATCCTGGACGAGGACGGCTCCATGCCCGAGCGGGTGAACCCGGAAAGCCTGGTCTGGCAGCGGCTGGACAGCGCTTATTGGGAACAGGTGCTCAAGGACCTGATCGTCGAGCATGCCGCCGCGACGGACAGCAAATGGTCGAACACCATCCTGGAGGACTGGGATCGCTGGCGCGGCCATTTCTGGCAGGTCTGCCCGAAGGAAATGGTGAACCGCCTCGCCTATCCGCTGAGCGACGCGGTCGCGGTCGAGGCCGCCGAATAAGCCTCTGGCGACAGGGACATGAACAGGGCCGGCCGGGAACAGGAACAGCTGTTTCCGGCCGGTTCATGATTTGAAGGCCATCAAAATCCCACCCGCGCCGCCGTTGGCGAGGCGGCGGGACGATGCGTCGCCGGGGAGCTTGTGGGGGATGACGCGCCCTCCCCATTCGCGCCCTCCAGGGTTGAGACCCGGCTGTGCGAGAGCACCGGCGGAGCGGCGGCGGCCGGGCCGTCATCGCCCATGTGACGCGCCACATCGTCATCGATTGCCCGCTGCTCGTCATGCGCGGAGGCGTCCGGCGCCATAACGCCGTCGGTGAAGCCCTGCACATCATTGCCCATCGTCCGGCGCTCCGCCAGCGTCGGGCCGCATCCCTGGCAGATCACGGGCCGGTCCATGACATCGTCGGCGGGATCGCCCGCGGCATAGGCGCCACCGCTGGCGCCGGGGCGGGCATTGTCGGCAGCCTGGCTCTCCGGCCCGATATCGAATGACGACCGCGCATGGCGTGCATCCACCCCGCCCCCTGCCGCAAAGCCGCCCAAGACGACACCCGCGGCACCACACAGGACCAGCGTCGCGGCACCGGCGACAAGGAAACGTGACGACAGGCGGATCGGCATGGCCCTTCTGCTCCCGTTCGACAGCGCATTACTACACCCGATCGATCGGTCCGATAACCCTTTACCGGGACGATAGATCCGCCGGGCGATCGATATCGCGCAGCAGGCCGGGCAACGCCGGCACCAGCACCGCCTGCGCCAGCAGCGCGCGCCCGCCCCTGTCGCCCCGCATCGCCTGCAGCGCCGCGAAACTGCCCCGCCCGAACAGCGCCGGCGGCATGGCGGCGTAGCCATCGGACGAGGCCGTGACGGCGGCCGGCATGGCGCCATGCGCGGCCAGCAATGCGGCCAGATGCTCCCCGGTGATGAAGGGCATGTCACCAAGACACAGCAGCACCGCATCGACATCGAGACCTTCGGCCACAGCCACGCCCCGCGCGAGCGAGGCCGCCATGTCCGGCCAGTGCCCATCCGGCCCGTCCGCACCGATGCGGGCGATATCGAAACCGGCGGACGACAGGAGCGCCGAAACCGCGACATCCTGCGACGCACAGACCGCGATCCGATGCGCGAAGCCCATCGCCGCGACGGTCGCCGCCGCATGAGCGACCAGCGGCTGCCCATCAAGCGGGGCAAGCAGCTTGTCCGCCACGCCAAAGCGCCGCGATGTCCCGGCGGCGAGCAGGATCGCCGCTACCCGATCAGCCGCGATCATTGAACCGGTCATCATTCAGGGCCTTCACAATGCCCGCCGCGATGGACAGCGCGATTTCGCCCGGACCGATGGCGCCGATCGCCAGCCCTGCCGGCCCTTCGATCCGCGCCAGTGCGTCCGCCGTAAAGCCTTGCGCGGCAAGCCGTTCGAGCCGGGCGGCATGGCTCCTGCGGGAGCCCAGCGCGGCGATATGGCCCGTCGGCAGGCGCAGCGCGGCGGCCAATGCGGGATCGTCGATCTTGGGATCATGGCTGAGCGTCACCACCGCCGTCGAGCGATCCGGCGCGTGCGCGGCAATCGCCTCATCCGGCCAGCGGTCGTCATGGTCGACGCCAGGAAAGCGCTCCTGCGTCAGGAAACGCGCGCGCGGGTCGATGACGATCGGCTTCGCGTCGATCTGCGGCGCGATCCGGGCAAGCGCCTGCGCGATCTGGACGGCGCCGACGATCAATATCCTACGCGGCGGCCGATAAAGGTTGATGAACGCGCCCGGCGCGTCGCCGATGCGGCTTTGCCCGCTCTCCAGATCGGTCGCGACCGACAGGCTTTCCCCCCGTGCGCGCGATCGGCGGATGTCCTCGAACAGCGATGGGGGAAAGCCCGCCGCGCTCACGGGCTGGACGAGGATGCGGATCTCGCCGCCGCAGGGCATGCCCACCTCCCATGCGGCCGCATCCGCGACGCCATAGGATTGGAGCCGGCTGTGGCCGCTGGCGATCACCGCCGCCGCCATGTGCAGCACATCGCCCTCGACACAGCCGCCAGACACCGATCCCGCGAACCGCCCGTCCGAATGGATCAGCATATGCGCGCCACGCGGGCGCGGCGCCGACCCCCAGGTCGACACCACGGTCGCGATCGCCATCGGCGCGCCGCGCCAGGCCTGTGCATATTCGAGCAACGCGTCCAAACCGGCCATCCCTTTGCCATATTTCCGAAAACCCAGGAGGCCATGCATATCGGCGTGCCGCGGCCCTGGAAACCGCGCTACGGCCGGGAGCGCAGATTTTCGACGCAGATTTTCGACAGGGGCAGGCCCCGCCGGGTCGCCATCATCCCAGCGCCGCCAGATCCTCGGGCGTGTTGACATTGGCGATGGGCGGACTGTCCAGCACCTGGGCACCGACCGACGCCGCCCAGCCCTTCATCGAGCATCTGGGGTCACTCGCCAGAAAATGGTCGAGCGCATCGGCCAAGGCCGCGGGCCAATAGCCGATGATCGGACAGGCATCCAGAAAGGCGGGGCCCTCCGCCGCAATCAACCGGCATAGGATATCGGCCGGCACCAGCGGCGTATCGCAGCCCAGGCTCAGGACCGCCTCATAGCCCTGTGCGCGGCCCCAGTGCAGCGCGGCATTCAATCCGGCGAGCGGACCGCGCGCGCCCTCCGGGCGATCCGGCAAGGGCTGAAACGGCGCATGGGCCGCGCCGCAGACGACGACATGATCGGCAACCCGCGCGACCGTGGCGCAGGCATGTTCGACCAGCGCCGTGCCGCGCCACAGCGCCACGGCCTTGTCCGACCCGAAGCGGCGCGACTGTCCGCCCGCCAGCACGGCGCCCAATATCATGTCCGCTGCTCCATCCGCGCCGGGCGCATCAGCACGGCATCGGGGCGCGCCAGCACCGCGAGCGACAGGCCCGCTTCCTCCGCCCGCCTTGCCGCAAGATCGGTGGGCGCGGAGATCGTCGCCAGCAGCGGGCAATCGGCAAGGCTCGCCTTCTCCACGATCTCATAGGAGCAGCGCGAGGTCAGCAGGGCAAAGCCGCCATCCCATGACAGCCCCTGCCGCTGCATCGCGCCGATCAGCTTGTCGAACGCATTGTGCCGCCCGACATCCTCCCGCACCAGCCTGATCTCCCCCATGGCCGAGCAGAGCGCGGCGGCGTGGACGGCGCCGGTCGCCCGGTTCAACGGCTGATGGCCCGGCAAGGCGGCAAGGGCGCGGAAAATCTCCGGCGGCCCGGCGTCGCTGCGCGCCGTCACCCGTGGCAGCGGTCGCAGCGCCTGTTCCAGATTCTCGATCCCGCACAGGCCGCAGGAGGATTCGGACACCCGATGGCGCACACGGGCGAACACCCGGTCGGCATGGGTCGGCTGTAGATGGACCCGAAGGAAAATGCCCCGCTCGGCAACATGATGCGCGACATCGCAGATGTCCTCGCGCGCCTCGATCAGCCGTTCGGACAGGGCAAAGCCATAGGCGAGGTCTTCAAGATCGCCCGGCGTCGCCATCAGCACGGCATAGCCGAGCCCGTTGAACTCGACGGCGACAGGCGTCTCCACCGGCAACAGGCGTTCGACCGCTTCCGTCCGGCCACTGGCCGGCACGCGATCGAACCGCCGGCCCATCGCCGCGCCCTGTTCGGCTTCCTTCATATCCCGCCACGATAGCCCCGATGGCCCGGCAAGGCCATGCCGGTCGGGCGGATCACTCCACCGTCACGCTCTTCGCCAGATTGCGGGGCTGGTCGACATCCGTGCCCTTGGCGACGGCGACATGATAGGCGAGCAGCTGAACCGGCACGGCATAGACCATCGGCGCGATCAACGGATGCACCTTCGGCATGGTGATCGTCGCCATGCAGCCCTCGCCCGCCGCCTGCACCCCGTCATAGTCGGAGATCAGCACCACCTTGCCGCCGCGCGCCTGCACTTCCTGCATGTTGCTGACGGTCTTTTCGAACAGCGGGCCGGAAGGTGCGAGCACGATCACCGGCACCTTGTCGTCGATCAGCGCGATAGGGCCATGCTTCATCTCGCCGGCGGCATAGCCTTCAGCATGGATATAGCTGATTTCCTTGAGCTTGAGCGCGCCTTCCAGCGCCAGCGGATAATCCACCCCACGCCCCAGATACAGCACGTCGCGCGCCGATGCGATCAGATGGGCCATCGCCTCGATCGATTCGTCATAGGCAAGCGCGGCGTTGAGCGCGGCGGGCGCCTCGGCCAGATGCCGCACGATCTCCTTCTCCGCCTTGGCGTCCAGCCGCCCCTTGGCACGGGCGAGGTTCGCCGCGAAGGCCGCGAGCACCGCCAGCTGGCAGGTGAACGCCTTGGTCGAGGCGACACCGATTTCCGGCCCGGCATGGGTGGGCAGCAGCAGGTCCGCCTCGCGCGCCATGGAACTGGTGGGCACGTTGACCACCACGGCGATCTTCTGCCCCTCGCCCCGCGCATGGCGCAGCGCGGCGAGCGTATCGGCGGTCTCGCCCGACTGGCTGATGAACAGCGCAAGGCCGCCCTCCTCCATCACCGGCGAGCGGTAGCGGAATTCGGACGCAACATCGAGGTCGACGGGCACGCGGGCGAACTGTTCGAACCAGTATTTGGCGACCATGCCGGCATAGAAGCTGGTGCCGCAGGCGACGATGGTGACACGGCGGATCGCGCCCAGATCGAAATCCGGGATCGGCAGCGAGACCTGGTCGTCCATGCGCCGCAGATAGGATTTGAGCGTCTGCGCCACGACCACCGGCTGCTCATAAATCTCCTTGAGCATATAATGGCGGTGATTGCCCTTCGAGACCAGATCGCCGGTGACGCCGGAGATGGTGACGGGGCGCTCGACGGGATTATTGTCCTTGTCGAAAATCTCCGCGCCATCCTTCGTGATGACGACCCAGTCGCCCTCCTCCAGATAGGCGATGCGCTGGGTGAGCGGCGCCAGCGCCAGCGCGTCGGAGCCGAGATAGGTCTCGCCATCGCCATAGCCCACGACCAGCGGCGAGCCGAGGCGCGCGCCGATCAGCAGTTCGGGATGGGCGCGGAACAGGATCGCCAGCGCAAAGGCGCCGTGCAGGCGGGGCAGCACCTGCGCCACCGCGTCCTTCGGGCTCGCGCCCTGCTCCACCAGTTCGCTCACCAGATGGGCGACGACTTCGGTGTCGGTCTCGCTGTCGAAGGTGCGGCCGCGGCCGATGAGTTCCTCGCGCAGCGCCTTGAAATTCTCGATGATGCCATTGTGGACCAGCGCCACCTCGCGCGTCGCATGAGGGTGGGCATTGCTGGTCGTGGGCGCGCCATGGGTGGCCCAGCGGGTGTGGGCGATGCCGGTGGTGCCGGGCAGCGGCGCATCGCACAGCTCATGCTCCAGATTGACCAGCTTGCCCTCTGCCCGCCGGCGCTCGATCACCCCGTCGAAGACGGTGGCGACCCCCGCGCTGTCATAGCCGCGATATTCGAGGCGCTTGAGGCCATCGACCAGCCGGCCGGAAACCTCTTCCTTCCCCACGATTCCAATGATTCCGCACATGAACGCTCAATGCCCCGCAACCGCTGACGAAGTGATGAACGGCCTATGACATTTTCGTCACCGTTGCGACAGGGGGCATCGCCCGATCATCTCGGACGGACGGTGACGATCCAGATATCCGGCGGGGCAAAGGCGCGCAGCGGCAGCCCGCTGGTGCCGACACCGCCCGAAACGACGATCGTGCCATGTTTCTCGCGATAGACGCCGCAGCTATAGCGCCGGGCCTTCCTGGTCGGCACATAGACGGGGCCGTAAAAGGGCAAGGCGATCTGCCCGCAATGCACATGCCCGGCCAGCATCAGCGGCACGGGCCGGGGCACATCGGGGAAGAATTCCGGGCTGTGCACCAGCAGGATCGGCGCGCCGCCCAGCGCATCCATGGCCGACAGGGTCTTGGGGATGTTCGGCCAGCCCTTGCCGCCATAGTTGAACCCGCCGATCACCAGCGGGCCGCGCCGCACCGCCTCATTCTGCAGCACGGTGATACCCAGCGCCTCCATCGCGTGGCGGGCGGGCGCAAAATCGACCTTGCGGCTCCAACGCCAGTCATGATTGCCCGGCACCGCGACCACGCCCAGCGGCGCGCGGAAACGGGCGAAGGGGGCGACGCTCTCCGTCACATCATAGACATGGCCGCCCTTGCGATCGCCCTGATAGTCGCCACCCAGCAGGACGATGTCGGGCCGCTGGCGGTTCACCAGGTCGACGATCCGCGCCATCCGGTCAGGGTCGTTGTCCGGCCCGGACAAATGGGTATCGGTGATGAGCGCAACCTTGAGCGGCCGCGTCGGCGCGCCCTTCGGCCAGGGCAGCGCCACCTCGACATGGCGCACGACCGGCATGGCGCGCGCATTGGCGAACATCCACAGCAGCACGCCAAGCATCAACACCAGCAGCACCGCCAGCCTCGCCAGCCAGCGAAGCCCGGCCTGTGCCATCATCGGCGCGCGGCCTTCTTGGCGGCCATCGCCGCCCGGAACTTCGCGGCCCAGCCCGGCCGCACCTCCTGTTGCCCGCGCGCGACCGCCAGCGCATCGGCCTCCACATCGCGCGTCACCACCGATCCCGCGCCCACGATCGCGCCGTCGCCGATCGCGACCGGCGCCACCAGCGCACTGTTGGAGCCGATGAAGGCGCCCGCGCCGATCTGCGTCTTCGACTTGTTGAAGCCGTCATAATTGCAGGTGATGGTGCCCGCGCCGATATTGGCGCCCGCCCCCACGCTGGCGTCGCCGATATAGGAAAGGTGATTGGCCTTCGCGCCCTCGCCGAAGACGCCGTTCTTCACCTCTACGAAATTGCCGATCCGCGCCTTCGCGCCGATGTCCGCGCCGGGCCGCAGCCGCGCATAGGGGCCGATGGCCGCGCCCTTGCGCACGGTCGCGCCCTCCAGATGGCAGAAAGCGTGGATCACCACCCCTTCCTCCACGACAACGCCGGGGCCGAAGACGACATTGGGCTCCACCGTCACGTCGCAGGCGATCTGCGTGTCATGGCTGAAGAACACGGTGTCGGGCGCGATCAGGCTGACCCCGTCGACCATCGCCTGCACGCGGCGGCGGGCTTGCCAGGCGGCCTCCACCCCGGCCAGTTCGACGCGACTGTTGACGCCGGCCACTTCCTGCGCGTCCGTTTCGATCACGGCGCTAGGGCGGCCGTCGACGGCGGCCAGCATCACGATGTCGGGCAGATAATATTCGCCCGCGGCATTGTCGTTCCCCACCCGCTCCAGCAGCGCGAACAGGTCGGCCGAGCGCACCGCCATCAGCCCGCTGTTGCACAGGGTGACGGCGCGTTCCTCCGGGCTCGCATCCTTATATTCGACCATCCGGTCGATCACGCCGGCATTGTTCGCGATCACCCGGCCATAGGCGGCGGGATCGGCGGGGCGGAAGCCCAGCACCACGGTGGCGGGCGCATCGGGCGCGTGCAGCCGCGCGATCATCGCCTGCATCGTCTGCGCGCTCACCAGCGGCACGTCGCCATAGAGGATCAGCACATCGCCGGAAAATCCGGCCAGCGCTTCACGCGCCTGCGCCACCGCATGGCCGGTGCCCAGCTGCTGCGCCTGCACCGCGATGTCCACGCCGCTGCCGGCCACCGCCGCCTCCACCTGATCGCGCCCGGCGCCCACGACGACGACCTGCCGCGCGGGCGACAGCGCCTTCAGGCTGGCCAGCAGATGCAGCAGCATCGGTCGCCCGGCGACGGGATGCAGCACCTTGTGCAGCGACGATTTCATGCGCGTGCCCTGCCCGGCGGCAAGGATGATGGCGGCAATGGGGGCAGTGGCGGGAGAAGTGGCGGCGAGCTGGTCGGTCACGGTTCGGAGACGTCCTGCGCTTTTGGGGTGTCCTTGTCGCCCTCTGCCATGTTTGGCTTGCTTATGCCACTCTCCAGAGGGCATTGGCGGCACATGACCTCCTTCTCTTTCGAAATCGTCGGATTCGATCTCGACGGCACCCTGCTCGACACCGGTGGAGACCTTGGCGCGGCGGTCAACTATGCGCTGGCCCGGATCGACCGGCCGCCCTTCCCCATATCGGACATCCGCCCCTTCGTCGGTCAGGGCGCGAAGGTGATGCTGGAACGGGCGCTCGCCGCGTCCGGCGGCAGCACGGCCGCGCTGGTGGAAGAATGCCTGCCGGTGCTGCTCGATTATTATGCGCAGAATCTGGCCGTCCACACCGTGCCCTATCCCGGCCTCGTCGTCGCGCTGGATTCGCTCGCGGCGAAGGGCGTGAAGCTTGCCATCTGCACCAACAAGGTAGAGCGTTTCGCCGTGCCGCTGATGCATCAGATCGGCCTTGCCGACCGCTTCGCCTGCATCATCGGCGGCGACACGGTGGGCGTGACCAAGCCCGATCCCGCGCCGATCCACGAGATGATCGCCCGCGCGGGCGGCGGGCGCACCGCCTTTGTCGGCGACACGATCAACGACATCGCCGGCGCGAAAAATGCCGGCGCGGCCAGCGTCGCCGTCAGCTTCGGCTTCGATCCCGACGTGTCGGCGCTGGGGGCGGACGCGGTGATCCATCATTTCGATGAACTGGTGCCGTTGCTGGAGGGCTGGCCCGCATGACGTTGCGGCTGGTCTCGCAAGGGCCGGTCGCCCGGCTGCTGATC
Source organism: Sphingobium aquiterrae (assembly GCF_037154135.1). Classification (NCBI taxonomy): domain Bacteria; kingdom Pseudomonadati; phylum Pseudomonadota; class Alphaproteobacteria; order Sphingomonadales; family Sphingobiaceae; genus Sphingobium; species Sphingobium aquiterrae. The sequence continues at coordinate 17,862 of NZ_JBANFL010000035.1, forward strand.
GACCGCGCGGACAAGCGCAACGCCATGAACCAGGCGATGTGGGAAGCGCTGCCCCCGCTGGTGGCGCAGGCGATGGCCGCGCCCGATGTCCGCATCCTCATCCTGACGTCCGCCACGCCCGGCATGTTCTGCGCCGGCGCGGACATCGGCGAATTCGCCGAGGAAAGCGGGGACGAGGCATGGCGGATCGCCAATCAGGCCGCGATCCGCGCCTGCCAATATGCCCTTGCCCATGCCGAAAAGCCGGTGATCGCCGCCATCGACGGCGATTGCATCGGCGGCGGGTGCGGCCTTGCCATGGCGTGCGACATCAGGATCGCCTCGCCAACGGCCCGGCTTGGCATCACGCCGGCCAGGCTCGGCATCGTCTATTCGCTGTTCGACACCAGGCTGCTGGTCGACCTGGTCGGCCCCGCGCAGGCCAAACGCGTCCTTTTCTCCGCCGCGCTGATGGGTGCGGACGAAGCGCTGCGCATCGGCCTGATCGACGAGATCGCGGACGACCCGCTCGCTGCGGCGGAAACCCTCGCGCACAGCATCGCCGCCAACGCCCAGCATTCGGTGCGCGCGGCCAAGGCGATCGTCGGCCGCATCCTCGAAGGTCAGACCGACGACGACGCACAGACCCTCGCCATGTTCCGCGACGCCTTCACCCGCCCGGACTTCACCGAGGGCGTGGCCGCCTTCCGCGAGAAACGCCGGCCGCGCTTCTAAAACCGCCATCCCCCTGCAGAAGGACTGGCGCAATTCCGCAAAAGGATTAGGCTCCGGAAAACATCAAGGGAGAGCGTGCAATGTTTGTGAAATTCGTCAGCGCAGACAGGGTGCCCGTCGTCGTCAATGCCGCACAGATATCCTTCATCTCCTGCGTATCGGACGGCACCAGAATCCGGTTCGGCGAGGGCCGCAGCGTCACCGTGACCGAGCCGATGGACGAAGTCATCGAACGGCTCAACCACACGCAGCAATTGCCGGGGGGATAGCGCCGGCATGATGGAAACGAAGTGCATGCCATCATAAGATCGTCACCCTGAACTTGGTTCAGGGTCCATTTCTCCCCACATTCCGGGCCACCCGGCGGCGCGATATGTAGCCGAGTCACGTGCCTCGGCTACACTGAAACGCGTTCAGCATGACGATCTTTATGTGACGAATTTCTGTTCCAGATAACCACCTTCCCGATCAGGTCGATACATCCTTGATCGTCTCCATCGCAACGAAGGTCGACGTGCTCGCCACATGCGGCAGGCTGGAAATCTTCTCGCCCAGCACCTGCCGGTATTTGCGGATGTCGGCGGTGCGGACCTTCAGCAGATAGTCGAAGCTGCTGGCGATCATGTGGCATTCCTCCACCTCCCTGATCTTCAGCACCGCGCGGCGGAATTCCTCCAGCGCCTGCTCGCGCGTGTCGGAGAGCTTCACCTCGGCAAAGGCGATGTGATCCAGGCCCAGCCGCGCGGGATCGACCACCGCGCGGAAGCCCCGGATATAGCCATCCTCCATCAACCGCCGCAGCCGGATCTGGCACGGCGTCTTGGACAGGCCGATGCGCGCGGCAAGGTCGGTCACGGTCATGCGCCCGTCCCCGATCAGCGCATCGATGATCCGCCGGTCGAATATATCGATTTCCCTGATATCATTCTCTTTTATAGCCATATCGACTATATGCGTAAAAAAATTCAGGCCGTCCATCACGACTTCTCATGATTTTCGGTCTGATTTTCGCGAGCGCATTGGGTAATATGACCATGAAGCCGCTCATGGCCCACCCCCGCATGGATCGCGCACCGATGGCCGATATCGCCTCTCCCGTTCCGTTCGCCGCCTTCGCCCCGCCCGTCAGCCCGCCAGGCCCGTTGCGGCAGGCGATCACGGCCGCCTGCCGCCGGCCCGAGCCCGAGGCGGTGCAGGCGCTGCTGCCCGCCGCCACCCTGCCCGACGACCAGCGCGCCGCCGCCGCGCGCACGGCCACCGCGCTCATCACCGCCCTGCGCGCCAAGCATAAGGGGACCGGGGTCGAGGGGCTCGTGCAGGAATATGCGCTCTCCAGCCAGGAGGGGGTGGCGCTGATGTGCCTGGCCGAAGCGCTGCTGCGCATTCCCGACGACGCCACGCGTGACGCGCTGATCCGCGACAAGATCGCCGAGGGCGACTGGAAGGCGCATCTGGGCGGTGGGCGATCGCTGTTCGTCAATGCCGCGACCTGGGGTCTTGTCGTCACCGGCAAGCTTTCGGCCAGCGTCAACGATACGGGGCTCGGCGCCGCCCTCACCCGCCTGATCGCGCGGTGCGGCGAGCCGGTGATCCGGCGCGGCGTCGACATGGCGATGCGGATGATGGGCGAGCAGTTCGTGACCGGCGAGACCATCGCGGAGGCGCTCAGGCGCGCCCGCCCGCTGGAGGCGCGCGGCTTCACCTACAGCTATGACATGCTGGGCGAGGCGGCAACCACGGCGCAGGACGCCGACCGCTATTATGCCGATTATGAGGCCGCGATCCACGCGATCGGCGCGGCGTCCGCCGGGCGCGGCATCTATGCCGGGCCGGGCATCTCGATCAAGCTTTCCGCCCTCCACCCCCGCTACAGCCGCGCGCAGAGCAGCCGCGTAATGGGCGAACTGCTGCCCCGCGTGAAGGCGCTGGCGCTGATGGCCAAGGGCCATGACATCGGCCTCAACATCGACGCGGAGGAGGCCGACCGGCTGGAGCTTTCGCTCGACCTGCTGGAGGCGCTGGCGCTCGACCCGGCGCTGGCGGGCTGGAACGGCCTTGGCTTCGTGGTGCAGGCCTATGGCAAGCGCTGCCCCTTCGTGATCGACTGGATCATCGACCTTGCCCGGCGCGCAGATCGGCGGATCATGGTCCGCCTCGTCAAGGGCGCCTATTGGGATGCGGAGATCAAGCGCGCGCAGGTGGATGGCCTGCCCGACTTCCCGGTCTACACGCGCAAGGTCCATACCGACCTGTCCTATGTCGCCTGTGCCCGCAGGCTGCTGGACGCGACCGACGCAGTGTTCCCGCAATTCGCCACCCATAATGCGCAGACGCTGGCGACCATCCACCAGATGGCCGGGCCGGATTTCGCCATCGGCCATTACGAGTTCCAGTGCCTGCACGGCATGGGCGAGCCGCTCTATGACGAGGTGGTCGGCAAGGACAGGCTGGACCGCCCGTGCCGCATCTATGCGCCGGTCGGCACGCATGAGACATTGCTCGCCTATCTGGTGCGGCGCCTGCTGGAAAATGGCGCCAACTCCTCCTTCGTGAACCGGATCGCCGATCCCGACGTGCCGGTCGCCGATCTTGTCGCCGATCCGGTCGATACCGTGCGCGCCATGGCCGTGCCGGGCGAGAAGCATGCGCAGATCGCCCTGCCCGCCGACATCCTGGGCGGGCGCCGCAATTCCACCGGGCTGGACCTGTCGGACGAGGCCACGCTCGCCATGCTGGCGCAGACGCTTAAGGACAGCGCGACGCAGGACTGGCATGCCGAACCACCTGCCGGCACCACCAACCCCGCGCGCGCCGTGCGCAATCCCGCCGATCATGACGATCCGGTCGGCATGGTCGCCGAGGCCACCACCGCCGATGTGCAGGCCGCCGCCCTGACAGCCGCGCAAGCCAGCCCCGGATGGGCCGCGACGCCCGTCGCCGACCGCGCCGCCTGCCTTGAGCGCGCGGCGGACAGGCTTCAGGCGCGGATGCCGGGGTTGCTGGGCCTCATCATGCGCGAGGCGGGCAAGTCGGCGCCCAACGCCATTGCCGAAGTGCGCGAGGCCATCGACTTCCTGCGCTATTATGCCGCCGAGGCCCGCCGCACGCTGACCGCCGATCATCGCTCGCTGGGCGTTATCGCCTGCATCAGCCCGTGGAACTTCCCGCTCGCCATCTTCACCGGACAGGTCGCCGCCGCGCTCGCTGCCGGCAATGCCGTGCTCGCCAAGCCTGCCGAGGAAACCCCGCTGATCGCTGCGCAGGCCGTCCGCATCCTGCATGAGGCCGGCGTCCCCGGCGACGCACTGATGCTCCTGCCGGGCGACGGCACAGTGGGCGCGGCGCTGGTGGCCGCCCCTCAGGTGGCCGCCGTGATGTTCACCGGCTCCACCGAAGTCGCCCGCCTGATCCAGAAGCAGTTGGCCGGGCGCCTGTCACCCGACGGCCAACCCATCCCGCTCATCGCCGAGACCGGCGGGCAGAATGCGATGATCGTGGATTCCTCCGCGCTCGCCGAACAGGTGATGGGCGATGTCATCGCTTCCGCCTTCGACAGCGCCGGCCAGCGCTGTTCGGCCTTGCGGGTGCTGTGCCTGCAGGAAGATGTCGCCGACCGCATCCTGGCGATGCTCAAGGGTGCGCTGCGCGAGCTGAGCATCGGCCGCACCGACCGGCTGAGCACCGATATCGGCCCGGTCATCACCGCGCAGGCACGCGACACGATCGCGGCGCATGTCGCCCGGATGCACGCGCTGGGCCACCCGGTCGAGCAGATCGCGCTTTCGGGCGAGACCGCGCGCGGCACCTTCGTGCCGCCAACGATCATCGAGCTGGACGACCTTGCCGATCTTACCCGCGAAGTCTTCGGCCCGATGCTGCATGTCATCCGCTATGCCCGCGCCGATCTCGACCGGCTGATCGACGCCATCAACGCCACCGGCTATGGCCTGACCTTCGGCCTGCACACCCGGCTGGACGAGACCATCGCCCATGTCACCGGGCGGGTGAAGGCGGGCAATCTCTACATCAACCGCAACATCATCGGCGCGGTGGTGGGCGTGCAGCCCTTTGGCGGGCGTGGCCTTTCGGGCACGGGGCCGAAGGCGGGCGGGCCGCTTTATCTCGGGCGGCTGGTGAAGGGCGGCGCCGATGCGCTGTCGGCAACGTCAACGCGCGACCCGGCGCTGGCGGATTTCGCCGCATGGCTGGAGGCGCGCGGCGAGACGGAGGCCGCGATATCCGCGCGCGCCATGGGCGAACGCTCATTGCTCGGCCTCAATATCGAGCTGCCCGGTCCGGTCGGCGAACGCAACCTCTATGCCTTGCATCCGCGCGGCCGCATCCTGCTGATGCCGCAGACGCAGGCCGGCCTGTTCGACCAGATCGCCGCCGTGCTGGCGACCGGCAACGAAGCCGTGCTGCGCGCGGATGAAGCGGTGAAGGCCATCGTCCGCGACTTGCCGCAGAGCGTCACCGCAAGGCTGGCGGCTGAAGCCGGCGCCATGGCCGGCGCGCTGGTCGAGGGCGACGACGCCCATCTGCGCGCGGCCCTGGCGCAGATCGCCGTCCTGCCCGGCCCTATCCTGCTGACTCAGGCCGCCCGAACCGGCACGCCCGCTGGCCGGGCCTACCGCACCGAATGGCTGCTGGAGGAAGTCTCCACCTCCATCAACACCACGGCGGCGGGCGGCAATGCCAGCCTGATGACCATCGCCTAGGACGGATCGACATTCAGAAGAGGGCAGGTTGGTTACAGCCAGGACCATCGTCATCCTGAACTTGTTTCAGGATCTATCGCGCTTCCTGAAGCCATCACGCATGTGGAGGAATGGATGCTGAAACATGTTCAGCATGACGAATTGGAATAAACATAGCTCAATCATTCAAGAGAGTTGAATGTCGATCCGTTCTAGGCAGCGTGGACAAATTTGAGCCAGTATCTGGCGGTGGCGATGTGGACCATGCCCAGGAAGCTGTTTGCCAGTT
>NZ_JBANFL010000036.1:0-20607 GCF_037154135.1 Sphingobium aquiterrae
TGGCGGGAGGAGGATGCGCGCGAGGGGTGAAAGGGCAGCGCGGGAATGGCAAATCATTCTTCCGTCATTCCCGCGAACCCGAGGCCGCCTTTGTCATAACAGCGGCTACGGACCTTGGAGTACTTTGCACAAAATCGAGAATGCCCATGAGCGCGCCATGGAGCGTCGCATGGATTTCTCCCCGCTTCTCGCCCGGATGCAGGACGATCCGGTCGATCAACGAGCGGATGGCCTCAGAGGCGTCGAGCCGGGTTTCCGGGTCTTCGAGCGCTTGGGTGAACCGATCCATCTGCCGCTTATAGATTTCGGCAATGCCGGGATGCACGTCGGGGATCGCTTGCGGCGCCTGTGCCATGCGGGCTGTGATATCGGCCTTCTGCCGTTCGAGCTCGTCCATGCGGGCTTTCATGACAGGTTGATACAGCCCGTCCTCGATGGCGGACATGATCCCGCCAATAGCGCGCTCGATCTTCTCCAGCGCGCGGACATCCGCTTCCATCTGCGTCCGCTGTTCGCGGTTCTCGCGGTTGATATATTCGGCATAGGCGGCGACGGCGGCTTTCACCTGGTCCGGTGAGACCAATCGTTCGGCAAGGCCCGACAGCGCGCGCTGTTCGAGCTTTCCGCGAAGGATGGTCCGGTTGTTGGCACAGATATGGCGACGATGATGGTTGAGGCAGCCATAGCGACCGTTGACGGCCACTCCGATTTTGCCGCCGCACACGCCACATTCGATAAGACCGGACAGCAGATGGACAGGGCGGCGGGCCAGATGCATGCGGCTGGCCTGTGTGGCATGGACGCCGTCGATCGTCGATTTATACCGGACAGCCAAGGCATCCTGCCTGTCCTTGACCGCCTGCCACAGATCGTCACTGACGATGCGCAGTTGCGGCATTTCAACCCGGATCCATTCGGACTCGGGATTGGTCCGGCTGATTCTGCGGCCGGTGCGCGGATCCTTGAGATAATGTTTGTGGTTCCAGACCCGCAAGCCAGCGTAGAGTTCGTTGTTGAGAATACCCACGCCCTGGCACCGCTTGCCGATCATCGTCGTGTCGCTCCACGCACGCCCGGCGGGGCCGGCGACACCTTCTGCGTTGAGATCACGGGCGATAGCGCGGGGACTCTTGCCAGCAGCGAACTCGCGAAAGATGCGGTTCACCACCGACGCTTCGAGCGGCTCGATTTTGCATTCGCCGCGCACCAGTTCTCCTTCGCTCGATAGCCGCCGAACATTGCGGTAGCCATAACCCACCGGCCCCGCCGAAAACCCCTTCTCGACGCGCCCGCGCTGCCCGCGATGGGTCTTCTTCGCCAGGTCCTTGAGGAACAGCGCGTTCATCGTGCCCTTGAGGCCGACGTGGAGTTCGCTGATCTCGCCTTCTGCCAGCGTCACCAGCGGCACGCGCGCAAACTGAAGATGCTTGTAGAGCGTCGCCACGTCTGCCTGGTCGCGCGACACACGGTCGAGCGCTTCGGCAATAACGATGTCGAACTTACCCGCCTGCGCGTCCTGGAGCAGCGACTGGATGCCCGGACGCAGGATCATGCTCGCACCCGATATCGCGGCATCCTGATAGCTTTGGACGACATGCCAGCCCTCACGCTCGGCGCGCTCACGGCAGATGCGAAGCTGATCCTCGATCGACGCGGCGCTCTGCTGGTCCGAGGAGTAACGGGCATAAAGGGCAATGCGGGTCATGAGAAAAACTCCTACGATCCGTTCCGCCGTCAGGCAGCCTTGGTCAGCATGAAATCGACATGGACGCCGTCATAGGGAAAGACGATGCCGCGCCCTTCCTTATGGATTACACCAGCGCCGATGAGTGCCTGCACGTCGCCATGCACCGCCTTCATGTCCCGGCCCACGCGCCGCGCGGCCTCACGGATCGACATGACGCCTTGCCCGGTCATCGCCTGGATCAAATCCCAGCGCTTGCGGGTCAGCGTCTGCCACAACAGATCGGGACTGGCGAAGCTATGATGCGCGCCCTGAGCCTCGCCCTCGAAAGCGGCAAGCGCACGGCGCGTCACATCGTCGCGGCTGGCGACGGAGAGCGTCACGATGTTCATTCTGGCCTCCATTGGTCTACGTCCTTCCAGAAGTCCGCCAGCAATGTGGCGGGGGTCGTGAAGGCATAGGCCGTTTCGCTTTCCCCGATATGTCGGTGATCGCCCTTGCCTGCCTCATTGTCGTAGCGCAGCACGCACATGCCATCGACAATATAGGCGAGAGCATATTTGAGATCGTGCATCGATCCCTTCACCGGCTGCGGCACCCGCCAGATACGAAGCTCCGCAAAGGACTTCGCATCAAGCTGGTGACGTTCGTTGAGCAACGGTTCCGCCTTCATGATGGATTATATGCCATCGAATAGCATCGATGTCAATGACTCCATCATCCTGTTCCTTTCGGCTCATTGTCATTGGCCGCCCTGCATGCGCGAATATGCTGGCGCGCAATATGGCGACCGATGGCCTCCGCGATGCGGATCAGCGCCGTGTCTATGTCCACGCTGGGCGGCTCAGTGCCCGTCCCGTTATCGTTGGCGGCGGTCAGGCGACCGGGTGGCGCGGCGCTGTCACCCTTCTCCATGGCCGGACTTCCCAAGCGATAGAGGATTGTCGTTTTCCGGCCGGTAAGCGGCGGGATCGGCGACCCAGCGATTGACGGCGGACTCGTGCCAGCCAGCACCATGGATGCTGATCGGCACTTGCCGGGGGAATGTCCCTTCCGCGATCTTGCGGTATATGGTGGACCGGGAAAGGCCGGTGCGGTCGAGAACGGTTTTGAGGCGAATGATACGATCGATGTTCGGCATAAGAGAGCTTTCAAGTCATGCGTTGCCAAAGCCCCCTAAAGCCAGAATTGGCGGAGTTTCCGCACAAGACAAGACGTCCATTGCGGCCTGTCGGGCCGCCCAGATATACGTCGTAGGGCTGTGGAGGGACGGTGGGGGACATCGGCGGACGTAGAGGGAATTGGCGGGAATTTGCCTGCCTCATCACCCATGCGCATTTTCTTAGGCGCTGTTGCCTGATTGCCACGATTTTTACGCTCGCCGGTCCCCGCAGATCGTCTGAGCTATGTTGTATTCGGCATATCCATCGTCCTTTCAGATGGCCTGCCCGTCGCGAATCAATCTGCCGCAAACAATCCCGCCCCGCAAGGGTATGGGCACTGAAGTGCCGGTTTCGCATTGGCACGCCGCCTTGCGCATTTCAGCGTCTGGTTTTCGCAGCCAGGGTGCAGGTGGTAGCGAGGGGGCGTCCCCGCGCGTTTCGCGCGGGCCGCGCTCTACTCCGCTTCGCTCCACCGAGCCGCCGCTGCGCGCCGTCTCGTCGCCTTCGGCGTCACGATCGCATGACGCAGGGGATCGCCCAGGCCAATCCCTATGCGGACATCGCGGCGGGCGCGATGGCGTTAACCTGCTCCGGCAAGCGGTGTGGGCGTCGCTACCCTCTAGGCCCGTCGCGGCGGGCCACAACCCGGCGGTGCCGGGTCTTCCTCTTCGTTCCAGCCTGCGGTGCAGCCTGCCTCTGCCGACGCGCCTTCCGGTCACTCTTGCCGCCCACCCCGCTCTTCGGGGCCGGTGTTTTGGCAAGGAGTATAGGACATGGAACTCAAGCATATCGACATCGCCCGCCTCTCGGTTTCGCCCGTCAACATGCGCGGCGGCAGGAAGGCTCCCGACCTGATCCACGACCTTGGCGCGGGCCGGATGGCCTCGGCGGGCAGATCCCTCCAACACCATGCCTCGGCGCATGACCAGGTCTTCGGTATCGATTATCGTGCTTTCATACTCAGGCAGGATTTGTGCGAGCCAGCCGGACGCAAAGCTGTTCATGGCGCTGCCAAAGAGAAGAGCCACGATGCCAGCGATGCCCCAGTGTAAGGGGCTTCCAAAAATGGCGGTGGAGATTTGCTGAACAGCAACGCCAACTATTGTGAAACAGCCCAGCAGTGACGTGAGCCAAACAAGGATAGGCAGGCCATGCTTTAATCCAAGCCAGCCAAGCGCGTCGGGCAATGCAATCTCGCTGGCGTCCACAGAGCTATCGAGATCCGCGCTAAAATCGAAATTACCTAATCCTAGCCCAACAGCCTCAATGAGACCGATCCCTACCATCACGACGAATGCTACGGAGAATATGGCATAATCAGGCGTCAGAAAGGTGTTGAACATACTGTGACCATAAAGTCCGCGCAAGTCGTCCGTTCCAAACCCGCCGACCTGTCCGCCGTGCTGGACTTTGACGTGCGCGCGGACACGGTGCTGGGCGCGGTCATGGATGTTGCGCAGAGGGCGGGCTACCGGGTCAAGGCTAATGAAGATATTTGGACCGTGCGGTGGACCGGAGCCTATCGGGCCAAGGCGACGACCTTCGACGCACTGGCGGACATTCTCTATGGCTCCGGTCTGTGTCCTACGATCCGGGAGAGCGTCATCACCGTGCGCTATTGCGACAAGAGCAGCCCACCAATGGCGGCAATGGTCGAGTATCAGGCAGAGCCGGACGGCAATGTGCGCTTGTCAGTCTCGCGCTAACCGCCGTCCTGCTCTGCCTCGAAGGCCCGCTTGCCCTTCCGCTTCCAGAGGGCAAGCGCGTTGGCGCGTTCCTCGCCGCGCAGTCGGGCGGCAACGGTGAGCAACGCGCCGTAGAGCGTGGCGCGATCATCCTCGGTCAGATCGACCAGTCCCGCCTTCATGACGAGGCCGCCCAGTTCGATCAGATGCCGCGTGCGTTCACGGCGTGCAATGGCCCAGTCCCGCATGTCGGTTCGCGCCTTCCGAGCCTCAAGCCGATGCCGCGCCGCCATCGAGCGGGAGAGTGCCACTTTGCTGGCCAGAAGGTCTGCCCGCAGGCTTGCCGCCTTTGCCGAGAAAGAAAGCTGCGCCCGCCTTGCGCCATCCCTCCTTTGTTGCGGCGTCTTTCACCGTGGCGGCATGGAGCAGCGCCCCGGCCAGTATATCGGCGTCGAGCGCATCGGCCCCGGTCGCCGTCACCAGTTCGCCAAGTTGACGCACGCGCCGTTCCCTGAGCGCCTTGGCCTTGTCAGCCAGGGCTTTGAGTTCCGAATCAAAATCGCGGGGTTTACGCATCGCAAAGTCTCCATTGAGTGACGATGGCGCTATGATAAGATGATCCAGCTCGCCGCGCAGTAGAGTCGCCGGGACAGCCTGACACCGCCTAGTCCCGTCCGAGAAATTTTCGAGAAGGGCGCGCTTATACGTCGTTCCGACGTGCGCTTGAGCGTAGTAGATGGACGATCGTTATGGCGATCTTCCATTTCTCCGTTCAGGTCATCAGTCGCGCGGCGGGCCGCTCCGCCGTCTCTGCTGCTGCCTATCGTGCGGGCGAACGCCTGCACGACGAGCGCCTTGATCGCGACCATGATTTCCGCGCCCGCTCCGGCGTGGAGCATAGCGAAATCTTGGCTCCCGAAGGCGCGCCCGAACAATGGCGCGACCGCGAACGCCTCTGGAACGATGTCGAGGCATTCGAGAAGCGCAAGGACGCCCAGCTTGCCCGCGAGGTCGAGTTCGCCATTCCGCGCGAAATGAACAAAGCGCAGGGCATCGAGTTGGCCAGCGATTTCGTGTCCGCCGAGTTTGTGGATCGTGGCATGATCGCCGACCTCAATGTGCATTGGGACATTGGCGCGGACGGCCAGCCCAAGCCACACGCCCATGTCATGCTCACGATGCGGGAGGTTGTGCAGCGCGACGACGGCACCGCTGGCTTCGGTGCGAAGGTGCGCGAGTGGAATACCCGAGAGAATGTGGAGCGCTGGCGCGAACGGTGGGCCGATCACCTCAATACCCGCCTTGCCGAACTCGACATCGACGCCCGCATCGACCACCGCAGCCTTGCCGATCAGGGCATCGACCTCGAACCGCAGAGCAAGATCGGCGGTCCTGCACACCGGATGGACGCCCAGGGGCTGGAAGCCGACCGCGCCGAAATGCACCGCGCGATTGCACGGGAGAATGGCGAACGCATAATCGCCGATCCGGGTATCGCGCTTAACGCCATCACCCACCAACAGGCGACGTTCACCAATCGCGATATAGCGATGTTCATCCATCGCCATAGTGACGGGCAGGAGCAGTTCAACGCGGCCATGCGCGCGGTTCGGGGATCGCCGGACCTGATCGCCCTTGGCAAAGACGGGCGCGGCGACGATCGGTTCACCTCGCGCGAGATGATCGAGACCGAGCAGCGGATGAGCCGCGCCGCAGACCGGCTTGCGATGGAACGGAGCGATGGTCTCTCGGCGGCGGCGACCTACGCCATTCGAACCGCCGAGAGTGCGGGTCTTGTCCTGGGAGCAGAGCAAGAATCCGCGTTGCGCCATATAACGGGCGGGCAAAGATTGTCACTGGTGCTGGGTTATGCCGGGACCGGCAAAAGCGCCATGCTGGGCGTGGCGCGCGACGTGTGGGAAAGCGCGGGCCTCAACGTGCGCGGCGCGGCGCTTGCGGGTATCGCCGCAGAGGGACTGGAGAATGGTTCCGGCATCGCGTCCCGGACCATTGCCAGCCTGGAGCATGGCTGGGCGCAGGGACGTGATCTTCTGACCGCCCGCGACGTGCTGGTGATTGACGAGGCGGGCATGGTGGGCACGCGCCAGATGGAGCGCGTGCTGTCGCATGCCGCCGACGTTGGCGCGAAGGTCGTTCTTGTCGGCGATCCACAGCAATTGCAATCGATCGAGGCAGGCGCGGCGTTTCGCGCGATCCATGAGCGCCATGGCGGCGTCGAGATCACGCAAGTTCGCCGCCAGCATGAAGGCTGGCAGCAGAATGCCACCCGGCATTTGGCGACCGGCAGGACCGGCGAGGCCGTTGCAGCCTATGCCGACAAGGGCATGGTGCATCAGGCCGAGACGCGCGAGGATGCGCGGCGCGATCTTGTCGAGCGATGGGATCGAGAACGGCAGGCCGATCCGCACGCGAGCCGCATCATCCTGACCCACACCAAGGCGGAGGTGCGAAACCTCAACGAGGCTGCGCGCACGGCGATGCGCAACGCGGGCGAATTAGGCGACGAGCGCCAGGTGAAGACCGAGCGAGGCGACCGGCTATTCGCATCCGGCGACCGCATCATGTTCCTGCGCAACGAACGCAGCCTGGAGGTAAAGAACGGCACGCTAGGCACCATCGAACATGTGAGTGAGGGCCATATGTCTGTCCGCACCGATGACGGGCGTTCCATATCGTTCGACACCAAAGACTATCGCGACATCGACCATGGCTATGCCGCCACTATCCACAAGGCGCAGGGCATGACCGTGGACAGGGGACATGTGCTGGCGACGCCGGGGATGGATCGCCACGGGGCTTATGTCGCCATGTCCCGCCATCGCGATGGCTTGGCGCTTCATTATGGCCGCGACGATTTCCGCGATCAGTCGCGGCTTGTCCGCACGCTTTCGCGCGAGCGCGGCAAGGACATGGCGAGCGACTATGAGAAAGTCGACCAGGCACGCGAGTTCGCCGAGCGGCGCGGCATCACGTTCGGCGAGCGTGTCGCCGAAATCGTCCGCGCAAGCGCGGAGAAGGCGCGCGGGATATTCGACAATTTCCGGCCCAAGATCCCGGCGCAGCAGGAGCGCGGCATCTTCGCCGGGTTTCGCCCCCATGTGGAGAGACCGGAGCAGGAACAGGGGCGTGAGAAGTTGCCCCGGCAACAGCCTTCCCATGATTTCCAGCCGATGCGCGCGGGCGGCGTGCGCGGGGCGGTGGAGCGCTACGCCAAGGCGCTCGATGCCATCCAGCAGACCCGCGCGCAGGGCCTGGACGCCATGCCCCATCAGCGCGAGGCGCTTACCCAAGCCCGCGACGCCTTGGACGCGATCCGGCCCGAAGGCTCATCGGACCTGAACAGCGCGTTCCGCAGCAGCCCGGAGCTTGTCCGCGAGGCCACCGAGGGGCGCAGCCAGGCCGCCATTCGCGCGATGCAGTTGGAGACGGAAATCCGCATCAATCCTTTCCAGCGCGCTGACAGGTTCGTAAAGGGCTGGCAGCAGTTGCAGCGCCAACGCGAGGACTTGCAGCGCGATGGGGATATCCGGGGGGCACGCAAGGTCAGCGAACAGATGGCGGGCATGGTGAAAAGCCTCGAACGCGACGTGCAGGTGGAATCGCTGTTGCGCGGCCGCAGCCATCAACTCGGCATCGATATGTCCCTGAGCCGCAGCCTGTCCCGCGACCTCGCGGATCATGTGTCCTTTGAACAGCCGCGTAATCTTGGATTGAGCCGATAGGAGGAAGGTAATGAACGACGAACATTCCCTGCTGCACGAACAGAATTCTGAAGCCGAAACCGCCGCACAGGCATTTGCGCGTTTGGATCGCAGGATTGCCGTGATGTCGCGCGTGGTCGAGCATATGGCGACCGAGCGGCAATCGATCGAGGTTCCCGACTACAGCTCGACGCTGGCCCAGATGAACAAGCAACTGGCAAGCCTGAGCCGGGGAATCGAAGGCCTTGGAGCCAGTCCCGCCTTGCAGATCACTCCGAGGGATTTTGCAGCGCGGATCGAGGTCGCTGCGGAGGAGGCACGGCGCACCGACCATGACCAGCTTGTCGATGCCCGTGCGCGGTTCGATCAGGGAGCGCGCAACATGCGTGCTCTCGTCGCGACGGCACGCACTGCCGGGGAGCAACGTCGCCATCTTCGATGGGCGGTCGGCGGCGGTGTACTGGTGGGGATTCTTCTATGGTCGCTGTTACCCGGCATGATCGCCCGGAGCGCGCCCGAACGCTGGCTCTGGCCAGAACGGATGGCGGCACGCGTGATCGGCCTCAACCGATGGCGCGCGGGCGAACGGCTATTGGCGACGGCGGACCCGGATCAATGGGATGCGCTGTTGGCTACCAGCCGCCTTCTTCGCGACAATCATGATGTGCTCGATCGATGTGCAAACCGTGCGCAAAGGTCCGGAAAGGACGCGCGCTGCATGGTGGTTATCAAGCCCGAATAAACGGAATGAGCCTTATCTTGGCGTCTCAACCCGGCAGTAGGCCAAGATGCTGGAATCGAACAAAAATTAAGGCGGTGCCCAAAATCATCCGTGATACAGATCACGCTCATTGAGAGTTAGATCGGGCTACGTCTGACATGTGGTCAGGGCGCGTGGGGATCAGGCTCTTGATGGAAATCCCTCTTTCGTCATCCGAAACCAGGCACGGCTTTTCGGCCGACGTAGGCGCACGCGCACTCAATGAAAGCTCATTAAAAATGAAGAAGAAATTCATTTAAGTCGGACCGAAATGTCGCAACTGACCAAAATAAATTTGTTGCAAGACGTATTGTAATCAATGGGTTATCGTGAAATCTTGCTTAAACGGTGGGGCGGATCGTTGGGGGAATTTAGAGGAATGGTTGTAGAAACCGTGGGGCCTGATGCGGGGCTAATCGCCTTGGCGACCCTTCTTTCAGTGCATAAAATCGTAGTTGATCCGGACCAACTCCGTCATGAGCTTGGGCACTCAAACGAAGTCTCCGCGACGGATATGCTGAGACTTGCCCTGCGGCAGGATGGGGTGCGTGCCCGCTTGTCGCAGGCAAGCTTTGAAAAGCTTTCGAGACTTCCGCTCCCGATCCTCGCGAATGGCTCTCAAGGCTGGTTCCTGATCGGGCGGGCCAACGAATCTGAGGCATTGGTGCAACGTCCAGGTCAGCCTGTACAAAAGCTTTCTCACGATGACTTGTCCGACATTTGGTCCGGCGAGATTATTCTGCTCACGACGCGAGAGAGCGTAGGTGGCGCAGCGGGTCGTTTCGATATCCGCTGGTTCATTCCGCAGATTGTTCGCTACCGGAAGCTAATTGGCGAGGTTCTGCTCATCACCCTCGCACTGAACCTGCTAGGCCTTGCTGCCCCGCTGTTCTTTCAAAACGTCATCGACAAGGTGCTCGTCCACAATACGTTGGCGACCCTCCAGGTGCTTTCCGTCGGCTTTGTTGCCGTGTCGGTCTGGGAAGTCGCATTTGGATGGCTCCGGACACGGCTCTACTCTGAGACCAGCCAGAAGCTGGATGTTGAGCTCGGTTCGAAGCTTTTCCGGCATATGCTTGGCCTGCCGCTTTCCTATTTCGAGGGGCGGCGTGTGGGGGACACGGTCACACGAATCCGACAGCTCGAATCCATTCGTGAATTCCTGACCAATGCCTCGCTGTCAGTCTTGGTCGATCCTGCATTCACGATCGTCTTCCTGATCGCGATGTGGGTTTATTCATCGACGCTGTTCTGGATCGTCGTTGCGACGATACCTGCTTATGTCGTCGTATCGCTACTTGTGACCGGACCTTTGCGTCGACGCCTCGACGAAAAGTTTGAGCGCGGTTCCGCCAACAATGCACTGCTGGTCGAAAGCGTGTCCGGCATGCAGACAGTCAAGGCGGCCGCTGTCGAACCGCAATGGCAAGAGCGCTGGGAGCGACAACTGGCGGGCTATAGCGCCGCCAATCAGCGCGTCATCAATCTGGGTAATACCGGCAGCCAGGCGGTGCAGTTGATTTCTAAACTCAGCCTCGCGGCAATCCTGTTCTTCGGTGCTCGAGAGGTTATTGCTGGCGCCATGACGGTCGGCGGACTCGTTGCCTTCAATATGTTCGCCCAGCGGGTGTCCGGGCCAGTAATTCGGATGGCCCAGCTCTGGCAGGATTTCCAGCAGGTGCGCCTTTCCATCGACCGCTTGGGCGATGTCCTCAATCAGCCGATCGAACCGGGGGCCGGCTCGCGGATTGCGCTCCCCGAAATCAAGGGCATGATCCGATTTGAAGGCGTCAGATTCCGCTATGGGCTCGAGGGTTCGTGGACCCTTGACGATATCAGCTTTCATCTCCCCGCAGGCGGCACGCTTGGTATTGCCGGGTCGTCAGGATCGGGCAAATCGACGCTTACCAAACTGCTCCAGCGGCTCTATACCCCCGCGGCCGGTAGGATCATGATAGACGGCGTCGATATCGCCCAGATCGACCCGGCATGGCTGCGTCGACAGATCGGTGTGGTCCTACAGGAAAACCTGCTGTTCAACCGCTCGATCCGTGAAAATATTGCCCTCGCCCATCCTGCGATGCCGCTCGAACAGGTCATGGCTGCGGCCCAACTGGCGGGAGCACATGAGTTTATCGTTGGCTTGCCGCAGGGCTACGACACGCTGATCGAGGAACGGGGCGTCAACCTGTCAGGTGGGCAGCGACAGCGCATCGCCATTGCACGGGCGCTCGTGACCCAGCCCCGTATCCTTATCCTCGATGAAGCGACTTCCGCGCTTGATGCGGAAAGCGAAGAGATCATCCAGCGCAATCTGCGTGCCATGGCTAGGGGGCGTACAGTGCTTATCATCGCCCATCGCCTGTCGGCGATCCGCCAGTGTGATCGGATCATGACGCTGGAAAAAGGCCAGATCGTAGAAGTGGGGACCCACGATGAACTGCTTCGGCGGGGCGGTCGCTATGCGGGCTTGCACAGGCGACAGATGGGTGTTGGGGGAGACCTAGCATGAACGCCGTTATCCGCCATTGGGATGTCGTGCGAGCAGCGATCGCGGATGAGAAGCAACGGGCGAAGCAACTCACGCGGACCGACGAAATCAGCTTTCTGCCAGCTGCTCTGGAAATCATTGAGCGCCCGGTATCGCCGACGGCGCGCGCGACGACCTGGATTTTCTTGGTCGGCCTGTTATTGACTCTGCTCTGGCTTACCTTCGGTAAAGTCGATGTCGTTGCATCCGCGCAAGGCCGCTTGATACCGGCGGACAATGTGAAGATCATCCAGTCTGCGGAAGCCGGGATCGTGCGTACCATTCTAGTGCGCGACGGGCAGAGGGTGCGCAAGGGCGAGCCGTTGGTCGAACTGGATCCAACCGTCTCAACTGCGGAAGCGGTGCAGGCTGCCAAAGCGCTTGAGACTGCGGAACTCGACGCTGCGCGCGCGCGCGCAGTGTTGTCGGCATTGGAAAGTAACGGGCTGCAGTTCTCTCCGCCGCCTGGGACTTCGGCTGCAATAACGTCAACGCAGCGGGCTTTAGCATTGGCGCAACTTCAAGAGATAGAAGCTGGTATATCGGGACTCGGCGCTGATCAACGCGCTGCGGTTTCCGCACGTGACGAAGCATTGACCCAAGCAGCAAAACTCACCGAGACATTGCCGCTGCTTGACCAACAGATCGCGGCCAATGAGGAATTGCTGGCCAAGGGCTATGTCTCGAAACTCAAGGTCATAGAGATGCGCCGCCAGCGGTTAATCGCAGCACGGGACCGTGACGCCGCCCTCCAGGCCGCCGCGCGAGTTACGGCGCAGCTGAGTTCTGTGGGCAGTGGCGTGGCCCGTAATCGCGCCGAGGGCCGGGTGCGTGTGCTGTCCGACCTTGCCAAGGCAGAGAGTGACGCAAGACTGCGGCGCGAAGAACTGACTAAGGCGCGACAGAAATCGAGTTTGCAGCGCTTGCTCAGTCCCGTGAACGGGACAGTGAGCCAGTTGAGCATTCATACGATTGGTGGTGTCGTTGAAGGCGCCAAACCTATCATGGTTGTCGTCCCCACCAGTGGGCCACTGGTCGCTGAGGTCAGAGTGCTAAACAAGGACATCGGCTTTGTCAGAGCGCGGCAGGAGGTTGCGGTGAAGTTCGAAGCGTTCCCATTTACCCGACATGGCACTGTTCCCGGTCGCGTTCAAAGTATCAGTTCTGACGCGATTGAGGATGAGAAGTTGGGGTTGGTTTACACCGTTCGCGTCGGGCTCGACCGCGCGACAATCAATCGAGGTGATGTCACCGTCGCGTTGACTCCAGGAATGGCCGCTACTGCTGACATTAAGACGGGGGAACGAAATATTATCAGTTATCTAGTTAGCCCGATCAACCAAGTAAGTCATGATGCAGGAAGAGAGCGTTAAAATCGGGATTATTAAATTTTTACTGATAGAGAACGCACATGTTTAAAAACATATTTCATTTCCTGTATGCCGAGATAATCTCATTGTTTTTCATAGCCATTGTTTCTTTAACTATGATGAGTTCCCCATTTGGCCAGAAATTGAATAAAGACTGCTCAGATCTATCGGGATTCAATGTACCTTATGTGTCTATAAAATTCGATCAATTATGCAAATTTGCAAACATCCCATTTATAATTAACTTATACTTTTGCTTAAGTATAATTGTAATAATTTTATTCCAAATAATCATGATTATAAATCGTGGAAAAATAAAAATAGTAAATTATAAGTTGTTTATAATATTTTTAATTTTTCTTATATTTATTTTAACAAAATGGATAATTGGATCTGAAAGTATTTTGTGGGCGTATAATGCATCTATACATAAAGGTCATGCAATATTTCCTATCATGATCACGATATCAATACCATCAATTCAGTTCATATTAAATATGATGCTTCTGAGCGGTTCTAATGATCGGGAGAGATTTAATGCCGAATAATAATTCAGGCGGAGCGACATATGCCGCTGTCGGAACTGCGTTGGGTGCGGTGGGCGATGTTTTGCGTATCTATCCCGATTCACGCGCGCAAGCGGCAGGCCGCATGTTGGCATCAATTGCTCCGATAATTGGGGGCCAAGGCAGCATATGGGATGCGCAGCTGACGGACGCGTCCGCAGGTGAAATATTTGGTGGGGTGATAGCAAGCGTATTCGTTACGTATGCCGTCCCATTTGAAATTCTCGCTTCAATTCCAACCGCTGCGGGGCTTCTGCTTTCGGCTAGTCCAGTGGCTGCCTTAGTCTTAGCGGCGGGATTTGGGCTTTTGACAGGCTACGTTGCTTGGGAACTTGGGTCGGCTCTTGGTGGCTGGCTTGAGGAAAATTTGTCTGACCTGCTCAATGACATTCTCTCTGATCCTTTAGTTTTTGACCTCGACGGAGATGGTATCGAACTAAACCCTCTGTCCTCAAGTATCACTGAATTTGACATAGACGGCGATGGTGCACTGGAAAGGATGGGCTGGGTCAGCCCGCATGATGGCTTGCTTGTCCATGACGCCAACCAAAACGGCCAAGTTGATGAGGTCGGAGAGCTCTTTGGAAGCGCCCATATCGATGGCTTTGACGACCTCGCTGCGATTGACACTAATGCAGACAACAAGATTGATCAGCTAGATTCGGCTTTTGCCGACTTGCGCATGTGGCGCGATTTGAATTCTGACGGTGTTTCGACATCTGATGAAATGCTGACGATGGCCCAAGCCGAAATCGAAAGTATCAGCCTTACTTATGTCGCCTCTGGAGCCGATATTGAAGGAAACCAAATCGCTCGGGTGGGATACTATACGCGCACTAGTGGAGGCCAGCGCGATGTGGGCAGCGTGTGGTTTGAAACCGATGAAACGGGGAACCGGCCGGTGGTTCCAGAGGGCGCGGATATCAGCGATCTTGCTGGACTTCCCAATATGGGAGGATCGTCGGCCATTCCTTCGCTCCGCACAGCCATGTATTTCGATGCCACGTTGCATGACATGGTCAATGCACTCGTTAACGAGCCCCACAGTTTCAGCACATTCAAAGAATTTCTCGAGGGCGGATTTCTCGATATTTTGTATCGCTGGGTAGGTGTGAATCCGGAAGCACCTGGGCAAACCACCCTTTCCCTTCATATTGAAGTTATTGAGAGTTTTACCGGTCGGCCACTTCAAGACCTGAATGCCCACCAATTGGAACGAATTAGGGGGGTGTGGGACAATCTCGTCGGACAACTTGGTGTAGCGTTTCTAATGCAAGCTGCGGCAAGCGCTACGGTCAAACCATTTCTAGTTCTTGGTCAGGAAATGGAAGGATTGGATGAGAATAGCCCGGACTATAACTTGGTGGTGCAAACCTTGGTGGCCGCAGCTGTGTCCGACGCCGCAACTGCTTCACCAGCGTATGATTATCTCGCAAAGTTTGTGGGATTGCAGATCGATCAATCGACGGGAGCAATCACAGGCGATTTCGATGCGTTTGCTGCTGAGTTTATTAAAGATCAGCCGTCATGGGCAATTACTGCCATTGGTCAATCCTCCGGCGCTCCGCCCCGTCCTCTCGACACTTCAGGGATGACGACGGGCTCGATCATCATAGATAACGATGATGATGGCGAAGAAGATGAGCCGGAAGAAAGCTTCCACCCTTGGACAAAGTGGTTCAACAACGAAGGGAAAACGCTCTTCTATGTAGCAAAGGCCATGGGTCTCAGCGAAGACTATGTCCTAAACGTCACCGGCTGGCGCTGGCTCGCCGGCTTTGCTGCAGACGTTAAGGGAACATCTGACAATGATACGCTTAGCGAAGTCATTTCAACATATCCAGTCAACATCATTAGTGCGACGACGGACGGTGGTCAGACTACACATTCCGAACCACGTCAAACCCACGACCAGCGACTGTATGGTTTTGGAGGGAGTGATGAACTGTGGGGAAACGATGGTACGGATCGACTGGTTGGAGGAACTGGCAACGACCTACTTTCAGGCGGCAGCGGGAGCGACATGTACATTTATGCTGCTGGCGACGGGCTAGATCGGATCACGGAAGAAAGTGGCGACGACACCATCTTCTTTTCGAGTGAGTTGGACTCCGATTTCCTTCAGGTAATCCGCATCTCTTCAAGCAACGATCTGCAACTCCATTTTGGCGATTCTTCGCAAGGCATTATCCTGACAAATCAGGTGACTATGGACGGTGCAGCCATAGAGAACTTTAGTTTTGTCGGGAGGACACCGCTCAGCGCGGGCGATATAGCAACGAAATATCTGGCGACATTAAGCACATCGGGCAACGACGCCATTGTAGGAACTCGCGCTAGTGAAAACATCTATGGTTTAGATGGCAACGACACCCTTTCCGGTTGGGATGGTCAAGATATTCTCTATGGGGGCGCCGGAAATGATAGTCTGAACGGCGAAAATGATGATGATGTACTTCGCGGCGAAGCTGGTGCGGATGTACTCGATGGTGGCAACGGCAATGATATTATTATGGGGGGCGAAGGGAATGACACTATTCAGGAGAGTTGGGACAACGATACTTACATCTGGAACCTGGGGGATGGTGATGACACCATTGTCGGAGCAGGCTGGTGGGATGGCTTCAATACCATTCAGTTTGGCGCAGGCATCACGCCTGACGACCTGATTTATAGCTACGCTGATCCGGCCAACGGCAACAGTCTCAAGATCAGCATTGCCGGTCAACCTGGTTCCATAACCATTGACGGACAGATGACCGGTGCGGGCGAACGCATCGATCAGATAAGCTTTGCTGACAATACGGCTTTGAGCCGGATTGAATTTCAAAACGTGGCACTTTCACAGATTTCGACGGTGGCTGCGGACTCCATTTGGGGAAGCGGAACAGATGATGTTCTCACCGGCAATGATGGTGACGATTTCCTCGAAGGACGCGCTGGAAATGACGTTCTCAGTGGTGGAACCGGAAACGACTTAGTACGGGGAGGAGATGGCAACGATACGTTGGAGGGAGGCGCAGGAACGGATCGCCTTGAAGGCGGCAGTGGTGATGACCTTTATTTATTCGAACTCGGTTTTGGATCGGACATCATCAGCGACAATAGTGGCCAGAACAGTCTCAATCTAGGGATTGGGATATCAATCGCAGATATACGTTTTTCTAAATCAACGACCGACATAGGCGATATGGTTCTGAGCTTTATCAGTGGCACAGGCTCGGTAACTCTGGATAACCAATTAACGGGTGGAAACAACTGGAGCATAGGTGCCGTAAAATTTTCTGACGGCACCATCTGGAGCCGCGAGCAGTTGCTTTCTGCGTTTGACGCGGCGATGGCTGGTGGCGTTGCGGCGAATACCGCACCTGTGATTGATCAAGCGACAAGCGACGTCTCGGCTACACTTCTTGAAGCATCCAACGTAACAGGCTCGGGTGCGTCATTGACAGGATCTGGCGCCTTGCAATTTTCTGATGCTCAGCCTTTCGATATACACAGCGCTAGTATAGTATCGGTAGAAGTGAGCGGTTCCGTCGCTGGCCTGCCTTCCAACGCAACCATACTTGATTGGCTTGACCTAGGAACATTGTCTGACACCAATGGAACCATTAGCGGATCGAGTCCTTGGTCCTTCTCAGCTGTTGATAGCGTTTTTGATTATCTGGCAGAAGGGGAGTCCGTCGCCCTAACTTATGTGGTAGCGGTAAAGGATGCCTATGGCGCTTCGGTGCAGCAGAACGTCGTCGTCAACATACAAGGCGCTAACGACGAACCGACAGGTCTGGCCGTGCCATGGCAATTGCCATTACCGCAGTCTTTCGTCACGAAGGGATCGGCTAGCTACATTGGCGGACAGAGTTATCAACTCACGCCTGCTCAAGGGGACAAGAATGGTGCGGTATGGAGCGCCATCAACTTGGCGACGGATATCGAATGGAACACTCGTCTTTATTTCGGAGCCAATGATGGCGGAGCTGATGGCCTTTCCTTCTCGATAGCGTCGAACCCCACGGCCGGGAGCAACTACAGCTACGGCGCCCTTACTCCCACCTCGCTGGGGATTAGATTTGATACCTATTCCAATAGTGGAGAACCGAGCAGCGACTTCAGTCAGTTCATCTTAAACGGGAGTGCGTCCACGCAATTTGACGGCTATCATACGCATGCAAACGTCGAAAATAACGGATGGCACGATGTGCGTATCCATTGGGATGCCTCATCCAACACGTTGTCTTACAGTCTTGACGGTTCATTCGTTGCGGCAAAGACCTACGATGTGGTGGCAACAATACTCGGCGGCGATGCGAATGCCTTCTTCGGCTTTGGAGCTGCTACCGGCGGGGCCTATAATGAGCAGCGGGTTGAAATCCTTTCAATCAATGCGCAAACTGACACTTTAAAAATATCGGAAAATGCTGAATCTGGGACTCTTGTAGGCATCCTTGTTAGCGAAGATGCCGATATCGGGGATATGCTGACATTCACGCTTGTCGATAGCGTGGGCATTCCAATATCTGATTCTTGGTTCGAGATCGTTAATGGGAATGAATTGCGTGTGAAGGCCGGTGCTGTCATCGACTATGAAGCAGTCACGTCTCATGACCTCCATGTCGCGATATCTGATAGCAAGGGGGCTAGTAAGTTAATACCCGTCAAAGTGATGATTACTAATATCGTCGATAGCAATGAAGCGCCAACGGATTTGCTGTTACGCGCGCCAAGGTCTGCGATCGGAATTGCAACGTTAGGTTCAGCGACTAGCTTAGAGACAGGTATCTATCAACTGACACCTGCCCAGACCGATAAAAATGGCGCTATTTGGGGAGCGGTAGATCTAGCATTCGACACGGTTTGGACAACGCGCATGTTCTTTGGAGCTTCGGATGGTGGCGCAGATGGTGTCGCATTCGCCTTTCAGAACGATGGCGCGAACGTCCTAGCTGATACAGGCGTAGTTTCGGGCGAGTCGCTGGCTATAAAGTTCGATACCTACTCTAATGGCGGTGAACCTAATTCTGATTTCACCCAAGTTGTACTCAATGGCGCGGTCGGGGATCAGAATTTCAGTCCTTTTCAAGCGATTGCAAACCTTGAAGACAATGCATGGCATGATGTGATAATTTCTTGGAATTCTGCATCACATACACTGAGCTATGCCATCGATGGCACCGCAATCGGTAGCAAAACTTACGACGTGGTGGCCAATCTATTCGATGGCTCTAGTCAGGCCTATTATGGATTTGGCGGGCGGACGGGCGGTGCCGTTAACGATCAGCGGGTTGAAATCAAATCTGTAACAGGCATGGTCACTCAGCCTCAACTGGTAGAAAATGCGCCGCCTGGAACTTTGGTAGCTAATCTATATGGTATTGACGCAAACGCGGGAGATACGTTCACATATTCGATCGTCAACTCAAGTGGCGTAGCCATATCAGATTCTCCGTTAGAGATTGTGAACGGCAATGAACTGCGTGTAAAAAGCGGATCCGTGCTCGATTTCGAGGCAGATGCCTGGCTCAGTCTTAATATTAAGATTACTGATTCAGCAGGTTCCAGTATTATCAAGACAATAAGTGTCGCGATTACTGACCAGCTTGGTCTCAACCTTGTTGGAACCACCGGCAATGATGTTCTTGTCGGTTCAAATGAAGCGGACGCTCTATCTGGCCTAGGAGGTGACGACCGGCTCCAAGGCGGGCTGGGCAATGATGCTATCGATGGTGGCACTGGCACGGTAGATGTAGCCGTTTTTGCAGGAACCCAAGCGAGCTACTCCCTCAGTACCAGTGGCGGCGTCATCAGCATTACCGATGTTGAAACGACGGTAGATGGAAATGACGGCACTGACAGCCTGACAAGTGTAGAAAAGGCCGAGTTCAAAGGCGGCGTTCAAATCGGAATTGCTGCGCCCATCATTCTAGATCTCAATGGAGATGGGGTTAAACTCACACCCCAAAACAACTCTAAGACCAGATTCGACTGGGACGACGATGGGATATCCAACCGGACGGGTTGGGTTAGCAAGAATGATGGTATGCTAGTTTATGATCGCAATGGTGACGGCAAGGTCACCAATGCCAAGGAGTTAAGCTTTATAGACGATAGACCGGGTGCAAAATCGGATTTGGATGGCTTGTCGGCGTTCGACACCTCTCATGATGGAATGTTCTCGATTGCTGACGCAAACTGGGCTGATTTTCGGGTCTGGCGCGACCGGGATGCCGACGGCAAAGTCGATCGGGGCGAGTTGATGTCGATGGAAAAGGCTGGCGTATCCTCAATTGCCCTTACAGGCACAGCTACAGAACGGACGTGGGGCTGGGACGAAAATCTCGTTGTGAACGTTGGCGAGTTTACCAGAACCGACGGCTCACAAGGGTCTATGGCAGACGTCGCATTGAGTTATGCGGCTGACAAGCCTTCTGCATCCCGCGCGCAGATGTTTGCACGCCAACTTGTGGAGGCCGTGACGCGGTTTAGACCTGCGGCTGCCTTCCAGTCTCCAATTAACGATTACAGCGATGAAGGTATTGCAAATGATCACTGGATCACCCTTAGCCGCTCCAATATGCTCTGAGCAGTATGGTTTCTTTCCAGACCTTTCGGCAGCCTTAAGGGATTCGTCGATTGCTTCCTCTGTGCCCCTCTCAATCGGCCTCATCCAGGATTGGCGTAAGGCAGGGCAGGATACGGCGAAGATCGTGAGCGAGCCATTCATCTCTTATAATGCGGTTGCCGAGCGCGATGTTCCAGCCAACGATCTAACATCGCTTCCGCGTCCCATTGCTCCGCCCTCTGTAATGGCGTCCAGCATGACTCAAGCGCTGACTTACTCTATCTCGGCGCACGACGCGGAGAAGCAATCTGATCGGTATCGTTATGTGATCATATCACACTGCCCCAGCCGATCCGCGAACACTGATGGTGGATTTGATGGTATCATTGCTAGAGACATCAAAAATATCATATACTTATCAATACATTAGACCTACTCTGCCAATCCCGTAGGGGTCAGATTGCTATCTCCAGCGAGTTACAACATTGGAGTTCCCGCGAAGGCGGGAACCCATCTCCTGACCAGGCATCCAGCGCTTTCTGATGGGAGATGGCTCCCCGCCTTCGCG
>NZ_JBANFL010000037.1:0-20325 GCF_037154135.1 Sphingobium aquiterrae
GAAAGGTGCAAGCACGGTTCGGGGGGAGGCGCTGGGGCGTCCTCGAAAGAGGCGTCTCGCGCCCACCCTACCGAGACGCCGGAGGGCGGCTCGGTCGGCGCTGAAGGCGACGATAGAGCCGTGCCCGCAGGGTCGCGCACGCACTCATCTTCACCAGAAACTTCAGTATTCGATCCCTCAGGCGGGCGCGCTGTTCGCCCCCGACGACAAAGCGTCGATCAGCCGGCAATCCGCGATCGTCGTGGCGTCGCAACGGCCCCATCGGGCGACTTCCTCGCGGAGCGTCTGAAGATCGGCGAGCTTGCGATCGATTTCCGCGATCTGCTGCACGGCCATTGCATCAACCTCGGCGCATGATCCGCGCGGATCGTCGGCCAAGCGCAGAAGGTCACGCACCTGATCGAGCGTAAAGCCAAGGTCTCGGGAGCGTTTGACGAACGACAGCCGGTCCAAGTGCGACTGGTCATAGAGCCGGTAATTGCCGCCGCTCCGCAAAGGCGGGTCGATCAACCCTTCGCTCTCGTAGAAGCGGACGGTTTCGATTTTCAGCCCGGTGCGCTTCGCAATATCGCCGATCTTCATGGAATGCCCTTGACCCTCTAGTGGGATGAGGGTTCATATAGGGTGTCCGACACGCGAATCGAGAGCATCATGGCGGACGACTGCTGTTCCAGGAAGGGCGACACGATCGCCGCGCTCGGCCGCAAGGCCGAGCAGCGCCGCGTGCTGATCGTTGTCATGGTCATCAACCTCGTCATGTTCGTTGCCGAGTTCGGCGGCGGTGTGCTGGCGCGATCGTCGGCGCTGATGGCGGATTCTGTCGACATGCTCGGCGATGCGGTGGTCTATGCGCTCAGCCTCTATGCGCTGAGCCGCGGTCCCCGCTGGGAAGCGGGGGCGGCGCTCGCCAAGGGCGGCATCATCCTCGTCTTCGGCATCGCAGTGGTGGTCGAGATCGTCGACAAGATCGTCAACGGCGTGCCGCCCTCCTCGACGTTGATGCTTGGGTTCGGCAGCGCCGCGCTGGTCGCCAACCTGATCTGCCTCGCGCTGCTGTGGCGGTTCCGGTCGGAGAATGTGAACATGTCGAGCACGTTCGAATGTTCGCGCAACGATGTGGCATCGAACATCGGCGTGCTGATCGCGGCCGGACTGGTCGCGGCGACAGGTTCAGCCTGGCCCGACATCGCCGTGGGCGGGATCATCGCGATCATCTTCCTGCGTTCGGCGTGGCGGGTGCTGGCGGAGGCGATCCCGGCATGGCGCGAGGCGGGTCCTGTGCCACCTGAAGTTCTACAATGACTTTGCGCGCTATTTCACCTAAACGAAGGTCGATGCTGCGTAAGTTGTGGTCCCTTTTGCTCGTTATGATCGCGTCGTCCCTGGTGATGACCGCGACCGTGCACGCGCAGGAAATGCCGGGCATCGTCACGATCGAATGCAGCGGCGCCGTGCATAGCGAAGGCGATGCCGATCAATCGCAGGGCGATTCCGACAAGGCAGTTCCGCACCATCACGGCACTTGCCACGGTCCTTCGTTGAACGTGCCGGCGACGGATGGGCTGCCTGCGGTTGCGCGTGCCGTCGGCATGCGCCCGTTCCCTGCGTCCGATACAGCCATCGCGTCCCGCTTGGTAGATCCAGCGCTGAGGCCGCCCACCGCCTGACATGTTCCGCCGGCCGGCATCTGCCGGCCCGACGCAATTTGTCAGGATCACCAGATAATGAAAAAGTTGATCGCGGCCGTGCTGGCCGCGGCGTCGTGCGCATCGATCGCGCAGGCGCAAGCACAGGCGCAACAGGCGCCGGTGCCGCTATCGGCGGAAGCGCCTACTACGACACAGGCTTTGCCAGCTTTCACGCTGGATCAGGCCGTGTTGGCGGCAGGCGGAGCAGCGCCGTCGAACGCGGCAGCAGCAGCGGGGATCGAGGCCGCACAGGCCGGACGCTCCGTCGCGGGCCTTCGCCCTAACCCGACCTTTCAGGGCCAGGTAGAGAATGTCGTGGGTTCCGGCCCTTATAAGGGGCTGCGGAGTGCGGAAACGACGGTGGGGGTCGCGATCCCAATCGAGCTGGGCGGCAAGCGCAGCGCGCGTGTCGCCGTCGCCGGCGCGCAGCTATCGCGCGCACAGCTCCAGGCCGCGATCGCGGAGGCCGATATCCGGGTTCAGGTGACGCAGCTCTATGTCGAAGCGGTTGCGGCCGAACGCCGTTTGGCGACGGCACGCGATCAGGCACGGATCGCAGCGGAAGTGCTGCGCGGTGCCGGGGTGCGGGTCCAGGCTGGCCGGGCATCGCCGCTCGAACAGCAGCGCGCCGACGTGGCGCGCATCAACGCGGATGCCAATGTCGAGCGGCTGACGCGGCTTGCGGAGGCGGCGCGGACCAATCTCGCGCGCCGGATCGGTCGTCCGATCGACGGCGCGCTGGACGTAGCGCTGCTCGATCGCCTCCCTGCAGCGACCTTTGGGCCGGTCGCCCCGCCAAGTGCGCAAGGCACGCTGGCGCTGGCGGCGGCCGATGCCGATCTGGCCATCGCCGACGCCGGCATCCGGCTCGCTCGGGCCAATCGGGTGCCCGATATCAACGTCGGACCGGCGCTGCGGCGACTGGAAGCGACCAACGACACCGCCGCGGTGTTCGCGATCTCGATACCGATCCCGGTGTTCAACAATGGCCGTGCCGCCATCGCGCAGGCGACCGCTGAGCGGACGCGGGCGGAAGCGGTGCGGCGCGTAACCGCGCTCGATGTCGAGCAGGCGATCACCGATGCCGAAGCCGAAGCGGCCAACGCGGCGACCTCGGCGAGGGCTGCGGCCGGCCCCGCGCTGGCGGCGGCGCAAGAGGCCGCCCGCATCGCGAGGATCGGATATCGCGAAGGCAAGTTCGGCCAGCTCGATCTTCTCGATGCCGAGCGCACACTGGCTGAAACCCGCGTCGCCGCGATCGACGCGCTCGCCAACTACCAGAACGCCCGCGCCCGTCTCGAGCGATTGACCGCTCCGGCGCCAGACCAACAGGGGAACTGATCCATGTCGACATTCATGCCGCGCACCGTGGCTTCACTGGCGCTTGCCCTGGCCCTCGCCGCGTGCGGCGGATCGGGCGAGCCCGCTAACGAGGCCGCCAACGAGGCCGCGCCGGCGAAGGGCGGCGAAGAAGGCGGACATGCCGATGAAGGCAAGGTCACGCTCAGCGCCGATCAGATCGCGGCGGCGGGCATCCAGATCGGCCGCCCGACGCTCGGGGGGTCGGGCACGATCGAGCTGCCGGCAACGATCGAGGGCGATCCGCAAGGAACGCAGGTCGTCTCGGCGGCGATCGGGGGCCGGGTGGTGTCGCTGACCCGCAACCTCGGCCAGTCGGTCGGGCGCGGGCAGACCATCGCGGTCATTGAAAGCCGCGAGGCGGCGCAGCTCAAGGGCGAGGTCGAGGCGTCCCGCGCCCGGCTCGCGCTCGCCAACTCCAATCTTGCGCGCGAGCAGCGGCTGTTCGCGCAGCGCGTGTCGCCGGAACAGGATCTGATCGCCGCGCGGACGGCGGCGACTGAAGCGCGCATTGCCTACCAGCAAGCGCAAAGCCAGGTGTCGGCGGCGGGCGGCGGTGGTGGCGGCCTCAACCGGCTCGGCATCGTCGCGCCGATCGGCGGCCAGATCATCGCCCGTCCTGTCGTGCTGGGGCAGACCGTCGCGGCCGATGCCGAACTCTATCGCATCGCGAACCTCGGCCGGGTGTCGCTGGCGCTGAACCTCAAGCCCGAAGACGCGGGCCGGGTGAAGCCCGGCAACACGGTGATGGTGCGGGCGCCGGGCCGCGAGGCCAGCGCGCGGATCAGCTTCGTATCGCCCGCGCTCGATCCACAGACCCGGCAGGTGCCGGTCATCGCGACGCTCGATAATGGCGGCGGGCAGTGGCGCGTCGGTGAGCCGGTGACGGCCTCGGTGCAGCTCAGCGGCACGGGCGGTGCCGCCAATACGGCCATCCTCGTGCCGACCACTGCGGTGCAGACGGTCGAAGGCAAGTCGGTCGTATTCGTTCGGACCGCGACCGGGTTCCAGGCGACGCCGGTCACGCTCGGCGATGCCGCCGGCGCGACCGTCATCGTTCGCTCGGGCCTCACGGGCCGCGAGCAAATCGCCACCACCGGCAGCTTCACGCTCAAGGCCGAAATCGGCAAGGGCGAAGCGGCGCACGAGGATTGATGCCATGATCGCCCGTATCGTCACATGGGCGGTCGAGAAGCGCTGGCTCGTCCTGCTCCTCACCGCCATCGCCACCGTGATCGGTGGCTATTCGCTTTACCGGCTGCCGATCGACGCGGTGCCGGACATCACCAACAACCAGGTGCAGATCAACGTCCGTGCCTCGGCGCTCTCGCCCGAGCTGGTCGAGAAACAGGTCTCGTTCCCGATCGAGACCGCGCTCGCCGGCATTCCGGGCCTCGACTATACGCGCTCGCTGAGCCGGAACGGCTTCGCGCAGGTGACGGCCGTCTTCGACGACTCCACCGATATCTACTTCGCCCGCCAACAGGTCGGCGAGCGCTTGGCTGGCGTCGCGGAAGGTCTGCCCGATGGCGTCAACCCTGAAATGGGGCCGATCGCGACCGGGCTCGGCGAAGTCTATATGTGGACCGTCCGCCTCGATCACCGGAAGGATGACGAGCATCGGCCCGGCGAGCCGGGCCAGCAACCCGACGGCAGCTACATCACGCCCGAAGGCGAGCGGCTGACGACACCGGAGGACAAGGCGACCTACCTGCGCACCGCGCAGGACTGGATCGTCACGCCGCTGCTGAAGAACACGCCGGGCCTCGCCGGCGTCGACTCGATCGGCGGCTATTCCAAGCAGTATCTGGTTGTCCCCGACGTCCAAAAGCTGGCGTCGCTCAACATCACGCTGACCGATCTCGGCACGGCACTTGAGCGCAACAACACCAGTGTCGGCGGCGGGTTCGTCAACCGCAACGGTGAGGGCCTGGCGGTCCGCTCCGATGCGCTGGTGCGCAATGCGGCCGAGCTGGCGCGCACGGTCGTCGCGACCCGCGAAGGCGTGCCGATCACGCTCGATCAGGTCGCGAGTGTCCGCAACGGGCAGGCGATCCGGATGGGATCGGCATCCGAGAACGGAACGGAAGTCGTCGTCGGCACCGCGATCATGCGGATCGGTGAGAATAGCCGCAATGTCGCGACGGCGGTCGCCGACCGACTGAAGGAAATCAACGCCTCGCTTCCGCCCGACGTGGTGGTGCAGCCGGTCCTCGATCGCACCGCACTGGTCAACTCGACCATCAAGACGGTGGCGAAGAACCTGTCGGAAGGCGCGCTGCTCGTCATCGTCGTGCTGTTCCTGCTGCTCGGCAACTTCCGCGCCGCGCTGATCGCAGCGGCGGTCATTCCGGTGACGATGATGCTGACCGGGTTCGGGATGCTGCGCCTCGGCGTCTCGGCCAACCTGATGAGCCTCGGCGCGCTCGACTTCGGCCTGATCGTCGACGGCGCGGTCATCATCGTCGAAAACGCGCTGAGGCGGCTCGCCGAGCAACAGCACCACCAAGGGCGGTTGCTCACGGTCAAGGAGCGACTGGAAGTCGTGGCGACCGCGGCTCGCGAGATGATACGCCCGTCGGTTTATGGGCAGGCGATCATCATCCTCGTCTACGTGCCGCTGCTGACCTTGGTCGGGGTCGAAGGCAAGACGTTCGTGCCGATGGCGCTCACCGTCATCATCGCCTTGCTGTTCGCCTTTGTGCTGTCCCTGACTTTCGTGCCTGCGGCGATCGCCATCTGGTTGTCGCGGAAGGTGACGGAAGAGGACGGGCGCATCATCTCGTGGCTGAAGGCCCGCTATGAACCGGGCTTGGAGAAGGCCATGAAGCGGCCCTCGATCACGATCGGGGCAGGCATCGGCAGCCTCGTGCTGGCGGCGCTCGCCTTCACGACGTTGGGATCAGTGTTCCTGCCCCAGCTCGACGAAGGCGACTTGCTGATCCAGTCGCTGCGCATCCCGGCCACCTCGGTCCAGCAAAGCCAGGCGATGCAGGTGCCGATCGAGCAAATGGTGTCGAAGCAGCCCGAAGTGCGGTTCGTCTTCTCGAAGACGGGCACGGCCGAGCTGGCCTCGGACCCGATGCCGCCCAACGCGACGGACATGTTCGTCATCCTGAAGCCGCGCGACGAATGGCCCGATCCCAAGCTCGCCAAGGCCGAGCTGGTCGAGCGTCTGGAAGGCAAGCTCGGGCAAATCCCGGGCAACGCCTATGAGATCACGCAACCGATCCAGATGCGGTTCAACGAGCTGATCGCCGGCGTGCGCGGCGACATCGCGGTCAAGGTGTTCGGCGACGACTTCGCCAGCATGAACCGCACCGCCGA
The DNA here is from genome assembly GCF_037154135.1 of Sphingobium aquiterrae. Classification (NCBI taxonomy): domain Bacteria; kingdom Pseudomonadati; phylum Pseudomonadota; class Alphaproteobacteria; order Sphingomonadales; family Sphingobiaceae; genus Sphingobium; species Sphingobium aquiterrae. The sequence continues at coordinate 6,375 of NZ_JBANFL010000037.1, forward strand.
ACAGATCGCCGGCGTCCTGCGCAAGACGCAAGGGGCGGCGGACGTGAAGGTCGAGCAGACGACGGGTCTCCCGATGCTCGACATTCGCGTCAATCGCGACGCGATGGCTCGGGTGGGCGTCACCGCGCAGGATGTGCAGGACACCATCACCGCCACATTGGGCGGGCGGGAATCCGGCATGATCTTCGAGGGCGATCGGCGCTTCCCGGTGGTCATCCGCCTGTCGGATGCGCAGCGTGCGGATCTCGGCCTGCTCGAACAGGTGCAGGTGCCGGTCGCCGGCGGCGGCTATGTGCCGCTTTCCAGCGTCGCCAGCATCGGCGTCGTGGATGGACCGAACCAGATCAGCCGGGAGAATGGCAAGCGTCGTGTCGTCGTTCAGGCCAATGTGCGTGGCCGTGACGTCGGCAGTGTCGTGGCGGACGCGCAAGCGGCGGTCGGGCAAGGCGTGCGCCTGCCCGCCGGCAGCTATCTCGAATGGGGCGGCCAGTTCGAGAACCTGAAGTCCGCGAGCGAGCGACTGCAGCTCGTGATCCCGGCCTGCTTCATCCTGATCCTGCTGCTGCTTTATGGAGCATTGGGATCGGCACGCGATGCCGCGATCGTGTTCACCGGCGTGCCGTTCGCGCTGGTGGGCGGGGTGCTGCTGCTGTTCGTGCGCGGCATGGACTTCTCGATCTCGGCCGCGGTGGGGTTCATCGCGCTGTCGGGCATCGCGGTCCTCAACGGCCTCGTCATGGTCAGCTCGGTGCAGGACCTGATACGCTCAGGCATGGACCGGGCGGAGGCTGCCCGCACCGGCGCGATCCAGCGGCTCCGGCCCGTCGTCATGACCGCGCTCGTCGCCAGCCTCGGCTTCGTGCCGATGGCCTTTGCGAGCGGGGCCGGCGCGGAGGTGCAGAAGCCGCTCGCGACCGTCGTCATCGGCGGTCTGATCTCGGCGACCCTGCTGACGCTGTTCGTGCTGCCGACGCTCTACGCGCGGTTCGGACAGCAAGCGGTGAAGGCCGACGAACCGGACGAAGCGGAGGGCATCGAACCGCTGCCCCGGCACGCATGATCGACAAGGGGAGGGCGGCACCCGTCCTCCCCACGTCCAGAAAGGAGGTGTGAGATGCCCGTGATCGACAATGTGACGAGCCTCAAGGCATCGCCGCTGCGTGTCTGGTCGGTCCTCACCGATCTTGCCGGCCACACACAGTGGAAGCCATTCATTCAACTTTCCGGCGCGGCGGTCCCCGGCGGCGAGGCCGCCTACACCTTTCGGATCGGCGGTCTCGACAAGCCCGTCACGGCCAAGGCCGACATCACCCGCGTCGACAAACCGCTGGCGTTTGCCTGGACAACAGGCATCGCCAAGCTCCTCCTGTTCGAGGAAGCTTATGCGCTCGAAAGCGAGCCGACGGGCACCCGGCTGCGCCATAGCCTGCGCTTGTCCGGGCTGCTGGGCGGGCCTCTGGCGGCGCTGATGCGCCGCAAGCTCCTCGCCAGCCTTGTGCGATCGGATGCGTGCCTGGAGCGCCATCTACGGCGCATGTCGGCCCAACAGAGTCCGAAAGGACGGACTCTCCCGCCTCGTCACAGCGTCAAGAGCAACCGGAGGTTGCGATGACATCAATTCATGCCGGTTCGGCACCCATCGTCCGCCACGAAAGGAACCCATCATGGTAGATAGCGGTCCACCCCAAGAGCTGCTGTGCCCGACATACCGCGTCGATCTCGTCATGAGCGAGCGAGGCCATCAGCGTCGCCGCAAGGGCGTTCTCAGCGAATTGTTCGACTGAACTACTATGGATCGGCCGCCACACAACGAGTCCTTCGGGTGTCCGTGTGAGAACGGCCCGCGCCATGGGCGTGCCCCCTGTAGCGCCCATGGCGATAGATCATGGAAAGACGGGGAAATAGCGGCTCGGCGCCTTAGGGACGGCTCGGTTCGGGGGATCATCCTCGCTACCCGGCTTGCTCTGGCGCCGGGCTTGCTCGGCTGCTCGCCAGCCCCAAGCGCCGAGCGTCGTTCGCGCTTGGAACGCTGGGCGTCTCTGCTCGAACGCGATCCGCACCGGCTTATCGGGCTGCTGCGTCCGTCATGGGCAGCGGGCGATGACATCGCTCCGATGGTGGCGAGTCCAAGTGCTATCGACCTGGCCTGGGCCGATCCGGTGTTTCGCGTGACGGGGCTCGGGGGACGCTCTCGGGGCGACGTGAAATCGTTCTTCCAGCTTTCGAATGCCGAGCTGGACCGGATCGCGTCGGGGTCTTGGCGTGTCCCGCTGCGCCCTGCCTGGCAGACCGCGGCGCGCATCCGCAACGTCGCCGATCCGCGCGCTGAAAAGCTGCTTCTGGTCGGCGTCATGGTCATGATCGCCGGTGTCGTGGGAGCTGCCCAATGGCTTGGATGAATATCGAGATGGTCCCGGGAGCGCACAGGACGCCGTTTCGGATTGGAATCACCGGCATAGCTCTTGTGTTGGCGTTGTCGGGCTGTTCGGAACAACCTCGCAAGGGGCCGCCCACCGAACAGGAAATCCACGCGAACGATAGCGGCGATGCGAGCGGCACCCCTGGTCGCCACCCCTATCGGTGCGACGATAATCGCCCGCTGCTCGTCGACTTCAAGGATGAGGGCCTGACGCTCGAGCTGCGCCGCGATGGCAGCCCGACGCCGGTCGTCCTGACCGCGCCGACGCAGGGTCTCCAATATGTCGGCGAGACGATGAGCGCGACCTTCACCGGCAACGAAATCAAGATCGAGGAGGCGGACAAGCCCCCGGTTCTGTGTCGGAAGGCAACAAGCTCGTGACCCGACCCGGCCCGAACGGACGCTGACGATGGCAGCGCTCAAATTCTCCCTGATCCCGATGATCGCGATCATGATCGGCGCGCTGGTCGCCGGGTGGCGCACCCCCGGCGAAAAACTGGTGTCGGCGATGCAGCATCTCGCGGCCGGCGTCGTGTTCGCCGCCGCCGCGACGGAGATCCTGCCGCTGGTAAAGCATGGCGGTTCTCCGACCGCGACGCTGATCGGCGGGGCGCTGGGCGTCGCGGTGATGCTCGGGCTCAAGGCGGCGGAAAGCCGGTTTGAGGGGCCGGTGGCGCTGCTCGCCGCGATCGGGCTCGATCTGGCGATAGACGGCCTGGTCCTCGGCCTCGCCTTCATCGCCGGCGAAAAGGCGGGCATGCTGCTCGCCGTCGCGCTGACGCTTGAAGTGCTGTTCCTCGCCCTGACGCTCACGAACGATCTGGCGGGGCGGTATCGCAAGGCGAAGGCGATCGGCCTGACCTGCGCGCTGGCGCTGCTGGTGCCGATCGGCGCGCTGGTCGCGCAGCCGGTGGCGTTGCTGTCGCCGATATGGATCACCGGCTTCCTGAGCTTCGGCCTGATGGCGCTGCTCTATCTCGTCACCGAAGAGCTGCTGGTCGAGGCCCACGAGAAGCCGGACTCGCCGCTTATCAGCGCAATGTTCTTCGTCGGCTTCCTGGCACTCCTGCTGATCGAGGAAATCATGGCATGACGGCTCCGGACGCAACGGTTTCGGCCGAGCGGCGCACACTCTGGATCGTGCTGCTGCTCAACGCGGCGATCGCCGCCGGCTTCTTCGTGACGGGCCTGATCGGCGATTCCAGCGCGCTCATCGCCAACGGCGTCGACAACCTGTCCGACACCGCGGTCTATGCCCTGAGCCTCATCGCACTGAGCCATGGCCGAACGTGGAAGACGCGGGCGGCAACCGCGTCGGGCGTCATGCTGCTGATCTTCGCCGTCGGCATCCTGATCGATGTCGGACGCCGCTATATCCAGGGCAGCGAGCCGATCGGCCCGACCATGATGGTCATGTCGGCGATCGCCGCCGTGGTGAACTATATCTGCCTGCGACTGCTGCAACGGCTCAAGCAGCCCGATGTCAATCTGCGCGCCGCAACCACGTTCAGCTTCAACGACTTCATCTCCAACGGCGGCATCCTGATCGCGGGCGCGCTGGTGCTTTGGCTGGGGACGAATTGGCCCGATCTGCTGGTGGGCCTGGCTACCGCTCTCATCGCGATCAAGGGCGGCATCGAAATCCTGCGCGACGCGCGGGCAGAAACCAAGACCAACGCGGAGACGGCGTGATGACTGAAAAGCTCGAACTCGATATCCCCGTCCTGCTGCCGGAGGTTCCCGACGCGGCCGATGCCTGTGTCGGGCGTCTCGTCTCAACGCTCAGCGCCAAGCCCGGCGTCGAGCGCGCGCACGTCCTGCCTGCCGAAGGCGATACACCGGCGAAGCTCTGCATCCATTTTGACGGGGCGGCGCTGCCGCTGCCGCGTGTGCGCGAGATGGTGCGGGCGGCGGGCGCCGATATCAGCGGGCGCTACGGCCATGCAACATGGCAGGTCGAGGGGATCGGGCACGAACGCCGCGCCCGCACCGTCGGCGAGACCCTGTGCCAGGTGCCCGGCGTGCTGCAGGCGGATGCCAGCGCCTCGGGCAGCGTGCGGGTCGAATATGACAAGGAGCGCGTCGACGAGGCGGCGATCGTCGCGGCGCTGGGCAAGCTCAAGGTCAAGCCGGGCAAACGGACGGGCTCCGATCATGCCGGCGATCATGCGGGACACGATCACGGGCCTGGTGGCCATGCCGAAGGCGCGGAAAAGCATGGACCGGGCGATGGCCACGATCACGCCCACGCCAATTTCCTCGGCCCTAACACCGAGCTGATCTTCGCGCTCGCCTGCGGCGCGCTGCTGGCGATCGGCTTCGCGATCGAGAAGCTGGTGGCGGGCGCGCCCGACTGGCTGCCGACCGCCTGCTATGTCGGCGCCTACGTGTTCGGCGGCTTCTTCACGCTGCGCGAGGCGATCGACAATCTGAAGCTCAAAAAATTCGAGATCGATACGCTGATGCTCGTCGCGGCCGCCGGCGCCGCGGCGCTTGGCGCGTGGGCGGAAGGTGCGCTGCTGCTGTTCCTGTTCAGCCTCGGCCATGCGCTCGAACATTATGCAATGGGTCGCGCCAAGCGCGCGATCGAGGCGCTGGCCGAACTCGCGCCCGACAAGGCGACGGTGCGCCGTGACGGGCAGACGACGGAGATTGCGGTCGAGGAGCTGGTGGTCGGCGACGTCGTGGTCGTGCGCCCGAACGAACGCCTGCCCGCCGACGGCTTTGTCATCAAGGGGTCGAGCGCGATCAACCAGGCCCCCGTCACCGGCGAGAGCATTCCGGTCGACAAGGAGCCGGTCGCCGATGTCGAGGCGGCACGCGCGAAACCCGATGCGGTCGAGGCGGCGTCGCGGGTGTTCGCCGGCACGATCAACGGCGGCGCCGCGATCGAGATCGAGGTGACGCGGCGTTCCAACGAAAGCGCGCTCGCCAAGGTCGTGAAGATGGTGAGCGAAGCGGAGACGCAGAAGTCGCCGACGCAGCGCTTCACCGATCGGTTCGAGCGCGTCTTCGTGCCGGCGGTTCTGGCCCTGTCGTTCATCCTGCTGTTCGCCTGGGTCGTGGTCGATGAGCCGTTCCGCGACAGCTTCTACCGCGCGATGGCGGTGCTGGTCGCCGCCAGCCCCTGCGCGCTGGCGATCGCCACCCCCAGCGCGGTGCTGTCCGGCGTCGCGCGGGCCGCACGCGGCGGCGTGCTCGTGAAGGGCGGCGCGCCGCTCGAAAATCTCGGCTCGCTGAAGGCGATCGCGTTCGACAAGACGGGGACGCTGACGGAGGGCCGTCCGCGTATCACCGATGTCGTCCCCGTCGACGGGGCGAGCGAAGAGGATCTGTTGGCGCTCGCCGTGGCGGTCGAGGGGTTGAGCGATCACCCGCTGGCGCAGGCGATCGTGAAGGATGGACGCGAGCGCCTGGGCGGGCGCGAGCTGCCGACCGCGACCGACCTCAAGAGCCTGACCGGACGCGGCGTCACCGCGACCGTCGACGGCGAGACGGTGTGGATCGGCAAGGCCGAGATGTTCGGCGTGGAGGGCATCCCGACGCTGAACGCGGCGGCGACCGACGCCATCGCCACCCTGCGCGAGGGCGGGCGCACGACGATGGTGGTGCGCAAGGGCGACAAGGACATCGGCGCGATCGGGCTGATGGATACGCCGCGCGAAGCGGCCAGGGTCGCGCTCAAGCGGCTGCACGACATGGGCATCACCCGGATGATTATGATCTCGGGCGACCACCAGAAGGTGGCCGACGCCATCGCCAAGGATGTCGGGCTCGACGAGGCATGGGGCGACCTGATGCCGGAGGACAAGGTTGCCTCGATCAAGAAGCTCGCCGGCGAGGACAAGGTTGCGATGGTCGGCGACGGGGTGAACGATGCGCCGGCGATGGCGTCGGCGACCGTCGGCATCGCGATGGGTGCTGCAGGCTCGGACGTGGCGCTGGAAACGGCCGATGTCGCGCTGATGGCTGACGATCTCGCGCATCTGCCGTTCGCGGTGGGGCTGAGCCGCCACACTCGCGGCATCATCCGGCAGAATGTGTTCGTCAGCCTCGGCGTCGTCGCGTTCCTCGTGCCCGCGACGATCCTCGGCCTGGGCATCGGCCCGGCGGTGGCGATGCACGAAGGCTCGACGCTGCTGGTCGTGTTCAACGCGCTGCGGCTGCTCGCCTACCGCGATCCGGCGAAGCAAGCGGCATGACCGCGGATCGCTACGACGCCCTGATCGTCGGCGGCGGCCCCGGGGGCCTCACGGCGGCGATCTACCTTGCGCGCTATCATCGCCGCGTCGTCGTGGTCGACGAAGGGCACAGCCGGGCGAAATGGATACCGCTCTCCCACAACCATGCCGGCTTCCCCTATGGGATTGCGGGCGAAGAGCTGCTGCGGCGGATGCGCGAACAGGCCAAACGCTACGGCGCCACGATCCTGACGGACCGCATCGAGACGATCGCCGGCAAGGCCGATGCTTTCGAGGCGCGAGGATCGACCGTGACGATCGCCGCGCGCGCCGTCCTGATCGCAACCGGGGTTGAGAACCGCCGCCCTGCGCTCGATGCCGACACGCATCGCGACGCCTTGCAGCGTGGAATGCTGCGCTATTGTCCGATCTGCGATGCTTACGAGGCGACCGGGCTGGCGATCGGGGTGATCGGCGCGAACACGCACGGCGTCGCGGAGGCGCTGTTCCTGCGCACCTTCTCCGACCGAATCACGCTGGTCGCGCATGAAACGATCGACCTGAGTGCCGACGACCGCTCCGCGCTCGCGGCGGCCGGGATCAAGGTCGCGGCGAGGCCGCTGGCCAGAATGGACTTTTCGGGCGATCGGGTCGCGCTCCATCTGACCGACGGCAGCGAGCTGCACGTCGACACGGTGTATCCGGCGCTCGGCTCGGACAGCAACAACGCGCTCGCGCGCCAGCTCGGCGTCGAGCTGAGCGACGATCGCTGCATCGTCGTCGATACCAAGCAGCGCGCGAGCATCGCAGGCGTCTATGCGGCGGGCGATATCGTTATGTCGCTCGATCAGATCAGCGTCGCGATGGGCCATGCGGCAATCGCCGCGACCGCCCTCCACAACGATCTTCGCAACCGCGACGGGGAGGGCACCGCGTCGTGAAATGGCTGATCGTGTTCGACCTCGACGGGACGCTTGCGGAGAGCAAGCGCCCCTTGTCGGCCGAGATGGCGACGACGCTCGCGCGCCTGCTGGCCGTGATCGACGTCGCGGTGATCTCGGGCGGCGACTGGCCGCAGTTCGACCGACAAGTCGCTTCGCGCTTGCCGGTCGATGCCGCCCGCGAGCGGCTGTGGCTGATGCCGACTACCGGCACGAAGCTCTACCGCTTTGTCGACGGTGCGTGGCGCGCGATCTATGCCGAGCTGTTCGATGACGCGGAGAAGGCGAGCATCCGCGCGGCCTTTGACCGCGCGCTGTCGGAAGCCGGGCTTGCCGACGAGCGCATTTGGGGTGAGCGGATCGAGGATCGGGGAAGCCAGATCACCTTTTCCGGCCTCGGCCAGGACGCGCCACTGGAAGCGAAGGAGGGCTGGGACCCCGATCGCACCAAGCGGACCGCGATCCAGAAGACGCTGCGGGCGGCGCTGCCCGGCTTTTCGATCAACCTGGGCGGCACCACGTCGATCGACGTCACCCGCGCCGGCGTCGACAAGGGCTATGGGCTGAAGCGGCTGAGCAAGGAAAGCGGCGTGCCGCTGGCCGGGATGCTCTTCCTCGGCGATGCGATCTACCCCGGTGGCAACGACTATCCGGCGGCAGAAATCGGCGTGGATACAGTGAAGGTCCGCGATGTCGCCGAAACCGCCGCCGTCGTGTCGGCCATCATCGCCTGCCTGAAAAGCTGAGCGCCGTATGAGCATTGCCATCGACCTTCCCGGTGAACAGAAGAAGGTTCGGGCGCGGAGCGGTGCGGCCGCCGTGGTGAGCGTCCTGGCGCTTGCGGGATGCTACATCGTCCTTCCCCGACTCTGGACGTTTCCCGACGACACGGCGGAGCGGATCGCTTTCGCGCTTCGTGCCGACATCTTCGTGTTCCTGTGGGTGGCGATCGGGGTGCAGCGGGTTTCGAGCGGCCGCTATCGGTCGGCCGCCGATAACCGCGGCTCCGCCTTTGCGGCACCGAGCCCTGCCATCGCCACGAAGGTCGCGTTCCTTCAGAACACGCTCGAACAGGCGTTCCTTGCCGTCGGCGCGCACCTCGCCCTGGCCGCAACGGCGGGCGGTGCGCCGCTGGCGCTGATCCCCGGCGCGATCGCGCTGTTCGCGATCGGGCGCATCACGTTCGCCATCGGCTATCCGCATGGCGCCGGCGCTCGCGCGTTCGGAGTGGCGCTGACGCTGCTTCCGAGTCTCATCCTCTATGGTGGGGCACTGTGGCACATCGTTTGGCCCGGCTGATCCGATCGACCCGCACAATCCCGATTATTTACGGAGAAACATGACGATGGTTAGAATGAAGACTGCGCTGCTGCTGGGCGTGACGCTCGCGAGTGCGCCGGCGACCGCGCAACATGCGCAGCATGGTCAGGCGGCGCCGGCAGCGGCGGAAACGGCCGCCACCCGGGAATATCGCGCGGCCAACGCCAAGATGCACGGCAGCATGGACGTCAAGTTCAGCGGCGACGCGGATGCGGACTTCATGCGCGCGATGATCCCGCATCACGAAGGGGCGATCGCGATGGCAGAGGTCGAGCTGAAATATGGCCGCGATCCCGAAGTGCGCCGGCTTGCCTCGGAGGTGATCGAGATGCAGCGGCGCGAGATAGCGCAGATGCGGGCCTGGCTCGCGCGACGCGGGCAGGCGAAGTAGCGGGGCGACTAGCCGCCGGGCTCGGCCGTTTCCGCCGCTAGGAGGCGCTGCAGGGCGTCCAGCGCGCTGGCCGGGTCCGCAAGGTCTCGCGGGGTGCGTTGCGGATAGCGGAAGCATTGAAGGGCATGGGGGTAGGAGAGGGCGTCGATGATCGCCGTAAAGCCCGGCGCGATGGCCTCGACAAAGGCAGGTCGGCTGCGCTCTACAGCGTCACGACATCCGGCAAGATCGTGCCCCATCCAGATCAAATCCTCCTCGTCCCGCCCGTCGCGAAGGAGGATCGCCTTCAAAGCCAGCTCGAGGCCGTGTGCGACGAGCGCGAAGTAGGGCAGGCGCACGTCGTCGGCGATCTCGGCCGCCAGCACGCGACGCGCGGCCTCGGCATAGCCGCTCGCAAGAATCAGGTGCCGATCGGCGCGCGTGTTGTTCTCCGGTGACATCGACCGGGATCGATGTCGGGGTATCGAAAAGCCCCAAATCTATGTCGGTCGCGCACTAGCGTAGCAGCGTGATAGCGCCGCTCGTCCGCTTCGCGGGGGAGCGGCGCGCGATTTTCAGGGCTATTCGGCGAGAAAGCTGCCGCGCCCGTTCCGGAAGGCTCCGACGACGCTGCCCTGATCCCAATGCCCCGACAGGATGCCGCGCCGGGTGATGCTGCCGACTGGCTTGCGGCGCGCGGCGAGAAGCCGCGCGCGCCGGGTGTCGCGATCGACAGGCTCGCCGGTGATGAAGTCGATCGCGGTGCGCAGCGGGGTCACGACAGCCGCCATTGTTCGACCAGGGCCTCCATCGCGGGGCGATAGCCCCATGCGTCGGGATAGACGGTCGGCTCCTGGGCCAGATAGGCCATGACGATCAGCATATCCTCGGAAATGATCGCATCGCAGTTGCACAGGTGGAGGATCGGGAAATGGCCGTTATCGTCGCCGTTCCACCACGCCAGCAGGAAGTCGGCCGCGCGCGCGGCCTGGCCGGTGTCCGACCCGGCAACGACGATCAGGCGGGTGATGGCCTCGCCTACCTCGTCGAAGGCGACGGCGCGGATTACGGGGCGGCGTTGGGGCGGGTTCATGGCTCAAGCTCCTGCATGGTCATGCGGGGAAGGGGACGGGGACCAAAAGCGCGTCCTCGATCGGCGCGACGTCGCGCAGCTCGACTTGCGCGATTTTCTCGACGCGCTCCGCGCCGATCGGATCGAGATAGACGTAGGTGTGGTCGGCGAAGACCGGGCTGCACAAACGCCAGATGACGCCTTTGCGGCCGACGCGGCGTTCGGCGCGGCCGTCATAGGAGGCGAACGAACCGACAAGGCGGACCCGCTGCCCGACGCGAAGCCAGTTGGCAGCGCCGCGAATGACGGCGGCCTTTTCCTCGTCGCTCAAGGCCGGTCGGCCGATGCCGAACGTCGCGCTGCGATCATGCGCGATCCGCGCCAGTTTCTCTTCCACCGGCTCGGGTTTCCAGTCGACGACTGGCCCGGGCTTCGCCCTGTGCAGGTGCGTCACCGGCTTCGCGCCGAACAGGTCGGGTTGCACGCCGACAAGGCGGCGGTTGAACATCGCGCGATGATAGTCGCGCCGCCATTGCGCCTCAGGGGTCAACGGCTTGGCGGTGGGGCCATCGCGCACGATCGCGACCAGCTCGTTGAACTCTTCCTCGGTGACGGTCGCGAAGCTCGGATCATAGACCAGTCGCCCCGCGACTGCCCGGCCCTCGTCGGGGCCGGGGTCGTGGGGGTCTGTCATGCCGCCTCGTCCATCTGCTCGGGGGTTTCGATCGCCATGCGGCTCAACAGCCAATCGGCTGCATCCTGTGCGAGGCGGGCGGCGGTGAAGATGCACCGTTTGTCGTTGCGGAGCGCCTGCAACCAACTCGCCAGATAGGCGGCATGGTCCTCGCGGTCGTGGAGCTTGATGCCGATCGTGGCGCTGACGAACGCGGCCCCAAGCTCGGCCACCAATTCCTCGCGGGCATAGTCCTCGCGCTTCGTGGAAAGGAGGGAGGGACGGGCAAGCCGGTCGATATGTCCCGTCGCGTGGCAAAGCTCGTGCGCTAGGGTCGAATAATAATCGTCGCTGGTGTGGAAGTCGGTAAATTCCGGCATGACGACATGATCGCTGCTCGGCTGATAATAGGGCTGCGAACCCTGATGCTTGAGGGTGACGGGCACGCGGGCAAAGAGCGCGTCCAGTTCGGCGTCCCGCTCGTCGGGATTGGTGGCGGTGATGATCGGCGCGGGTGCCGGATATTTCGCCTCGATGCCGTCGATCTGCTCGGCGTTGAAGACAGTGTAACGCTTGAGGAAGGCCACCTGACGCTTGCCATCCTCGCCGCTCTGGCCGCCCTTGTCGGCGTCCACCTCGATCTTGTTGGCATAGACCACCATCGATCCCTTCTCGCCCTTGCGGACGCATCCGCCGAGCGCGAGCGCCTGCTTGAAGGTCAGCCAATGGGGGGAGGCATAGCCCTTGGTCATCGCCGCAACCCACAGAGTCAGGACGTTGATGCCGCGATAGGGCACGCCGGTTGAGCGCAGCGGGATGGTCGGCGCGGTGCTGCCGTTCCACGATTTCGACCAAGGCCGGGTGCCAGCCTCGATCATGGCTATCATCTGATCGGTGATTTCCTGATAGACGTCGGCCCGGTTGTCGGTGATCCGTCCCATGATTTCTTCCTTTCCTTTGAGGCTGAAAGCCGGTCGCAACAGCAACCGGCTCTGCCTTTCCGGCGAGGAACGGGATGGGGAGGGAGGGCGAGAATCTACCGCTGGCGCGGGCGAGCCGCCCTAGCGTGGCCGACGCCCTGCAGGGTGTCGGGTGCCACGCTTGGTGGATTACTCGGGCGGTCGATTGTCGTTCGGGAACGAAAGGGCAGCCGCCCTTGGTGTTCCCCGGCGCCGACTGGCCTCCGGGGGAGGGCAGCGGTGCCCACGGGCTCACGCCGCGCGTTCGCGCGACCAATGCTGGGGGCTCATGCGGGGAACAGGATCGAGGCATAGTCCTGCGCACCATGCAGGATGTGGACGATGACCACCTTGTCCGGCTCGACGCGGTAGAAGATCAGGTAATTGCCGTGGCCGCGTCGCCGGATTCCGGCACTCTCGTAGCGCGGGACCAGGGGGAAGCGCTCGGCCATATCGGCGAGGCCGAGACACTTGCCGCGCAGCTCGCGAACGAAGCTGAGCGCGCGCGCCGGATTGTCGCGGGCGATATAGTCGGCGATCGATTCAAGATCGCGCTCGGCCTCGGCTGCAAAATCGACGATCATCCCGCGCCTTCGGACAGGGCGCGGTATTTGTCTTCAAGCCGATCGAAGACGTTGGCCGCGGGCGTGGTGCGACCAGCATCGGCATCGGCGATGCCGCGGGCGATCGAGGCGTCCAGCGCCGCGAGCCGGGCTTCGCGATCCTGCACGAGGCGCACGCCTTCGCGCAGCACCTCGCTTTTCGAATTGTAGCGACCGGCCGCTACGAGCTGGGCGACGAAGCCCTCAAGCTGCTGTCCTAGATCCGCACTAATCATCGCGATCTCCTTTCGCGCCGATGATAGCAGCTTATCAACTGTTGATAAAGAATTGCTGTGTTAGGACAGCGCAGTGGGTGTGCCACGTGGCACACTTCAGGCGGCCGAGCCGGTCAGCCGATCCAGCTCCGTATGGAGCTGGGAGAGGCGATCGGCACCGCGATAGGCGGCGATGGCGAGGATCGCCGCCGCCGCGACGAGGGCGATGGCAACGAGGCGCGGAAAGGTCGCATCAGCTTCGTGGGCGAACCCGACGATTGTGCCAATTCCCGCTGCGAGCAGAACGACACTGCATGCGATCTCGGCCGTGACGCCGGCCAAGGGCGATGGCAGCGTGCGAAAGCGAATGTCGCGCGTGACGTTATGCCAGTCCAGCACGATCAACGGGCCATTGGGATTGGGCTCGCAAATCGCGCGCACCGTGTCGCCGACCGCAACGGCAAGATAGTCGTTGCTGGCGAGCTTTAGCGTCCGGCCCTCGACCTCGAGCAGCATCACGAACTCCCGGGCCGTGTTGACGAACGTGTGGGTCTCGGTGCGCGTGTGCCCGCTATGCAGGTGCGGCGCGTTCGGATCGAAGCCAGGATGAGGATCGTGGCGGGTCGTCGTTTGTTCGGTGATGCTGATGTCGGTGGTGTCGTGCGATCCGAGGATGCGCGTGACGGGACCGAAGATCGCCTTGAAGCGCGTCGCCGCGATCACAGCCATTGTCCCCTCAGCGCCCCGTTGAACTCGATCGCCAGCACGATAGCGCCGGCGATCAGCGCGGCGAGCGCCAACAGCGCGAGCCGCGCGCGGGTGCCGAGACGCGCCCCGCTGTCGCGGGTGAGGATGACGGAGACGCCGATCGCAACGGCGAGGATCAGCGCCGGCCCCAGCTCGTAGAGGACCAGGCCCGGGAGCCGGTTGGGGAGCAGATAGGGGAAACTGCGAATGACGCGGCCGAGCAGGATGGCGCCGATCACAAGCGAGAGCGCCATGCCCCATCGACCGACCAGCGTCGCCAGCGGGGAACCGCGCTCAAGCATTGGAGCGGTTCGCCGAATGAAAGGCGTCCGCCCGCAAGGGCGGTCCGTTGCAGCCTAGCTGATCGTCACCCGCATGGGCGTGCGCCGTTGTGGCGCGAAGAAGAAAGGAGTGTTCGAATGAACTGAGCTTACTGGCGTAGCTTATGCCTG
>NZ_JBANFL010000038.1:0-16945 GCF_037154135.1 Sphingobium aquiterrae
CTTCGGTCCCGGCCGGGCCTGTTTCTTCTCAAGTTTTCGTACTTTTTTTTTTTGTTGTTGGCCGTGGTTCATTCCCCCCCCCCCCCCCCCCCCGGGGGGGGGGGGGGGGGGGGGGGGCCCCCCGCGCCCCCCCCCCCCCCCCCCCCCCCCCGCCAATCTGTAAACCCGGGGCGCCATCGGGCGCCCCGGAAGCGGCCCGGCTCATCGCGCCTGCGCGAAGGCCTGGGCCGCTGCATCGGCCGATGCAAATGTCCTGCAGCTCAGCAGTCCATGGGCATTGCCGTCGCCATCGACGATGAAGATCGCGACGAACCAGCGTCCGTCCAGAAAGCCGTGCGCCGCGACACGATCGAGGTCCAGATTGTCATCCTGCGTGACATAGAAGCCGATCCAGCGTTCGTCGGCACGGGCGTCCCAATGGATGTCGATCTCTTCGGCTTCCATGAAGCGGGCCGCAAGGGCTTGCCCTGCGCCGCAGCCGAATTCCAGTTCAAGACCTGCGACCAGAGCCGCCATGACGCGATCCGATGCAAGGGCAATGGGCTGAACGATGCTCATGAGAATGTCTCCTTGTGCTTGCGTCCTCGCCGATCGAGGACCGGCAGGGAGGGACGAGCGCCGGAAGGCTGTCAGGGCCGCTGCGCGTCAGCGCGCGCCGCGTCAGCGGGCGCGAGGGGGAGCCGATTTGCGAAGCCAAATTGGGGGGAACCTGCGAGCCTTGAAAGCCGCGCCGCCGCCCGTCAGGATGGGAAGGTTTCGACGCGCCACCCTCTCCCTTCAACCAAGAGGGGCCGTCGGCAGCGCCGACGCTTCCGCAGCGGCCTTTCCTGCAAGATCGCCGATCGACGCTGCCGGATGAAGACCTGAGCGACTGGAAAGGCGATCGGCCAGACGCCTGCGCGCTGGCCGATCGCGGCGCTTGCCGGGAAACCCCGCGCCGGGAGGGCGCGGGGCCGTTCGTCTTCAGACGTCAGGGTTCCAGATGAGAGCGTAGCTGTCCTCATCGTCCTGGCCGGCGGCGCGGCCGAGATTGGCGTAGATGGTGCGCGCGCCCAGTTCCGGGGCCGCCATTGCGACGCGGATATATTCGCGGCCCGACACCTCGCCGGTGCGAATCCAGCCCCCGCCCAGTTCCGAGCCGCCCGAGAGGATGCGATAGTCGGGCTGATCGCCGGTTTTGCCCCGATTGGGAATAATCTCGATCTCGGCACGAACCGCGAGTGTCTTGAGGACACCCTTGAAACCGGCATTGTCGAGGCGCTGAACGTAACCGATGGCTGGCATGTCAAATCTCCTTGGGTCTGATGCCCTTGCGGCCGATCCGCCGGGCGTGCGGACCGTCAGGCGGCGCGCTGAGCGCCCCCGAACCGGCAGGCCGAAGCGTCAAGCGGAGGACCGGAGGCCCGCTGCTATTTGCAAGCGAAGCGGCCGCGAGGAGCCGGAACGGCGGGGAAATAGGAGTGAGACGATGGTTTTGAGGGGCGCACGAGACGCTGCCAGGTCAACGCACTTCACCCGGCCAGTGGCCGCGAGGGCAGCAGGACCATGGCCTTGGCAACGACCTTATCCGTTAGCAGTCGGCACGCCATGGCGAAGATGGTGGGTTCGGCCCGATGCGGCGCGCGACAGCAGATTTCCCGTTGGCGAAGCCGGTGCCATGCCCATCCGCCTTCTCCAGGTCCTGCCTGCCGGGGGGATCGAGTCGCGAGCGCGGGTTCGCACGATGGCGATAGGGCTCGTCCATGCGGCCCCCGCTGCGTTAGCCCGCCCTGGCGCTGTGCGCGCCTGCCCTGCCGCCGCATGGGCCGCCACCGCCGCGACAGCCACGATGCGCTATGCCGCCCCCAGCGATATTGTTGGTCTCGGAAGCGGGGAGCGTATCGCCGCGTCCCTGTCATAAGCAGCCGCGCCCCGCCGCCGCGCCGAAAAGCAGGCGGCCCAGCCTGAAGCCGCGCCCCCGTCTCGCGTGCGCGAGACGGGGGCGCGGCTTCAGGCCACGAACCGCAATGGGGGAACGCAGAAATTTGCCGCCGTGAAATAGGTCATGATAGCCTCATAGCTGCCGAGCCGCTCGGCCCGGTCCATGGAGATGACGACCTCATCATCTTCGTCGGCGGCATAGAGGCTGGCCTCACCCGCCCCGGTGAAGACGGCACGCTCCGGGCCGAACTGCGCCGCGCTCCCGCCCGACCAGCGGGCGAATGGCAGGCCATGGGCGACACAGAAGCCCTCCAGCCGGTCGACCCGACCCCAGGCCACCTCATGGGCGTAGAGCGAGAGCGGCCCATCGGCAGGAAAGTCGTCGGCCGTGAAGGGTTCTGCGACATAATCGAGGGCCAGACCCTCGCTTTGAACGATGGCAAGAAGATCGGCGAGCAGGGCAGCGGACAGCTCGCCGCCGAGCGTGATGGAAAGCGAAACCCGATCAACCATGATGAAACTCCCAAGAGGCGCGCCGCCGCCGGAACTGAGGCGGCGCGCAGAATATTCGATTGCGGACGACAAGCGGGCGGCGGCGCAGCGCCGCCCGCGCGAACAGATCAGGCGGCAAGGCGCTCGATCCCTTCCTCCCGGTCGTCCGGCAGCGGAACGACGTTGCCCGGTGCGCCCGGATCGGGCTGGGGCGCATCATGCCCCTGAATGGCCGCTTCGACCCGCGCATGGGCGGAAACCGTTCCGACCCCGCCCCGTTGCGAATAGGCCGATGGCGGGAACTGCATCCAGCGCGGCACCCAGCGATCCTTCTTGTCGCGTCCGTTGGTGCCGTCGAGTGCATCGCGCACGATGATCTTCAACGTCTTGGCCTTCTCGCCTGCATTGGCGGTCGCTATGGCCGGGTCGGTGACGTCTGCGACCAGATGCCCCAATATCTCGCGGTCGCGCAAAGCGGAGAAAAAGGCCTCGTCCGCCTGCCAATAGTCCGCCATGTCGATGCCGATATGGAGGCCGACCGCATCGATGGCGGCGCTGCCGCTGGCGAGGCTTTCGCCCATGACGATGGCGATCACATCCATCACTTGGGCATCGTCGAGTTCGAGCAGGCGCAGGAAGACCGCGACAAGACCGGTATCGGGACCCAAACCGTCGCCCTCGCCGCCGATAACGGTTGGTTCTTCCGCGTCGAAGCCCAGCAGGGCCAGCACCTTGCGTCGCATATGGTCGAAACCCGCCTCTCCCGGCGCATTTTCGATGCTCTGCGCGACAAGGTCGTTGCGGCTGGTCTGCGGCTCGACGCGGATCGCCCAGAGGCTGGACCCGACGATGGCATGGGCGACCATGAGGCGCAGCGCGACGGCGGGATGGCCGGTCAGGACCGCGCGAACGGCGGCATGGCGATGCAGGTCGAGATAGGTCTGCATGGTCGAGGTGATTTCGGGGCGGGCGACCTTGCCGCCGGAACCGCTGGCCTGTCCCTTGGCGATCCGCTCGGCTTCCTTGCGGCTCAGATAGCCTTCATGGAAGGTGACTTCGCCTGTGTCACGCACATCGACATAGATGCGTCCGCCATGCCGCTTGCTGGTCTTCACATATTCCCAGGCCGAGAAATGCTCGGCGGGCGGCACGATCACGACATCGTTCCAGCCTTCGTCCAGATAGGCTTCGCGCCGGGGGTGGATCGCGGCGTCCTGCGCGGCCCAGAAGGCCGTGGGATCGGCAAAATAGCTGTCTTCGCCGAACAGGTCCGAAATCACCGACAGTCCGCTCTCCTCGATGTCGAACAGCGCATGTCGGGTGCCGATGGACTGGCCGCCTGTCAGCCATGCCTTCAACTGATGGCCGACCGGCGCATAAGCGTCCTCGTCATCCAGCAGGGCAAGCCATGATTTTTGCTGGCTCTTGGACGCGAGGGTCAGGTGACGGACGGTCGCCCGGTCGATCTCGTCTCTGGCATAGAGGCGGCGGATGCGGGGCAGAAGATTGCCCAGCGCCAGCACCCGGCGCACGGTGAGTTCGGGCAGGCCGAAGGTCGCGGCGATATCGTCGGTCCTGCGGCCTTCCTTTACCAGCCGGGTGAAGCTCTCCCATTGGGTCACCTCGTCGGCATCGCGCCGGGCCATATTTTCGATCATCGAGGCTTCGACCGCATCGGCGTCGTCCCCGTCTTCGATTATGGCGCAGGGCAGCGAGGCGATTTCGCAGTCCGCCTCGCCCATCGCGCGCTTTTCTTCCGCGACGATCAAAGCGGCGTGAAAGCGGCGGGAACCGGCAATGATTTCAAACGCGCCGGGCGTGCAATTCGGTCGGACGATGACCGGCTGGATCACGCCGCGCTTACGCACGGTCGGCAATATGTCCGATACATCGGGAACGCTCTTGGAAAAGCGCATATTGGCCGTGCTGACGGACAGCTTATCGAGCGGGATAAAATCGAGTTTCATGTCATCACTCCTTGTGCATTTTTCGGGAGCCACCTGTCTCCCTGCAAAGGTCCGCCGCTCTGATCGGCGTGCGAACCGGCTTTGGAAAAGCGGCGTTACGCGCCGCGCGTCATCCTGCCGTCCCTTGGTTGGGATCGGTCGGAAGGTCGGGAAGCGGGACCGTTTGATCGCGGATCAAAAGCTGCTCGGCTTGAATGATGGAACCGGCGCGGCGCGCCGTGTCGACCCAGCGGGAAAGGCTGTGCGGGCTGTAGAAGCCCAGATCGCGTTCGATGCTCATGCCATAGGGCAGGCGGATGCTCTGGATTTCGGTGAGCGAGAAAACGCCCATTTCCGGGCAGCCGAACCCAAGGTCGGCAAGGCCGAACAGTGTGTCGTTGTCAGAATAGAGTTCGGTCACCAGCCATGTGCCTGCGCCTAGTGGATTGAAGAATTTGACGACCGGCACCGGATCGAAGGGCTTACTCTGCGCCATCGCGGCGGCGCTGTTGATCGCGTTGGCGCTTAGCGCATAGCGAATATCGGGGGTGAGGAGGATCATGCCGCCCTCCGTGCCTGCGCGTCGATTGCAGCCGGGGCGGGCAGTGCGGTCGGCGCGTTCTCCGCGTCGTTCATCGGGCTGCGGTTTTGCTCCGCCTCGCGGTTGCGCGACAGGAGCCATTCGGCCGCCTTGCTGGCCGCGCCTGCCGCGCGGAAGATCGCCCGGTTATCCTCGCGCAGCACGTCGAGCCATGCGCCGATATAATCGGCGTGGCGCACGGTGGGGACGATACCGAGCGCGGCGCAGAGGAAAGCCGATCCCATTTCGGCGATCAGTTCCTCGCGGGCATAATCCTTGCTGCCGAAACTGTTGATGAGCTTGCGGTCGAGACGCGAAGCGTGCCCTGTCGCGTGGGTCAATTCGTGCAGACAGGTCCGGTAAAAATTGATCTGCTCGAAAAAGGCCGGTTGCGGCGGCACCTGCACAAAATCCTGGCTCGGCACATAATAGGCTTTGTCGCCGCCCGTGCGGAAATCAATGCCGCTGGCGGCGATCAGTGCCTCGGCGACCGGGACGATCTGCCGTTCCGGCAAGGGGGCGGGGTCTGCTGCAAGGCCGGGGCGCAGTCCTTCGCATTGCGAGACGTTGAAAACGGTAAAGCGTTTGAGGAAAGCGACCGACTTGGCGTCGCCCCCGGTTTCGCGCGCCTTCTCTTTCTCCGCTTCGGGGGTGAAGCGGTCGGCATAGACGACGGTCGTCCCTTGCTCTCCCTTGCGAACGCAGCCGCCCGCGTCGAGCGCTTGGCGGAAGGTAAGCCAGCCTTGTGCGGGATAGCCTTTTTCTATGGCTGCGCCCCAAAGGATCAATATGTTCACGCCCGAATAGGTTCGCGCCGTCAGCGCATTGCGCGGAAGGCCGGGGGCCAGTGCCCCGCTGGCCAGAGCGTCACCGGACGATGCCCAAGGCTGGACCCATGGGACGCGCCCTTCCTCAAGCTGACCGATGATCTTGGCGGTCACCTCGTCGTAGAGGTTGATCCGTTCGGGCTGGGCCTCTTGCCTGCGATTACGGCCTGTTGCGCGACGGTTTCCGTTTTTAGCCATGTCCTGTCCTCCTTCCGCCCCAAAAACATGAGCCTCCCCGCAAAGCGGGGGCGGGCGGCGAAACGCGACTGGAAAGGCCTGCTCCGGCGGGCGTCGGCACCGAAGGGCGCAACGTCAGTGGAGCACCCGCCAGCGAAGCGCCGCGGGTTGCCGACGACCACGAAGGGCCTAGGAGGGAGCGCCGCCTGCTCCCGCTTGATGGGAGAGGCTCACAACAAAAGCGTCGCCGCGCGCCCGCGCGGCGTCCGTTGGTCGGGACCGCAGGGCACCGACGCCCGCGCCCGCGATCGTTACCGAATGGACCAGACCCGCGAGAGGCTGGGTGCCGCCGAGCGATGCGAGGGGGCATAGAGCGCGTTCGGCCTAGGCCGGGTGCCCTTTATCCTCGATTCCCATCGCGACGATCAATGGCATCGACATAGTGTCGCGGCACCGCGCAGAAGGCAGAACCCGGATATGGTCGATGACGAAGGGATATGCCTAGCCGACACGTTCAGCCTATGCCTGACGTGCACGAAGCATCGGAAAACCATCGCAGGATACCACATATCTGGCGGCCAAGATGAACCGGGTGTCGCGCGCAATGGCTAACTACTTCTCGGTTGGCACCACAAGCCCCACAGGCACGCCGCACAACACCGCGCCACTTCCTGACTCTACCGACAGGCGTAGGCGGCAGCTGGGACAAAGCCGTCATTCCCATCCGCGTTGCTGAACGACCGCCTCGGCTGAGAGCAGTCGTAACCAGACCGCAGCGTGAACGATTGAAACAAGATCGCCGATTGCGGCGCGGTCGGTGTTTAAGCGCCATGTATCGCGCGCTTGGCGAGGTCACCCCCGACCGGATGCCTCGGGAACGCTCCCTCCCCGGCGAGCCGAGTTCGACTGCGCCGACGCACTGATTAGCAAGACCGCGCAGCACACGCGTCGTCGTCAGACTGGAGACATTTCTCGCCGTACTTCAGCCATTTCGCGTGCGTGATGGTCGTAGCTTGGCTATCACGTTCTCAGGGCAGGAATTGGGGGGGCAATGGAAACACATATTAACCCGGTGAACGGGCTGGTTGTCCTCGTCTTTGGCAACCCGCTGACGGCTCTCTGGATTTCACTAAGTCTATTGTTGCTGTGCGCATTCATCATTGTGCGCAACTATATCCGCTATCACCGCCCGCTATCACGGACTCTCAAAGAGCGCGTCCGGGCCTTCGCCCCGATACTGGACGCTGAGGATACCGAGGGTGCGCAGCGAGACTTTGCCGAGCGCTTCTATGACCTGGATGCGTCGATGGTCGCCGGCGGTCGCGAGGCGCATGAGATCCGTCAGGCTTGGAGCCAATTCCGCGAGACGATCCTCGACGAATCGGAAGTGCCCATGCGGGCAACGATGCGCGCCGATGGATATTTCCTCCATTTGGGCGATGACACACGGGTGCTGGCCTGGTGGGCGAACATCTTCGTCGCCCTGGGACTGACCTTCACCTTTCTGGGGATCGTCGCCGCGCTCACGACCACCGTGACAGCGCTCAGTGCCGCCAATGGCTCGGCCAACATGACGCCGGCCCTGATCAACCTGCTGACCATCACATCCGTCAAATTCTGGACGTCGATAGCCGGGGTGCTCGCCTCGATCATCCTGCGCTTCTTCGACCGACATTGGCATTCCGCGAACCAGCGCCAGCTCGAGTGTATCGTCGATGCGCTGGATCGAGGCACGCTTTTCTCACCGCCTCAGCGTATCGCAGCCGAACAGTTGCGCGAGACCAAGGAGCAGACGACGGCGCTCAAAAGCTTCAGCCACGAGCTTGCCATCGCGATCGGTGAAAATCTCGAGCGCCAGATGAAACCGATGGTTCAGGTGCTCGGCGGCATCCAGACGAGCATCGACGATTTCAAGAATGGCAGCTTCAACCAGATCGGCAAGGAGCTGGGGGACGCGCTCAGCAAGAATGCGGGTGCGGAAATGGCCCAGTTGGGCGCAGCGCTTGACGGGATGACAACCAGACTGTCGTCGATGCACGAACAGATCGAGGGATCGGGTCGCGCCGCGAACGACCAGATCGCACAGGCGGCGCGCGACTTTTCCGTCGCTTCCGATCGCATGTCGCAAATGTTCGGCGCCCTCCACGAGCGCATCGATGCCACCGGCGCGAAGCTGACCGAATCAGCGGAAACCGCAAGCAATGGCGCGGTGGCGCAGTTTGCGCAGGCGACCAGTGGCATCCAGACCGCCTTCGACCAGATGCGTGGCGAGATCGCCGATATTGGAACCAAGCTCACCGCCGGTGCCGATGCGGCAGCGGACCGCAACGCCGATCTCCTGGCGCGCGCCGCTGAGGCGCTCGAGGCGGCAACGTCGCGCGCATCGACTGGCCTGGGGAAATCGATCGACGATGCCGTGGCGAAGGCCAGCGAGGAAAGCGCCAAGGCGATTTCAAGCGCCTTCGCCGCGTTCGGCTCTCGCTTCGATGAAGCGAGTTCCGGGCTTATAGATACGCTTCGATCGACCGCCGGCCGGATGGAATCGCTGGCGACGAGTATCGAACGGTCTGCGCAGGCGTCGGATTCACATGCCAGCAAACTCGTCGATGCCGGGGTTGCTGCCGACGGGATTGCGAGCACGCTCAACCGGGCGGCCAACGATCTCCAGTCGGCCGCCGCACCGATCCGTACCGCCACCGAGACGATCGGCGCCGCAGTGGGGCGGGTGCAGGACGCGCTTGTCCGCCAGACCGAGGCCGCCGGACAAAATCAGACGTCCATCACGGCCATCGCAGAACGCCTCACGCAAACAACCGAGTCCGCAACCAAAGCGTGGAACGACTATCGTGATCGCTTCGAAGGCGTCGACAAGGCGTTGGCGAGCGCGCTGGACCAGATCAAGGGTGCGTCTGGCGAACATGCAGCACATCTCAACGAGCAGGTCGGGCGCATGGACAACGCACTGGCGGGCGCGGTCGACAAACTGTCCGCAGCGCTGGAGCCACTCACCGAACTCGCCGAACAGATCGAGGATCTGCTCGGCAAGATGCAGCCCCAGGCTTAGCACATGGACAGTCGCGGAGTGCGCCGGAGCCGGTCCGAGGAGGAAGAGGAAAGCTACTTCGTGTCGATGGCCGACATGATGGTCGGGCTTCTGTTCATTTTCATTATCCTGCTGCTCTACTTCGCGCTGCAGTTCCGGCAGACGACCGATACGCTGACGAGTGCTGGCCAGACGCGCCGTGAGATCCTGGAAACGCTCAAGGAGCGCCTCGACAAGCGGCTCAAGCCCTATAATCTCACGGTCAGGATCGATGCCGAAACCGGTGTGCTCAGCCTGCCCAACAGCATCCTGTTCGACACCGGCCAGTTCGCCCTGTCCCCCCAAGGCCGCCAGGCTGTGGGGATTGTCGCGGACGAGCTGTCGGCGGTTCTCCCCTGCTACACCGATCATGCGCCCGGCGGACCGACTTGTCGCGGCAAGGCTGTGGCCGCCAACAAGATCGATGCGATCTTCATCGAAGGACATACCGACAGCGACCCGCTCTCGGGCGGCGGGGTGCTCCAGGACAATATGGATCTTTCGGCGCTCCGGGCGACGAACACGTTCCGGCAGCTGACCGACACGCATCCCGAACTCGAGCAGCTCGTAAACAGCTCGGGCCACACGCCCGTACCGATCCTGGGCGTCGCCGGCTATGGCGAACGCCGCGCGGTACCGGATGCGCATGGGACGCCGGATCAGATCAAGGCACAGAATCGCAGGATTGACCTGAGATTCCTGATGGTGACGCCCAAGAGCGCGGAGGGGGAAGCGATGAGTCGCATCCTGAACAAGCCGTGAGCGCGCTCAAACAGGCCTGCGAGCGCGCTGCCGCTGTCGTAAAGCTGCCGCGTCGCGGTGACAGGATCGAGATCGAGCGCGCTGAACAGCGCATCACGGCCGAAGGAATGGGCACGTCGCGCGTGAAGGAGGCGTGGAAGCACTTTCTTGCGAGGATTGATCCGGGCGCCGAGCTCAAGCCGAAGGATCTCAGGAGACTCATCGACGGCATCTGGGGTGAAGAATCCCTTGACGCCATGGCGACCCCGCTGCTCGATAATAGCGTGCGCCGCGACCGCAAGAGCATCGACCGTGCGATCATCACCGCGTACCTGCGCAATTTCCCGCTCGGCCATCCAGCCTTCAATCATCTCACTCATGCCAGTGCTTTCGTAGCCAATCGCCACGATTGGCCTTGGCGCGCACGTGGCACCGCCTGGGATCTCTGGAAGCCTGATCTGGGCCCTGTACGGCTGTCTATGGCGTTACTTTCGACCGATGATCCTGGACAGCTCTTGCGCGATATCGGCCTGGATGGCGACCTTGCCAATGGCGCCTTTGTCGAGGAATCGCTGCTGTCGGCCTGCGAGGCAGCAGCGTCTCATCGCGGCGATATCGCGCAGCAAAGCGGTCGTCGGCTGATCGCCCTGTTCGATCGCTTTCCGGCGACGAAGGAGCTCAACGCGATCCTCGCTTATGCGCTTCTAGCGCCTTGGATCGCCGACACCTGCTCAGACGCTCACCAGCGCCTCATCAGCGGTCTCTTGGTGAAGCGCAACGGTGATCCGCGGCTGGCGCCCCCGCGCTGGGCAGCCCTTCGCCGCGATGTGCTCGACCAGGTGCCCGGCGCGGATGTCGACAATGCCTTTGCGGTACTGCGACGTTGGCTGGTGCGGGCCACGGTGCGGGAGTTCTTTTCTGTCGTCGCAAAGACCGTCGAGCGGCGCGACCAGTGGAAGGAGCGGACTGACTTCTGGCTCGCCTATCTCGATGCCGGCTTCATCACAGACGCCTGGTTTGCCTTTGGGTCGCAGGCCGAGCGGCTGGCGCGCAAATTCCTTGAAGACCAAACGATGGTCTATGCCACGCTGGAGGGCGGCGGCGCGACATCGGCGCAATCGGCGCTGATTTTCTCGATTGGGGACATCCGCATAGCGGAGTGGAGCGATAATGGCAGCTGCCGTTTCTGGCGCGCGGTCGATGCCAAGGCACCCCTTCTCTATAAGCGGCAGTATAATGGAACATCTTTGCGCGCCATGGCCGCTGGCGAAGGGTTCAAAGCCATCCCGCACAATCCCCCGAACGGCTGGCAGCCGAAATTCGCGCGGCATGTCTATCATAGTGCCGGCATCCGGCATCCCAAGCACGGAGTCGGCTGGTGAGCGATATCCAACTTCGCTTTGAAGCCAGGGCCGATGGTGATGGCGAGAGGATCGAACTGGTCCGCATTGAAAGCGGGCGGTTTTTTGGCCGCGCCAGCCAGACCCTCCTGCCCTTCGACGCCTGGGTGATCGAGGCCCCTGCGCCGGCACGACCGGCGCTAGCCCGTCTGTTTCAGGCGATCGGCGATGGGGATCAGGCGCGCGATGGCACATTTTTGGTGGCCACGACAGAATCCCACGTGACACTGCACCCGTCGCTTGTCGCCCAGCTCACCGAAAGTGAAGCGTCGAGCCTCGGGCTGCCGCCCGTCGCGCGGCTCGCCCTCAATCTTCAGTCGATCGGGGTCGCCCATCAGGCCGATTTCCGGATCGAGACACGCTGGACGAAGACCAATGGCCTGCCGGCGCCGGTCAGTTTCGCCGGCGCCCGGCTGAAGTTCGAAGGCAAGGAATGGCGGGTCGCCGATCCGATCTGGACGACGCTCCAGCTGGTAGCACGGCTCAATGCCGCCGCGGACGATGCCGAGCGTCAGGCGGCCCTCGCGGCGCTCCGCCAGGCGATCGGTGACGACGACCGGTCGCTGATCAAGCCCGACGGCTTCATCGAAAGGCTGCGGCTCAGCTACGCAGCGGGATTTTCACTCGACCTCCATCCATCGACCGATGGCTTTGATTTCGATCCGGTGCTGTTCAGTCCCGACCGCATGCGGGAGACCGAGGATGGCGCCGTGCTCGACGAGGTGGCGGACGGCCTGCTCCCACCCGCGCAGCAGGCGATCTTTGCCCGCCGGTTCCGCCAGGGGGACGGATCGCGGCGCGCCTATCTCCTCGATGCCGGATCGATCCTTTTCCTCGATCCAGTGCTGCACCGCGCGCTCAAGGTCGTCCGCGAAGCACAGTCGGGGAGCGCGGAGCAGCGTCGCCAGTTTGCCCGCAGTCCACAGCGCAAGGTGGCAGAAGCGCTCCTGGATGATGGTGTCGATGCGGCGCAGGCAGCCGCACTGTTCGTGGAGACCCAACAATTCTCGGAGCGTGTGTCCGGTATCGATATCTGGCGCAAGCCCGTGCTGCCCTGGATCAAGCCCAAGCCCAACAGTTGGCTCCCCGAGTCATTCGGCCTGCGCATCGGCGATCCGCCGGACGATACGATAGTCGAGATCAGGCCCGACCAGATCGAGCCCGCGGTCACCGCAGTTGAATCGGCCCTGCACGACGACCGGCCAAGCTTCATGATCGGCGACACCGAAGTTCCTGCGACGGAGCAGGCCCGGAGCGCCCTGACCGATCTAGCGGAGATCGTCCGCGCCGCGGAAGAGGATGGCGCGGGTGCGGAGCTGCCACCGATTGCATCGCAGCGCTACTTCCTGCAGGTTCGCGACAATCTCGAGGATGTCGCCTACGCGCCGCTCGCTTCTGCTCCAGCGACGCTCGATGCGGTCTCCGCTGCGATTCCGACGAGCCTTCGGTCCAGCCCGAAGCTCCATCAGGTTGCGGGGTTCAACTGGCTCGTGTCCTGCTGGCGCGCGGGGATGCCGGGTGCGTTGCTGGCCGACGATATGGGTCTCGGCAAGACCTATCAGGCGCTTGCTTTCCTTGCCTGGCTGCGAACCGAGCAGGCATCACCAAGGCCGGTGCTTATCGTCGCCCCGACGGGTCTGCTCGCAAACTGGAGGGCCGAAATCGAGCAACATCTCGATCCCGACACGCTGGGTCCCGTAGTCAGCGCCTATGGTGCGGGGCTCAACCGTGCGCGCGAAGAAGCTGGCCGCGATATCGAACTGGGCCGTGCCGCGATCGATGCAGATGTCTGGGCGCATGCCGGTATCGTGCTTACGACCTATGAGACGATGCGCGACTATCATCTGAGTTTCGCGCGACAGCCCTTCGCCGCGATTATCTATGACGAGGTGCAGAAGCTCAAGAACCCGGCAAGCCAGATGACGCGCGCGAGCAAGACGCTCAACGCACGCTTTCAGCTCGCGATGACCGGAACGCCGGTCGAAAACCGGCTCCAGGACCTATGGTCGATATTCGACGTCGTCCATCCTGGCTTGCTTGGCTCCAGTAAAGCGTTCGAGACCAGCTATCCCGCATCGGATGCGAAACGCCTGCGCGCGCTCAATGGACTCCTCACTGAGCCCCAAGAGCGGCGTCCCCCGCTCCTGCTGCGCCGCATGAAGGATGACTGTCTTCCGGGGCTGCCGGCAAAGCATATCCATGCGCTGCCAGTGCCGATGCCGCGTTCGCAGGCCGGCGCCTATGAGCGCGTGATCCAGCGCGCGATGGCGGCGAAGGGCACAGGCAAGCGCGGGCATATGCTCGAGATTCTGCACATGCTGCGCGGGGTTTCGCTCCACCCCTACGCGCCAGAAGACGCCGCCGATGGCTATTTTGAGGAATCGGCGCGATTGCGCTCCGCCTTCGACACGCTCGACGCAATCAAGGCGAAGAGCGAGAAGGCCTTGGTCTTCTGCGAGAGCCTCGCCATGCAGGCGCTCCTCGCGAGTGAAATCCGTCGCCGCTACGGCCTCGACCACCAAGTTCCGCGAATCCACGGCGGGGTGACGGGCGATGCGCGTCAGATCGCGGTCCAGCAGTTCCAGCGTCGCAAGCCCGGGTTCGACGTCATGATCCTGTCGCCCAAGGCGGGCGGCGTTGGCCTGACTCTGACGGCGGCGAACCATGTCATCCATCTTTCACGCTGGTGGAACCCAGCCGTCGAAGACCAGGCGACCGACCGGGTGTTTCGCATAGGGCAGACACGGGACGTCCATGTCTATCTTCCCCAGTCGGTGCATCCTGATCCGGCGCTCGGTCCATCCAGCTTCGATCTGAAGCTCGACGCGCTGATGACCCGCAAGCGCGAGCTAAGCCGCGGCCTGCTCATTCCGGGCGAGGACGACAGCGACACCAGCACCCTGTTTGATGATATTCTGGGCAATGATCCGTTACAGGATATGGCAGAGGCGCCCGCTACCAAGGCGGACCCACCGCCTGTAGACGAACCACTTGAACCCTTGGCTTTAGCTCTCGTCGTCGAAGATGAAGCGCCGCCACCAGCGCTCCCGCCCGCTCGCGCGCCCGACACCGTGCCGCCAAAGCGGCCGACGCTAAGCGCTGGGCCGGTCGCACAGGTGACGGAGAAGCTGGCAGCTCCTGGCCGCTATGTATTCGAACCCAACAAACAACGCGACTTCGCGATCTTCCTTGCACCGATCAGCGGCGACCACGTCGTCGAGCTGCTGATCAAAGACCCCTATGCCTGTGCGCGCCACCACAATCGTCAGCATCTGGTCGAGTTCGTCAGGCGACTGGCGACCGCCGCGCGCCGGATCGACGCTGTCACCTGTCATACCCTTGATGCTGAAAGCGTCGAGAACTGGGACGAAAAGGATGTCGAGCAGCGCGTCGACCTCGAACGCCGCTGGCAGACGAGCTTTGTCGCAGGGCCAAGCTTGCGGCACGTCCAGATCTCGAAGCGGATCAATCGCACCTTCCACGCGCGCGAGATCACCGCGAGGCTAGCGTCTGGACGCTCGATCCTGTGGGATCTCGACAATGGCATCGACGGCGTGATGCGGAATGACCGGCGCTGCGTCGTCGGCTGTTTTCCGCAGTGATCGGGGGCATCCGATGATTAGCCCGATCGGCTTCCTTGTGGTAGATGGCGCGCCACGACGGGCACCGACGCAAGCGTTCGGCACACAGGTTGGCTGGCCGGAGACGGGACCACGGCGGAACAGCGCGCGCGGTGGAATTGCTCCGCCAGAACCTTCTGAATGTGATGACGGGATCGCTATATGACGACGTTCCGAGATGCGCTAGCCCCTCTGGCCGGCCGCCTAGTACGCGAACATCAGGTGCTCCACATTGCCGCTGACCTGCCGGATAACGTCGGCGCCATCGATCAGGCTCGACGCGAAATCCTGAAATGGGCGCAGCGGCGCAGTGGCGGTCAGCTTCCAACCGAGGCGATGGCGGGCAGGAGCTTCGAACTCCTTGCCGCCGGGCGCAACAGCAGCGCCATCGAGGTTGACCTGCCGGAGATTCAGGCATGGGCACTCCGACAGGAAGATCCGGACAAGACGGTCGCCGGACGTATATGGACGTCAGAAGCCATATTGTGGCGCACGCCCGATCGATCGCCACGATTTGCAGCGCGCCTGATCGTGGGAAGCGGGGAGGCAGAACTTGATATTGCGCCCGCTGGACCAGGCTACATCCGCCAGCTTGTCGATACGGTGGGCCTGACAAGTGATGGCCACGCATTGTCTGCCCTGCCCTGGTATGTCAGCAACACCGACGAGCAGGACGCCTTTCTCGATCTGCTCGAGGATCCGCGGCGGCGACTGCCGGTGGTGGTGATGTCCGTCGTGGATCGCAACGATCCGCAGCTTCCAATCAATATAGACAGATTGGCATCCGGGCTTTGCGGCCTGGCCCATGTCGCGGCAATCCTACCCGAAACATCATGGGCGCTGACCGAACGTTTCAGCAGACGCCTGGCGGTATTCGACGGTGGCCTGCGCATGTACATGCCCGGATTTGGCAATGACGCAGATCCTTACAGCCACCCGTTATGGCTTGGCACCAAGCTCGCGAACGGCAACGAAGCCACTGTCATTGATCGGCAGATCAGGATGCGCGTTGCACAGTTCAGCACGCGCTCCATTCGGATGGGCGAGGATATACTGCCGTTCGCGCACTTGCGCAGTGTCAGTCGCAAGGCCGAACAGGAACGGCTCGCGAGCAGCGGCGCAAGCGATGGCGAAAAACTCGACGCCGCTGAGGCCAGGATCGCGGCGCTCGCAAAGGAGTTGAACGAGGCAAAGGACCTCGAGCAATATGCTCTGGACGAGGAGCGTAAGGCCCATATTCGCGCCGAAGAAGCGGAACTGCGGGAGCGGAACGCCACCGCCCAGGTCCAAAGTCTCCTCCAAAGACTTCCGGTTGGCGGCGAAGCCGGGGACCATGTGGAAAGCTTGCCGCACAGCTGGATGGAATTCGAGGAATGGTGTGATCGAGCCCTGGTCGGACGGGTGGCCCTGACGGGCGCCGCCCGCCGTGGCTGCAAGAAGGCCTTCTTTGTGGACGTCGAGCAAGCGGCGCGCTGCATGCTCTGGTTGGCAGGAGTTTGCCGAGAGCGCCTGCAGATTGGGGGCGGTTCACTTCGGGACGAGTCCTTGGAGGACGGTATCCGCAATACCCCGTGCGGAAGCGACGAATTTACGTTCGACTGGCAATCACAGCGGCTGACTGCGGGATGGCACGTCAAGACAGGCGGAAATACGCGCGCGCCTGAAAATTGCCTGCGCATCTATTATAGCTGGGATGAACAGACCCAACAGATCGTCGTCGCCGACATGCCGGCACATCGGAAATCCGGGGCGAGTTGATCGATCCTGTGCGAGGTCCGCCTCTCGCGCCTCCTTCGCCACCTCTATTCACATGCTCAATGCCCCGTCAGTACGCATTCGGTGAGGACCGCTGATCAGGCGGCTTGGCGCTGATTTTCCGGCGCTTGCCATTGCCACGGCGTACGCCTCCGGTGAGGGCCGCCTTGCGGTGATTGGCTGATATTTGGAGATGGCACCGGTGCAAGCACTGGTGTTTGCGCCGGTACTAGAGACGGTGCGATGGGTCAGGTGACGGTAATTTCAGGTGTTGAGCGGCGGCGCTATTGGTCTGATGAACAGAAGCGGGCGCTGGTGATGGCGGTTTCGCTGTCAATCGGCGTGCAAACGGGACCCCTTATCGGCGCGCAAAAGGGACCCCCTGTCAGGATGGCGGAACGTTGA
>NZ_JBANFL010000039.1:0-13833 GCF_037154135.1 Sphingobium aquiterrae
CAGGCATAAGCTACGCCAGTAAGCTCAGTTCATTCGAACACTCCTTTCTTCTTCGCGCCACAACGGCGCACGCCCATCCGGGTGACGATCGCATGGCGGGCGCGGGCGCGGAGCGCCCGCTGACATGGTCGCCGCTCCCGCGGCGGCGTTGTGGGTTTGCCTCTCCCGTTGCGGCGGAGGTAGGCGGCGCTCCCGGCTAGGCCCGTCGCGGCCTGCGGCAACCCCGTCGCTGCGCTTGGGGTGCTCCACTTTGTTCCGCCCTGACGGTGCCGCCGGCCGCTGGAGCCGGGCCTCTTGGTCGCTCTTTGCCGCCCACCCCCGCCTTTGCGGGGAGGCTTTGTGCTTTTTGGGGTGGTGTGGAGGAAAGCCATGCGTGAAGCCGCCAGCCGCCGTTCCCGCCGCAAGGGTGCGGGTGGAGATCGTCAGACCGAGAACCGGATCAACCTCTATGACGAGGTGACCGCGCGGATCATCACCGAGCTTGAGGCCGGGCGTTTGCCGTGGGTCCAGCCTTGGGGCGCGAGCGGCGGGACCGGACCCGGCTTGCCCCGCAACGCCCTCACCGCGCGCAGCTATTCGGGCGTCAATGTCCTGATCCTGTGGGGCGCGGTGATCGAGCATGGCTGGCCGTCGCAATCGTGGCTGACTTTCCGGCAGGCGCAGGAAGCGGGCGGATGCGTGCGCAAGGGCGAGCGTGGCGTGACCGTCGTCTATGCCGACCGCTTCACTCCCGAGGCCGAAAAGGAACGCGCCTCGCGCGAAGGTGGCGACCCCAAGGCCGTGCCCTTCCTGAAGCGCTTTACCGTGTTCAATGTCGCGCAGTGCGAGGGGCTGCGCGCCGGGCTTGCGTCCGATCCGGTCCCCTTGCCCGAACGCGAGATCATGCCGGTCGCCGAAGAGGTGATCGCCGCATCGGGCGTTGATTTCCGCATCGGCGGGACACGCGCCTTCTATGTCCCCTCGCTCGATTTCGTGCAGGTGCCGCCGCAGCCCGCCTTCTTCAAGCAGGTCAATTACTACCGGACCTGCCTGCACGAACTGACCCACGCCACCGGCCACGCCAAGCGGCTGGCGCGCGACCTGACCAACGGCTTCGGCAGCAAGGATTATGCCCGTGAGGAACTGATCGCCGAGATGGGTTCGGCGTTCCTCTGTGCCGCGCTCGGCATCGTGCCGACCGTCCGCCACGCCGATTATCTCGGCTCGTGGCTGGAGGTCCTGCGCGAGGATAACCGCGCGATCTTCCGCGCGGCGAGCGCCGCGACCAAGGCCGCCGACTGGCTGCTGGCGCGCCACCGCGAGGCACAGGCCGCGCAGCAAGACGGGAGGATCGCGGCATGATCCTCCTGACCCCCGAACTCCGTTTCGCGCTGCGCGCCAACGACATTTCCCGCCGCGCCTGTGACGAGAAGTGGCGGCGCTTCGATCCGCCGCCCGTGGTCAAATTGTTCAATCCGCTCGGCGCGGCGACATGGCTGGCAACCGAACTGGCCGAGGACGGCGACACCCTGTTCGGGCTGGCCGACCTTGGCTTCGGTTGCCCGGAACTTGGCCCATTCAGCCTGTCCGAGATCGCCGCCGTGCGCCTGCCCTACGGCATGGCGATCGAGCGCGACCTGTCGTTCACGACCGGCTTTTCGCTGTCCGTCTGGTCCGAATGGGCGCGCCGCGCCGGTTCGATCCTGTGGGCCGAAACCTTGCTTCGCCGCGCCGTCCAGACCGGCACGGCTCCCGATCTTCCGCACCGTCCCGGCGAGCCGGACGGCGGTTGACGCGCGGGCGGCGCGCTTCGCCGCCATCCCGAAAACCGGTCCGCCCTCCCGGAAAGAACGACGGACCGGCACTCACAAGGAGTAGAGCCATGACACTCGTTTTCATCGACCAAGACAAGCTGTCCGTCAGCAAGACCAACATGCGCTACGGGAAGAAAGTCCCCGATGTGACCGATATCCTGCCGACCGTGCGCAAGCGCGGCGTCATCCAGACGCTGCTTGTCCGCCCCAATTGTCAGGAAGGCCATTTCGAGATCGTCGCCGGTTCGCGGCGCTTCCATGCCGCCAAAATCGTCGCGCAGGAAACCGGCGAGGCCGAGCCCCTGCCGTGCCGCATCCTCTCCGAAACCGATGACGCCGCCGCCATCGAGGCGTCGATGATCGAGAACCTCGCCCGGCTCGACGCCGACGAGGTGACGCAGTGGGAAACCTTCACCCGGCTGGTCAAGGAAGGTCGCGATGTTGCCGACATCGCCGCGACCTTCGGGCTTCCCGACTTGACCATCGCGCGGGTGCTGGCGCTCGGCAATCTGCTGCCACGTGTCCGGAGCCTCTATGCGGCGGAGAAGATCGACCGCGCCACAGTCCGCCACCTGACCCTTGCCAGCAAGAGCCAGCAGCGCGCGTGGCTGGCGCTGTTCGACGACCCGGACGCCTATGTCCCGACCGGCCACCAGTTGAAGGCATGGCTGTTCGGCGGGCAGTCGATCCCGGCCCGCTTCGCGCTGTTCGACCTCGACGGCTTCAAGGGCGCGACCGTCGCCGACCTGTTCGGCGACGACCGCTATTTCGCCGATGCCGATGCATTCTGGGCCGCGCAGAACGAAGCAATCGAGGCGCGCCGCGCCGCCTATCTGGAGGAAGGCTGGAGCGATGTCGTCATCGTGCCGCCCTCCGACCACTTCCAGACTTGGGAACATGAGAAGGCTCCCAAGCGCAAGGGCGGGCGCGTGTATGTCGATGTTCGCAGCAACGGTGAGGTGACCTTCCACGAAGGCTATCTGACCCGCAAGGAAGCGCAGCGCGTCGCGCGCGGCGATGCCCCGGAAGCGGTGAAAATCGCCCGGCCCGAGGTGACGTCGACGATGCAGACCTATCTTGACCTGCACCGTCACGCCGCCGCCCGCGCTGCCTTGCTTGGGCATCCCGGCATCGCGTTGCGCCTGATGGTCGCCCACGCCATCGGCGGTTCGCACCTGTGGCGCGTTTCGCCCGAGCCGCAGTCCACCCGCAACGACTTGGTTGCCGAAAGCCTCGAAACCTCGCGCGCCGAGTCGGTCTTCGACGAGCGCCGCCGCGCGGTGCTGGCGATGCTTGATTTCTCGCCCGAGGAGCCGACTGTGACCGGCGGCAACGGCGACGACTTTGGCGTGGCGGGCCTGTTCCTGCGCCTGATCGAGTTGCCAGACCCTGTCATCATGGAGGTCATCACGGTCATCATGGGTGAGACGTTGGCGAGCGGCAGCGCCGCCGTCGCCGCTGTCGGCGTGCAGATCGACGTGGATATGGCCGATTGGTGGCGGGCCGACCCGGCTTTCTTCGAGTTGATCCGCGACAAGGAAGTGCTGACGCGGATCGTCGCCGAGGTCGCGGGCGAGACGGTCGCGACGGCCAACGCGGGCGAGAAGACCAAGACCTTGAAGCGCATCGTCAGCGATCATCTCGAAGGCGCGGACGGGCGGACCAAGGTCGACCGCTGGGTGCCGAAATGGCTCGCTTTCCCGGCATCGGCCTACACCGCGCGGGGCGGCGTCGGGACCGTCGCTGCCCATGCCAAGGTCGAGGCGGCGCGATCCCCCGAGCCGGACCCCGACACCGAGCAGGAGCCGTTGAAGCAAGCGGCGTGATCATCGCGGGCGGGGGAAACCCCGCCCGCACCCGGCCCCTCAAAATCCGGCCGCGCGCCTCCGCCGTTCCGGCGTCGGCGCGCGGTTTTTTTAGAATGCCGGCGGCTCAATGGCGGCCTGGCCCTCGACCGCCACGTCGGCATCGGCATCCTCGGCGAGCCACTCTTCATAGTCCTCGTCGCCGGGATCGAACTCGATCTCGCCAAAATCCACCTCGTCGATGGCTTCGACAATCTCAACCTCCTCGGCTTCGAGATCGGCCGGATCGCCCGCGAGGTCGCCCCCGATTGTCAGCAGAAAAGCGCCGTCGAACTCGATGGTGGTCTCGGCCGACTGGCCGCCCATACCGACATATTCCTTGTCGATGCTATCCCACACCGAGAGCGAAAAATCGGCGCGAGCCGTTGCCTTCATCTCCGCGCCGATGCGCGCGACGACCTGGTTGCTGCCCATTCGAACGATCGTGATGTCGTAGCCGTCGCCATCCTTGATCAACGTGTAGGATTCGAATTCCAGCTCGGCGCTGTCCAACTCTAGATAGAAAGCGCCGCCGCCCTCGCCATGAATTGGCCAACCCGGCAACCCTCGACGCAGGCCCTCTTCGATGGCGGCAGCGATCTCGGGGAGGCCGCCGGCCTCCACCGCTTCGAGGATCGCGCCCACGCGGGCCGATGCCTCCTCGGCATGCTCCTGCACGATCTGGAGCGCCTTGGCGAAGTCCGGCTCGACATCGATCACGTCGCAATTCGCCGCGAAATCGGCCCAGCCCTTGTCCTTTGACACGGCAAGCACTTTCTTGCCGGATTTCGTCGCCCACGCCTCGATCGCCAGCAACGCTATCGCGTCCGGGAATTCGCTCTTCTTCGCGCCCGTCGCATCGAACGGCGGGGAGGCCGAGAAATATCCGCGAACAAGCGCGTCAATCGACGCCAGCTTCACCGGGATCGTTGTCGCACCGGTATCTTCGAAATACTTCTTGAGCCGGGCGCCGGCGACGTCGCGCGGGTCACCTAGCGCTTCCACTTTCGCCTTCAGTTCGGCCGCCGCATCGCCCTCTGTCAACTGTACTTCCTCGGCGCGCGCCGCCAGGCTGACCAGCGTGTCCCGGACCTTTTTCACCTGCAGGTTCAGGTGCTTCCGGACCTCCCGCACGACGATCTCGGACAGGATGAGGTCGATCTGGCCGTCCTTGAACTGCGTCAGCTGCCCGAGCAGGCCGCCCTCCAGATTGAGGCCGCCCTCGATTGCCAGGTTTGTGTCGATCGTGAATGCGTCATAGGCCATTGCTACGTCGTAGCACGAAAATCGCCTTCGATCGCGCCATCGCACCGAGGGCGCTTTCCCTCCTGTCCGTGCCACCTCCCTCATGGAATGCCGTCCGAAACGGACCTCTCTCACGGCGGGTCTGGCGGGGTCCGGCGGTCCCGCAACGGCGTCGCCGACCTTCTTCCCCGGCTCGGTTTCCTCGCCTTCCTCGCGAGGCAAGAAGCCCGGCTTTGGCCGTCCTCCGCTGCGCTGCGGCCCTGCGGGTGCGGGTCCGTCCTCCGCCCGCCTCATCGACCGCCTGTCGAGGCCGCATCGGGCGGCATCGCACCTTTGAAGGAGGTTATCATGGCACAGATTGGCAGCTTCACCCGCGGCGAAAACGGCAGCTACAATGGCGAAATCCGGACCCTTACGCTGCGCGTCAAGGCGACCATCCGCCCCTGCGAGCGCGACAACAAGAAGTCCCCCGACCACCGCGTCAGCGCCGGCGGTGTGGAGTTCGGGGCGGCCTGGACCAAGGCGGCGCGCGAGACCGGCGCGGAATATCTAAGCCTCAAGCTCGACGATCCGTCCTTCCCGGCACCGATCTACGCGACGCTCAGCCAGGGTGACGATGGCGAGCACAAGCTCATCTGGTCGCGCTGATCCAGAAGCCCCGCGCGCCTCGGCGCGCGGGGCAAGGGCGGCGAGCCGGATTTGCCATAGCTCGCGAGGGACCTTGCAGGCGGGGGCGTCTGCACCGTCAGCTTACTGTCGCACGGGACCGAAGAGCCCGTGCCACCCGGCATAACCCACGCCGTCTTTTCCTGGTAAGGCCGAGCCCCGCGCACTCCGGTGCGCGGGGTTTTCCCTGTTTCCGCCCCGGGGTGTCGAAATCAAGCATGCCGTTTCCGACACTCCCCGGCCGGTGTCGCGTCCGGCAGTCCCGGTGACAGCGACGGCGCGATGCCGTCCCCCCGGAGTGACGGACAGGCGACATGGATAGCGACGATGATATTTCCCGGGCGAACCGCGCGAAACGCGGCTCTCCCTATCTCAACACCGACCAGGCGGCAGCCTATCTGAAGTTCTCAAGCCGCCTCTTGAAGCGGCTTCGGCGCGCGGGGAAAGGCCCGGTTTTCCGCCGCCACAGCCGCTTCGTCCAATATCATATCGACGATCTCGACGCATGGTCGAGGGCCCAGTCGAGGGGAGGAGCCGGCCATGAATAGGCGCTCCAGTCACGATGCGGGCATGCCTTTGCTCGCGTGGGGCGAACAGCTTCGCGCCGAGAAGCGACGCCGCCGGACGCTGGGTCGCCGCATCGCGATCGCCGGTGCCGGCATCACCCTGCTCGGCCTCACGCTGGCGTTTCCGCCGGCTCCCCGCCTCGTCTGGAACGCTAGCGCGAGCGCCCCGATCGGCCTTTACGCGGTAACCCCCGACGCGGCGGTTGGCCCCGGCGACATGGTCATCGCCCGCGTGCCTGATCCATGGCGGATGCTGGCTTCGCGGCGTCGCTACATCCCCGCCAACGTGCCCTTGGTGAAGCACGTCGCGGCGGCGGCGGGCGACGAAGTCTGTGCGCTTGGGCACGAGGTGTTCGTCAACGGAAGCCGGGTGGCGGAACGCCGGGCAGTCGATGCCGGCAATCGTCCCATGCCGGCCTGGAGCGGGTGCGTGAGGCTGCGCGGCAGCCAGCTTTTCCTGTTGATGGCGAACAACCCGGCGTCGTTCGATGGCCGCTATTTCGGCATCAGCGAAGGCTCGCAGGTGATCGGCAAGGCGCGGTTGCTATGGGCGCGTTGATCCGGCTTGTCCCGGCCGTGCTCCTGATCGCGGCCACGCCGGCGCGGGCCGACGACGTCGACCGCTGGCGGCCGTTGATCCAGGAAGCGTCGGCCCGGTTCGGCATCCCGACGAGCTGGATCGAGCGTGTGATATGGGCGGAGAGCCGCGGCCTTACCGTTCTCAATGGTCGTCCGATCCGCAGCCGCGCCGGCGCAATGGGGCTGATGCAGCTAATGCCCGCGACGTGGACAGCGATGCGCGCGCGTCTCTCGCTCGGCAGCAATCCCGACGATCCTCGCGACAACATCCTTGCGGGCACCTTCTTCCTCCGGCTGATGTACGACCGGTTCGGCTATCCCGGGCTGTTCGGCGCCTACAATGCCGGGCCTGGAGCCTATGCCGCCTTTCTGGCGGCCCGCCGGCAACTTCCCGGCGAGACCGTCGCCTACCTCGCCACTGTCGGCCGCGCGGCGCCGGCTGATCCACCGGCACCACAACGGACGGCGCAACCGTCGCTGTTCGTCGTTCGCCGGGACACCGCCGGGGACGAAAAGCCACCGGTCCCAGGTGAAGGACCAGCGGTGCTGTTCGCTGTCCGGAAGGTCGTGCCATGATCGCGGGCGTTGGAGGGGCTCGTCTCGACAGGCCCAGCATGACGGCTGCCGAAGCGGCTATCAAGGCCCGTGGGTGCCCCCCAATTTTCTGCGAAAATCGGTTCCCCCCACGTCCGCTTCGCGGCGCTTCGCTTCGCTCCGCGGCCCTGACAGCCGCTCCGCCACCCGTCTTCTTCACGATGTTCTCGATGAGGAGAACAGAAGCGAAGGAGATGATCATGGGCTTGTTTCAACCCATTTCGGTGGCGTCGGATCGCGTGATGGCGGCGCTGGTTTCAGGGCTGGAGATCGAGTTCGGCCACGGTGTCGGGGAAGCTCTGGCGCATCGGTTTTTGGAGGCCGAGGAGACAGAATTCCTCTGGGATGCGCGGGACATGGAGCGCTGGATCGGCGCGTATGAGAGCACGGATGAGGAGGAGATCGATCTGGATCGGGTGCGGATTTTCGGGCGACTGGATGGCAGGTGGTTCGTTGCGGTGATGATCGTCGATGGCGATGGAAACCCGCACGGACTGATGGGCAAGCGCGAATTCGGGCGGCGCAAACAGGCGCTCGCGGCGTTGGCGGATGCTTGAGAGGTCGGATAATTCAGGCCGGGATGCGCTGTCGGTTCGGCATCGCGTTCCGGCTTTTTCTTTGAGCCGGGAATGGGTGGGGGAGCGCGAGGAAGGAAAAAGGCGAAAGCAAGAGAAAGGCACTGTCTCGCGACAGGTGCCAAGTGATTGTCTGCACATCGTTTTTCCGAGAGACATGGCGCGAGCGCCACGAGACATGCTCGCCAGGATTGGCCGAAATCCGCCGTTTTTGGCTCGAATTCGCGAGATCCATTGGCATGACGGTGGCCGGAGATGAGCGACGACGACGTGTTCAAGCCGCGCCTCGGTCGGCAGCGCCAGCAAGGCGGTAAGCGCGCGCGACGCTACCTTGGCCGTGTCGTCGGCGCGGCGATCCGCTCGGCCGAGAAAGGGTCGGTCAGGAGCCGTCGATTCGACGGCAGCCGCATAGGCCGTGGCGCGAGCATTGGAAGACTTCTCTCCAGCCGCGATCGATTCGGCGGCATGCGCGCGCGGCGCGCGGTGGTGAAGACGCGCCTCGTTCGCATCGGCACCAAGGGGATGCCCGCCGCGCGCGCCCATCTGCGCTATATCGAGCGAGACGGCGTAACGCGCGAGGGCGCGCCGGGCGAGCTCTATTCCGCCGAGCGCGACACGGCCGACGGCAAGGCGTTCCTGCAGCGCAGCGATGGCGATCGTCACCAGTTCCGCTTCATCGTATCGGCCGAGGACGGTGGGGAATATCCCGACCTCAAGCCTTTTGTCCGCCGCCTGATGACGCAGATGGAGGCGGACCTGGGCACAAGGCTCGACTGGGTCGCCGTCGACCATTTCAACACCGCCCATCCCCACACCCACATCATGCTGCGCGGCGTCGACGACACCGGTCAGAACCTGATCATCGCCCGCGAGTATATCGCGCATGGCATCCGCGAGCGCGCGGGCGAACTGGTGACGCTCGATCTCGGCCCGCGGACCGACCAGGAAATCGAGGCGCGGCTTCGCCACGATATCGGCGAGGAGCGGATGACCGCGATCGACCGGCGGCTGATCCGCTCGATGGACGCCGATCGCACGGTCACGTCGGCGGATCGCGATCCCTTCCGGCAGTCGCTTCGCGCGGGCCGGTTGCAGAAGCTCGCGAGCATGGGCATCGCCGAGAATGTCGGCGGTGGCCGCTGGCGGCTCGCCGATGACCTCGAGGGCACGCTTCGAACGCTCGGCGAACGGGGCGATATCATCCGCACGATGCAGCGCGAGCTGACGGCCCGGAACCTCCAGCGGCCATGGATTGGGCGGAGCCTGTTCGGCGCCGGAGAAAGCGATCCGGAGCCTGTCGTCGGCCGGCTGATCTCGCGCGGCCTCGCCGATGAGCACCGTGACCGGCATTATCTCCTGGTCGACGGCGTCGATGGTCATGCCCACTACATCGATATCGGGCGAGGGGAATCCGTCGCGCCGATCCCGGAGGGCGCGATCATCCGGGTGTCGGCGAGAAGCATGGAGGTCCGGGACGCCGATCGCGCCGTTGCCGAGGTCGCGGCGGCGAATGGCGGGCGATACTCGACCGACCTGCATCTGCGGCATGACCCCTCGGCCACCGAGGCGTTCGCGGAAGCCCATGTGCGGCGGCTTGAGGCGATGCGGCGGGCGGGCACCGGCGTCGAACGCGAGGTCGACGGGTCATGGATAATCCCTGCGGACCATGTCGATCGTGCCGCCGCCTATGAGGCGCGCCGTCATCGGGACCAGCCAGTCGAGGTCGAAACACTTTCAGCGCGACCACTCGACCAGCTTCGCGACGCCGACGCGGCGACCTGGGTCGACCGCGAGCTCGCGTCACAGTCCCCGGTGCCGATACGCGACGCCGGTTTTGGCCGTGACGTCCGAGCCGCGATGGCCAGCCGGCAGCAATGGCTGGTCGAGCAGCAGCTGGCGGAAGCGGATGGAGGGCGCATTCGACTTCAAGCCAACGCGATCTTGATGCTTCAAGGTCGGGAATTGTCGCGCGAGGGCGCCGTCCTCACGCGGGAGATCGGCAAGATCTATGTCGAAGCCCGTGCCGGCGACCGCATCGAGGGCGTCGTTGCGCGTAAGGTCGAACTGGCGAGCGGGCGCTTCGCCGTGATCGAGAAGGCGAGGGAGTTCACGCTTGTGCCGTGGAGGCCCGCGCTGGAAAGTCAGCTTGGCAAATCCGCGTCGGGGATAATGCGCGCCGACGGCATCAGTTGGCGGTTTGATCGCGCTCGATCTGGCCCCGAAATCGTGTGAGAGAGGAGGGATTGATTCTTCGACGCGTTCGTCGCCCTCGTCTGGGCATTGGCGCGCTCCGCAAGCGTCCCCGTCGAGTCCCGGCGCGAGCGCGCCCAAAGAGGTTCAATGTTAAGAACGGTCACCCGGCGAGAGATCGCCCCCGACGGCAGTTGGTCGACCACCTCGCCAAGCGCGTGGTTCGACCTTCGTTGGGCGGCTTGGGGGGCGGCGGTTGAGACATTGCAGATCGACCTCGTCGCGGCCGGTTGGATGAACCTGTTCTCGGCGCTGCTGGAGCCCCATCCTTCGATCGAGTTGCGTTGGCGTGGCACAGGACCAGGCACGAACGCCGAGGTGAAACGCGCCTACTCCGCCCTGTTCGGCCGCTTCTTCGGACGCGCCGCGCTGCGACGCGATCATGGATGCCGGTGGCTGCGCCAGGTTCATGACGGATTGGAGCTCGCGCCCGGCATCATCTTGCGCCGGCGCGCTGGATATCCCGGCGATCTCCCCGACTGGGTTGGATGGGACGACCATCACTCTTGCCTCGTAGTGGCCGAGGCGAAGGGCAGTCATGATCGGGGCAATTGGAATGGGAACCGTCCGCCGCCAATCAGGACCGCTCTGCAACAGCTCGAACGGGTCGAGATCGTCGATGCCCATGGGCCGATTTATTTCAAAAGCTGGGCGGTCGCTTGTCGCTGGGGGACGGTGGCGAACGCCGCGGCGCCGACGATCATCACCTGCGACCCTGGCCATGAGGGGCGGATCTTGGTCGATGACGAGGCGCGCTCGGTGCGCGCGGAAATGCGCGCCCGTTGGCTGGCTGATCTGCTCGATGGCATCGGGCGTCCCGATGTCGCCGCGCAAGCGCGCGACCTGGCGATCAGCCCGACCTCGGACGCGACGGGTCGCGATCTGACGCTCATCCCAGGTCATGTCGGCTTCGGAGCGCTCGCCATCGAGGCCGGTGGGCTCATCCCCCTCGTCGGCGCCGACCGCATGGGTCGCGCGCGGGCTTTGATCGACACGGCGCGTGGCTTGAAGCGGGGGACGGCGCTGGTGCTTGTCGATCGCGCGGCTGCGGAGAAGGCGATCCTACGGGGCGACGACGCCGTCGACGACGGCGAGACGAGCCTGGATTTCGGGGATCATGAGGAGATCACCGTTGACGGGGTGACCTTCCGTACCGGCGTCGAGGACATCGCGTTTGACGATGGGGCGCTCGAATCTTGATCGACTCTGGCGGAACAAGACTGGAACAAAGTTTTCGGGCGGATGATAAATCGCTTGTCGTCGGCGTCCCGAAATGCGAATCTTTCGCGCGGAGGAGCACTATGATCGCGAACAGGAATCGTCATGCGAAGCGTTGAGCTTTTCACGGGCTGCGGCGGGCTTGGGCTCGGTCTGGCGCGCGCTGGCTTCGAGCATGAGCGCATGGTCGAGTGGAACGACTGCGCGGTCGCGACCATCGAGCACAACGCGGAGCGAGGCGTTGAGCACGTCAAGGATTGGCCGATAGAGCGGGCGGACGTCCGCCAGGTCGATTGGCGCGCGCACGCCGGCGCGACCCTGGTCGCGGGCGGCCCTCCGTGTCAGCCCTTCAGCATTGGCGGCAAGCATCGTGGCGACGATGATCATCGCGACATGTGGCCGCAGGCGATTCGCGCCGTTCGGGAAATTCGTCCCGACGCGTTCCTGTTCGAGAATGTGCGCGGGCTGCTGCGTCCGAAATTCGCCCCCTATTTGTCGACCATCGTGGCGGGGCTCGCGACACCAGACCGCAAGACGGACTTGCGGTATGAGGTCACTGTCCAGCAAGTCGACGCCGCCAATTTCGGCGCGGCCCAGCGTCGTCACCGCGTCCTGATCTTCGGTTATCGATCGGATCTTGGGATCATGCCCTCCGAGATGAAGGCCACACATTCGCGCGAGCGCCTGCTGTGGGATCAGTTCGTTACCGGTGAATATTGGTCGGACCATGGCCTTCGGCGCGGCATCGACAGTTTCGCGCCGGCCGACGCCGCGCTCGTGCGCAAACTCCGCGCGCTCGAGACAGCGCCCGCTGAGCGACGGTGGGTGACTGTTCGCGACGTCCTGAAGGGACTCGGCGCGCCCAACGGTCTTGGCAATCACGTCCATCAGGCCGGCGCCAAGGTCTACAAGGGCCACACGGGCAGCCCTCTCGACCTGCCGGCCAAGGCGCTCAAGGCGGGTGACCACGGTGTTCCCGGGGGCGAGAACATGATGGTGACCGACAAGGGCGATGTCCGCTATTTCACCGTTCGTGAGGCCGCGCGACTGCAGGGCCTCCCTGATGACTATATTTTCCCGCGCAGCTGGACGGAGAGCATGCGGCAGCTCGGCAATGCCGTGCCCACACAATTGGCGCGGGCCGCGGGGCAATCGCTCGCCAACGGGTTGGGGCGCGCGCGGACCCGACGTCGCCGCGCGGCTTGATGGCTTTCGAGACGCCCGCGGCCCATGTCGCCGAGCCATCCGCTCGGGGTTATGTCGAATATGAGATCGATGTGGAGAAGGTGCTCCGGGACGAGCTTCCGGGTGTCGTCGATCGCGCGGAGATCGCCCCACTGACGTTGGAGGCGATCGCCGCGATACCGGAGCGCGCGAAGGGCGCTTACGTTCTCTTCGAGAACGGCCATCCGGTCTACGCGGGCAAGACCGACACTCGACATGGTTTCCGCTCGCGGCTCGCGCGGCATCACCATACGATCCAAGACCGCGTCGGGCTCGATCCCAGCACGATCGGGTTTAAGGCCGTCCGTATCATGGTGTTCTCGAACTTCGACGTCGAGGCGATCCTGATCGACGAGTTGCGCCGCAAGGACCCGACCGCGCTGCGTTGGAATTTCAGCGGTTTCGGCTCGAATGATCCAGGTCATAACCGCGAGACGCAGGAGCCTGCGGATTTCGACAAGGAGCGCCCAGTTGATATCGACCGGCCGCTGAGTTTCCTGCCGCGCGGCGCGATGCTTGGCGCGCTGGATCTGCTCATCGCGATCAAGGATGGGCTGCCCTATCTGTTTCGCTACGAAACCGACACCAACGAGAAAGGACGTCCCAAGCGTCACACCGTGGGCCATATCGACCAGCGCGACGCCGCCCCGGTATCCCTTCCGGCCGAACCCATCACGATGCGCGAGGCGTTGCGCCTGTTGCTGGAAGTTTTGCCCGACATCTGGCGCGCGACGGTCTTTCCCGATCGCGTCATCCTGTATCGTGAGAAGGTGACCTACCGATACGCGCGCGAGTATCTCGAGGACGGCGCAAGCCCCAAGCCCTGACTCGTTCAGAGGTGATGGCGCGCGTCCGAGGGAAGGACACCGCGCCGGAGCGACTGGTGCGCGGCGCGCTACACGCGAGAGGCCATCGTTTCCGGCTTCACGCGTCCGATCTTCCCGGACGGCCCGACATCGTGTTTCGCGGCGATCGTCTCGCGATCTTCGTTCATGGTTGCTTCTGGCATCGCCACCCCGGTTGCCCGCATTGCCGCATGCCGAAATCGCGCCTCGAATTCTGGATGCCGAAGTTCGAGGCCAACGTCGCGCGTGACGAGATCGCTGCGAAAAGGCTAAGCGACGCGGGCTGGCGGGTCGAGACGATCTGGGAATGCGAGGCCCGCAATCCCTCCAAGCGCGATGCGTTCGTTGAACATATCATGTGGATCGGCGTGCAAAAAGGACCCCGTTAGCGGGGTGATCGGCGTCTAAAAGGGACCCCTCATTTCGATGGTTTA
>NZ_JBANFL010000040.1:0-10017 GCF_037154135.1 Sphingobium aquiterrae
CTGTCGTTTTCCCCCAAAGCGGAGACTGGGGGCGTCTCGTGACTAGTTTCCCCCTTAAAGCGGAGACTGGTTGCCCTTTAATCGTAGACTGGCGCAACGGTCAGTCTCCTTTTCAAGGGAAGGCGGCGGCGCTTGGGCCAGGGGCCGTATCGGCGCAGCATGGCCTGGGCGAC
Organism: Sphingobium aquiterrae; assembly: GCF_037154135.1. Lineage (NCBI taxonomy): Bacteria > Pseudomonadati > Pseudomonadota > Alphaproteobacteria > Sphingomonadales > Sphingobiaceae > Sphingobium > Sphingobium aquiterrae. The sequence goes on from NZ_JBANFL010000040.1 coordinate 174, forward strand.
GTGCTCGGTGATCTCGACGCGGAACCGGCGGCGCGCCTCGTTGACCAGGCGATCGCAGCGCCAGCGCGGCGTGTATGGCGAGGCGGTGCTGATCCATTCGATCAGCTCTCTGGCCTGCGGTTCGGTCAGATACCGCCAGACCGGACGCTCCAGAGCGGCCTCAAGCCCGTCCTTCGCGCCGCGCCTGAGCCAGTTGTAGAGCGTGCGGGCCATCACGTCGGCGGCCTCGGCCGCCACCTCGACCGGCATCCCGTCACGCACGTCGGCGAGCGCCATCAGGCGCTGGCGACGATGGGGCAGCGGCTCGCGCATCGCCATCGCGCGCAACTCGTCGCCGCTTTGTGGAAGATTGTCGATCCAGGGACGCCACCATCCGCGATCGGCGGCGTGGACGAAGTTGGGAAGCGCGCCGAGCAGCACGGCTTCCACCTGGTCGCGGACGGCTTCGGGCAGATGCGGCCAGCGCTGCATCTGCCGGGCGACCCGCGATGCGTGCAGGAGTCCCAGCGCGAGCTGGAGACGGCGGGGCCAGGGCTGTGTCAGCCAGGCCAGGATGGTCAGCGCGTCGGCGCCGTCGTCGGCTGCGCCGAGCGGCGCGCAGCGCAGGTCATGCTCTATCCGGGCGAACAGCCTGGCGCGGTTCTGCGGCCTGGTGTCCAGCCACACGACGCCGAGCAGCGCATCGATCAGCGCCACCACGACCGGCCAGTCGAACATGCCGATCTCGGCCAGCGCGATGTCGCCGCATGGCCGCTGATCGAGCAGCAGTTGCTGGAGGTCGATCACCGCATCCGGCACGATGTGGCCGGGTGCGCGCGCAAGGTCGAACAGGCAGCGCTGGCAGCGGCCGAGCGCCATCTGCGCCTTGGCCCGCAGCATCGGCAGCCGCAGCTTGCCGCCGCATTGCGGGCAGGCGCGCACCAGCTTGACGCGGTGCCTCGCGCAGGCGCCGACCCATCCCACCAGCCAGTCGCGCCGGATATAGGGATCGTCGTCCTCGCTCAGGCACTCGGGGCAGACCCCCATGCGGCGGTTCTGTTGCGCGGGCTTCGCCACGACGAACCGCTGGCGGGCGAACCGCTCCGGCATCGCGTCGTCGATTCCGCTGTCCGGCCAGTCCAGCAGCGTCAGTGCGCGCACCCGCTCGGGGGGCACGCCCGTCGTGTCGGCGATGGTGTCGATCAGGCGCGGATCGGGCTTGCGCCACCATTCGGGATTGCGGGCAAGCGCCATCTCCGCATCGCCGAACAGCAGCCTCTCGGCCGCGATCCCGAACGGCGCGGCATAGCGCAGCAGCCACGACGGCAGCGCCTCGCCGGCGAGCGGCAGGACCGGCGCGGCGCGGGCCGCCGTCACCGGAGCCTGGGTGTCACCCAGTTCCGCCTCGAACAGCTCAACAGACATGGCGCCGCTCGGAGGGAGGCATGAACCCGATGCTGTCGATATCCTCGATCCTGATCCGCTCGGCGCCGGACGTCACCGCTTCCACCGCGCACAGCGTCACCAGCCGGACCACCTCGCCAAGGATGCCCTCGGCTGCGCTCAAGAGCTTCTGCGCCAGCGCCGGCTCCTCCAGCCCCGACGCCTCGCGCAGCGGCAACATCGACTCCAGCGTGTTGAGCAGCCGCATATATTCGTCGTCCGCCTGCCATGGCGGCAGGCGGAACGGTATGAACCGATTGGCGAGCTGGTCGTCGCTCTGGATGGCGCGCAGCGCCTCGGCCGTGCCCACCGCCACCAGCGGGATCTGCAACTCGTTGCCGAGCCAGCGCAGCAGGCTGAGCAGGCGCCGCTGCTGCATTCGCGTGCCGGTCAGGATGTTGTGGACCTCGTCGATGATGAGCATCCGCACGCTGGTCGCGCGCATCATCCGCATCGCGATGTCCTGCTTGGTGCTGAGCCGGTCGCTGCTCCGGTCGGGCGCGCCCAGCGCTTCCAGGATCGCGCCGAAGAACCGCTTCTCGTCGGGGCCGGGCGGCATCTGCATCTTTAGCACCGGCACCGCGACCGCGCTGTCGCAACCGCCCGCGCAGATGCCGGTGGCGTGGGTTCGCCTGAACTTGTCGACGATCATCGTCTTGCCGTTGTTGCTCGGACCCACCAGCAGCAGGTTCGGCATCCGCAGGCGCTTGGGGAACGTCAGCAGGTCATCCAGCTCGGCCAGGGCGGCCTCGGCCCGTGCATAGCCGATCCACCGATCGGTGCGGATGCGCCGCACCCGTTCCTCCGCCGGCGCATCGGCGAGCGGACGGACCTGCTCGAACAGGTGCGGATAGACCGTGTCCGTCACGTCCATTCCTCCACATTGGCGAACACCCGCCGGTCGGCGGGCAAGGGTTTGAGCTTCGCAACCGAGCCGACGCGGGATGCGGGCGCGGCGCTCGCGACGTCATCGCCCGGTCGGCGGGCGCGCTGGCGCCGTGCGGTCTTGGTGGCCGCGCTCGCCTGGTCGGCGATGCCGCGCATCGTCTCGATCGTGCGGAAGATCGTTTCCTCGTCGACCTGCGCTTTCCCGTCCTCGCGCAGCCGCTTGAGCGCGAGCCGATGCTCCCACAGGCTGATCGGCGGACGGCTGAGGTCGCCATAGGCGAGGTCGTAATATTGGCCGTCCGGCCCGAGCAGATACACGCGACTGAGGTCGCGCGGATCATAGCGCACCAGCATCTTCTCGCGCTCGCCGACCCAGGTGTGCAGCACGTCCGACCAGTAGCTGACCGAGTGCAGGAACACGCCCTCGCGGCGGACCAGACGGCGCTCGAACGGCAGGAAGTCGATGAGGAACCGACGCGGATCGCTTACCGCGACCGGCGTTCCGCGTCCCTCGTGGGCGCCGTCGCCGGCGAGGCCGCGCTCCCAGGCGGCGAGCGGCGGCATCCCGATCCCGCGATGCAGATCGCGGTGATAGAGGCCGACGATGGCATGGCCCAGCCAGCGCTCGATCTCGTCGAGCGTCATCGCCGCCGTCTTCTCGGGATCATAGTCGCCTTTCTCCCGCACGCTGGAGAAGGTCGTGCCCGGCAGCAGATGGACCTTGCCCATCATCGTGCCGATCAGCCGTTCGATATGCCCGCCATAATGGGGTGTGCGCACCGGCCGATAGTCGACCGCGATCCCATATTGCTCACAGCCGCGCCGCAGCGCCTCGGAGTGGAACTCCTTGGCGTTGTCGAGGTGCAGCCGCTCGGGCACGCCCTCGACCGGCCATGTCCCGGCGATGTCGCGCGCCATCATCCATCCCGCCTTGGGCAGGGCGGCATGGGCGAGGCACAGCGCGACGGACGTGGCGGACGGCGACTCCAGCGTCAGATGGAAGCCGGCGACGCAGCGCGAGTGGACGTCGATCGCGATCGTCAGCCACGGCCGCTGGATCGGTTGCCGGCTCACGCTGTCGACCGCCATCACATCGACCAGCGTATGGTCGATCTGGATCAACGCCAGCGGCCAGGGCGCATCGAGCGCGCCGGTCGCGGGGGCGAACCGATCCCGCGCGGCCTTGCGGCCCTCGCGCCTCGCCAGAACCTCCCTCGGCGCACGCTGGTCGATCCGCTTCTGCACGGTCTTCCGGCTCGGGCGCGGCAGGCCGAGCGTCCAGCAGCGCCGACGGATCTCGGTGACGAGATCGCTCACACGCGGCCGCTGGCGGGTCAGGAACATCTCGTCGATCGCCGCCTGGATCACCTCGTCGACCTCGGCGGCGAGCACCAGATCACCGTCCTTTCGGCCGCGCCGGCGCGGCAACATGCTGGTGACGCGCGGGTCCGCCTCGTAGCGGGCGAGCAGCTTGTAGATGAAGGATATGTCGAGGCCGAGCACGGCGGCCGTGGACTCGGCGTCCGCGCGCGTGCGGTCGGGGATCTCGGCGAGCGCGCGGATCGCCGCATGGCGCCGCCGCGCTTCCAGCCACTGGACCGCCGGCACTCCGCTCAGATCGGGCGTGCCGGCGGCGCTCATGCCGCCTTCACCAGCGTATCGACGCGGATGGATCGGGACAGGTCCGCAACCAGCATTCCGCGCGCGATCAGCCGCCATACCACGCCCAGCGCCTGCACCCGGTCCTGCGACGCCGCGCCGACGACCGCGCCGAAGGTCGGCGCCGCCAGCGACCGCGCTGCCATCATCGCCCGGCTCGCCACCGCACCGTCGATCGGCGCACTCCGCAGCGGCAGCAGCCTGCGGACATTGTCGAGACGTGCACCCCGTATGCCGCGTTCGGTGACGATCCTGAACCGGGCGCCGTCCTGCGCGGCGACGTGCCGGGCCGCAGCGAACGCCGGCCTCAGCCGCCGCCATTGCGTGCGCAGGTCTGCCCGATACTTGATCTCGACCAGCTCGGTCGCGCCGTCGCTCCAGGCGACGTGGAAGTCCGGCGTGTATCGCCGCGACTGGCCTTCGGCGTCGAACCGGATGGTGATCGGCTGCGACCGGATCGCCGCGCCCGCGTCGAGGAACTGCACGAGCATCACAAAGTCCCGTTCGAGCGCGCTCTCGTGCTCGATCGCCTCCCCATCGAGAGGCCGGAAGCCGGTCACATGCGACCGGCGACTGAGCGGGATGCGTCGCATCAGCTCCTCCGACTCGCGGTCATGCAAGGCGTCAATACACCCAGATGTTGGGGTCAGTCTACGATTTAAGGACCAAATCTATGATTCAAGGGAAATCAGACCATGCCCAAGAGTCCAGAAAGACTCACCTTTCCCCGCCGCCCAGACTCCACTTCAAGGGAAAGCGACATCCGCGCTGTGGATAAGCCGTGATGGGACTCGGCCTATCAGGAACCGCCGGACTCGGCCTATCGGGAACCGATGACTCGGCCTATCAGGAACCCAAACCGGCATTAACATTCTGGAATCGCTTGCCGATTCCGCCCTATAACTATGCTAACAATAAAGAATCCTTCGGATTCTTGCTAACGCTTGCCTGCACTGTGGACGCGCGGCCATTGTCGTTTTCCCCCAAAGCGGAGACTGGGGGCGTCTCGTGACTAGTTTCCCCCTTAAAGCGGAGACTGGTTGCCCTTTAATCGTAGACTGGCGCAACGGTCAGTCTCCTTTTCAAGGGAAGGCGGCGGCGCTTGGGCCAGGGGCCGTATCGGCGCAGCATGGCCTGGGCGACGTGCTCGGTGATCTCGACGCGGAACCGGCGGCGCGCCTCGTTGACCAGGCGATCGCAGCGCCAGCGCGGCGTGTATGGCGAGGCGGTGCTGATCCATTCGATCAGCTCTCTGGCCTGCGGTTCGGTCAGATACCGCCAGACCGGACGCTCCAGAGCGGCCTCAAGCCCGTCCTTCGCGCCGCGCCTGAGCCAGTTGTAGAGCGTGCGGGCCATCACGTCGGCGGCCTCGGCCGCCACCTCGACCGGCATCCCGTCACGCACGTCGGCGAGCGCCATCAGGCGCTGGCGACGATGGGGCAGCGGCTCGCGCATCGCCATCGCGCGCAACTCGTCGCCGCTTTGTGGAAGATTGTCGATCCAGGGACGCCACCATCCGCGATCGGCGGCGTGGACGAAGTTGGGAAGCGCGCCGAGCAGCACGGCTTCCACCTGGTCGCGGACGGCTTCGGGCAGATGCGGCCAGCGCTGCATCTGCCGGGCGACCCGCGATGCGTGCAGGAGTCCCAGCGCGAGCTGGAGACGGCGGGGCCAGGGCTGTGTCAGCCAGGCCAGGATGGTCAGCGCGTCGGCGCCGTCGTCGGCTGCGCCGAGCGGCGCGCAGCGCAGGTCATGCTCTATCCGGGCGAACAGCCTGGCGCGGTTCTGCGGCCTGGTGTCCAGCCACACGACGCCGAGCAGCGCATCGATCAGCGCCACCACGACCGGCCAGTCGAACATGCCGATCTCGGCCAGCGCGATGTCGCCGCATGGCCGCTGATCGAGCAGCAGTTGCTGGAGGTCGATCACCGCATCCGGCACGATGTGGCCGGGTGCGCGCGCAAGGTCGAACAGGCAGCGCTGGCAGCGGCCGAGCGCCATCTGCGCCTTGGCCCGCAGCATCGGCAGCCGCAGCTTGCCGCCGCATTGCGGGCAGGCGCGCACCAGCTTGACGCGGTGCCTCGCGCAGGCGCCGACCCATCCCACCAGCCAGTCGCGCCGGATATAGGGATCGTCGTCCTCGCTCAGGCACTCGGGGCAGACCCCCATGCGGCGGTTCTGTTGCGCGGGCTTCGCCACGACGAACCGCTGGCGGGCGAACCGCTCCGGCATCGCGTCGTCGATTCCGCTGTCCGGCCAGTCCAGCAGCGTCAGTGCGCGCACCCGCTCGGGGGGCACGCCCGTCGTGTCGGCGATGGTGTCGATCAGGCGCGGATCGGGCTTGCGCCACCATTCGGGATTGCGGGCAAGCGCCATCTCCGCATCGCCGAACAGCAGCCTCTCGGCCGCGATCCCGAACGGCGCGGCATAGCGCAGCAGCCACGACGGCAGCGCCTCGCCGGCGAGCGGCAGGACCGGCGCGGCGCGGGCCGCCGTCACCGGAGCCTGGGTGTCACCCAGTTCCGCCTCGAACAGCTCAACAGACATGGCGCCGCTCGGAGGGAGGCATGAACCCGATGCTGTCGATATCCTCGATCCTGATCCGCTCGGCGCCGGACGTCACCGCTTCCACCGCGCACAGCGTCACCAGCCGGACCACCTCGCCAAGGATGCCCTCGGCTGCGCTCAAGAGCTTCTGCGCCAGCGCCGGCTCCTCCAGCCCCGACGCCTCGCGCAGCGGCAACATCGACTCCAGCGTGTTGAGCAGCCGCATATATTCGTCGTCCGCCTGCCATGGCGGCAGGCGGAACGGTATGAACCGATTGGCGAGCTGGTCGTCGCTCTGGATGGCGCGCAGCGCCTCGGCCGTGCCCACCGCCACCAGCGGGATCTGCAACTCGTTGCCGAGCCAGCGCAGCAGGCTGAGCAGGCGCCGCTGCTGCATTCGCGTGCCGGTCAGGATGTTGTGGACCTCGTCGATGATGAGCATCCGCACGCTGGTCGCGCGCATCATCCGCATCGCGATGTCCTGCTTGGTGCTGAGCCGGTCGCTGCTCCGGTCGGGCGCGCCCAGCGCTTCCAGGATCGCGCCGAAGAACCGCTTCTCGTCGGGGCCGGGCGGCATCTGCATCTTTAGCACCGGCACCGCGACCGCGCTGTCGCAACCGCCCGCGCAGATGCCGGTGGCGTGGGTTCGCCTGAACTTGTCGACGATCATCGTCTTGCCGTTGTTGCTCGGACCCACCAGCAGCAGGTTCGGCATCCGCAGGCGCTTGGGGAACGTCAGCAGGTCATCCAGCTCGGCCAGGGCGGCCTCGGCCCGTGCATAGCCGATCCACCGATCGGTGCGGATGCGCCGCACCCGTTCCTCCGCCGGCGCATCGGCGAGCGGACGGACCTGCTCGAACAGGTGCGGATAGACCGTGTCCGTCACGTCCATTCCTCCACATTGGCGAACACCCGCCGGTCGGCGGGCAAGGGTTTGAGCTTCGCAACCGAGCCGACGCGGGATGCGGGCGCGGCGCTCGCGACGTCATCGCCCGGTCGGCGGGCGCGCTGGCGCCGTGCGGTCTTGGTGGCCGCGCTCGCCTGGTCGGCGATGCCGCGCATCGTCTCGATCGTGCGGAAGATCGTTTCCTCGTCGACCTGCGCTTTCCCGTCCTCGCGCAGCCGCTTGAGCGCGAGCCGATGCTCCCACAGGCTGATCGGCGGACGGCTGAGGTCGCCATAGGCGAGGTCGTAATATTGGCCGTCCGGCCCGAGCAGATACACGCGACTGAGGTCGCGCGGATCATAGCGCACCAGCATCTTCTCGCGCTCGCCGACCCAGGTGTGCAGCACGTCCGACCAGTAGCTGACCGAGTGCAGGAACACGCCCTCGCGGCGGACCAGACGGCGCTCGAACGGCAGGAAGTCGATGAGGAACCGACGCGGATCGCTTACCGCGACCGGCGTTCCGCGTCCCTCGTGGGCGCCGTCGCCGGCGAGGCCGCGCTCCCAGGCGGCGAGCGGCGGCATCCCGATCCCGCGATGCAGATCGCGGTGATAGAGGCCGACGATGGCATGGCCCAGCCAGCGCTCGATCTCGTCGAGCGTCATCGCCGCCGTCTTCTCGGGATCATAGTCGCCTTTCTCCCGCACGCTGGAGAAGGTCGTGCCCGGCAGCAGATGGACCTTGCCCATCATCGTGCCGATCAGCCGTTCGATATGCCCGCCATAATGGGGTGTGCGCACCGGCCGATAGTCGACCGCGATCCCATATTGCTCACAGCCGCGCCGCAGCGCCTCGGAGTGGAACTCCTTGGCGTTGTCGAGGTGCAGCCGCTCGGGCACGCCCTCGACCGGCCATGTCCCGGCGATGTCGCGCGCCATCATCCATCCCGCCTTGGGCAGGGCGGCATGGGCGAGGCACAGCGCGACGGACGTGGCGGACGGCGACTCCAGCGTCAGATGGAAGCCGGCGACGCAGCGCGAGTGGACGTCGATCGCGATCGTCAGCCACGGCCGCTGGATCGGTTGCCGGCTCACGCTGTCGACCGCCATCACATCGACCAGCGTATGGTCGATCTGGATCAACGCCAGCGGCCAGGGCGCATCGAGCGCGCCGGTCGCGGGGGCGAACCGATCCCGCGCGGCCTTGCGGCCCTCGCGCCTCGCCAGAACCTCCCTCGGCGCACGCTGGTCGATCCGCTTCTGCACGGTCTTCCGGCTCGGGCGCGGCAGGCCGAGCGTCCAGCAGCGCCGACGGATCTCGGTGACGAGATCGCTCACACGCGGCCGCTGGCGGGTCAGGAACATCTCGTCGATCGCCGCCTGGATCACCTCGTCGACCTCGGCGGCGAGCACCAGATCACCGTCCTTTCGGCCGCGCCGGCGCGGCAACATGCTGGTGACGCGCGGGTCCGCCTCGTAGCGGGCGAGCAGCTTGTAGATGAAGGATATGTCGAGGCCGAGCACGGCGGCCGTGGACTCGGCGTCCGCGCGCGTGCGGTCGGGGATCTCGGCGAGCGCGCGGATCGCCGCATGGCGCCGCCGCGCTTCCAGCCACTGGACCGCCGGCACTCCGCTCAGATCGGGCGTGCCGGCGGCGCTCATGCCGCCTTCACCAGCGTATCGACGCGGATGGATCGGGACAGGTCCGCAACCAGCATTCCGCGCGCGATCAGCCGCCATACCACGCCCAGCGCCTGCACCCGGTCCTGCGACGCCGCGCCGACGACCGCGCCGAAGGTCGGCGCCGCCAGCGACCGCGCTGCCATCATCGCCCGGCTCGCCACCGCACCGTCGATCGGCGCACTCCGCAGCGGCAGCAGCCTGCGGACATTGTCGAGACGTGCACCCCGTATGCCGCGTTCGGTGACGATCCTGAACCGGGCGCCGTCCTGCGCGGCGACGTGCCGGGCCGCAGCGAACGCCGGCCTCAGCCGCCGCCATTGCGTGCGCAGGTCTGCCCGATACTTGATCTCGACCAGCTCGGTCGCGCCGTCGCTCCAGGCGACGTGGAAGTCCGGCGTGTATCGCCGCGACTGGCCTTCGGCGTCGAACCGGATGGTGATCGGCTGCGACCGGATCGCCGCGCCCGCGTCGAGGAACTGCACGAGCATCACAAAGTCCCGTTCGAGCGCGCTCTCGTGCTCGATCGCCTCCCCATCGAGAGGCCGGAAGCCGGTCACATGCGACCGGCGACTGAGCGGGATGCGTCGCATCAGCTCCTCCGACTCGCGGTCATGCAAGGCGTCAATACACCCAGATGTTGGGGTCAGTCTACGATTTAAGGACCAAATCTATGATTCAAGGGAAATCAGACCATGCCCAAGAGTCCAGAAAGACTCACCTTTCCCCGCCGCCCAGACTCCACTTCAAGGGAAAGCGACAG
>NZ_JBANFL010000041.1:0-8963 GCF_037154135.1 Sphingobium aquiterrae
GACAACCTGATTCAACCGACCGGCAGATAGCTCTTTCCTGATGACGGCATAACTCTGAATTTGTCCACGCTGCCTAGCGTACTGTAGCGTAGTAGCCATGGCGGTCTTGGTGCGCCGCACTGGATAAAAGCGATAACTATGTGACGCTGTGCATACTACGCTAGGGCCGCCTCATGCCGCATTCGTCCGCCGGATGCCGCCTGCACATGCTACCGCGTACCGCTCCACGCGTCGAATAGTGCCGAAGCAGACACTTCATCGGCTGGCCCAAAAAATGCGGGGACAGCGTGCGCTTTCCTTAAGCCCGCCAAAATCTGCCGAACATCCATTTGGCCCCGCCGTTCCAGCCCGGCCAACCCATCAGGGCGCTTATCAGGCACAGGGCGGCGACGAGCACAACCAACGGCCACAGCGATTGTTCGGTCAGAGCACCGGCCTGCTGGCTAAGCCAAGCGCCCGTCAGCAGACCCGAAAACCCCAGACCGATCTTCGACATGGCAGTGAACCAGCCATAGCTGCGCGCGGCCATCGCCTGATTTCCTTCCAGCCCAAGACGTGACAGAAGCTCGGAGAAGGCGGACCAGGCAAGCAATCCGACACCCCCAATGGACATGCCCAGTGCCGACAGGACGACAATCGTGCTCACTGTCCCTTGCCCGATCGCTATCGGCAGCGCCAGCACCGCAACAGCGTTGGCGGCATAAGCGCAACTGAGTGCAGCAGGCGAACCAATGCGGGTGGCCAAGGGCGACCAAAATCCAATCGCGGCCAACCGGAGGACGCTCAGTAACAACAAGGCATAGTCCAGCAGCCAGGAATGGAGCGCGTCGGCGTGGAGCACCGCCTTGCCCATCGAGGCAAGCGCAGCGAAGCCCAGCATCTGGACGAAACAAAAGGCAGCCAGAGCACGGCGCGGGCGTTTTCCGAACGCCACCGTCCCGCCCTGAGGAAGGGTGATATCGCCTTGGCGCGCCGTTCGCACAAGCCAGGGCAGCGGAGCTAACAGGATGCATGCGATCATCGCGATCGCCACGAACATCGTCCGCGCCGCCGTGACTGCGACAGGACTCTGGCCTAACATGGGCAAAACGGCAGCAGCGACGACGATGGACGAGGCCGAGCCAAGGATCGCGCGCAATCGAGCGACGACCAGATGACCGTGCATGTTCGCTAGCGCCGCCGCCGTGGCATTGTGCGGCACATCCAGCAGCGAGAAGGTAGTCCGGAACAGAACCAGCGCGATAGTGGCCATGATCGCCGATCCGGCCGTCAGCCATGGCAGGATCGCGAACGACAGACATGCCAAAATGCTGGCAAGCGCACACAGACCGGGAAGCGCAGCCCGGATCATCGGCGTCCGTTCCAGCGTCCGCCCCCACAACCCATCGCCGATGGCGTTCCAGAATGAGGAGAGCACGAACAGGATGCCTGCCCAGAGCGGTGGAAGCTGGACGATCTTGATAAGAACGAAGAGGCTGAGGGCGTCCGTCCCCGCCCACAGCAGACTCTTGCCGCAATGCGTCATTCCGAACGCGATGAAGGGAATACGTCCGTGCATTACGGAAGGTCCGTATGGCATCGGCGTGACAGGCCGACGACACCCCGTTCGGGCAAGAGGCATCGCAACGTCGCTGGACTGTTCGGCAGCGAACGATATGCATGGAGTCCATGGCTTCCACTGACCGAACCACCATCCGCAACATTGAAGGCAATGTGGCGATTACAGATGCCGCACGGGCCGTCATCGCAGCGCGCGGCCTTTCCGGCATGAGCCTTCGGACCGTTGCCGAACATGCCGGTATTTCGGTCGGCTCCATCAGCTACCGGATCGGCGACCGTGCCGCACTGGTGGAGGCGATCGTAGATCGGGAAATCGCGATCATGGCGGGCGTCCGCCAGGACTGGCGCGAACGCATCGGCGGCCTCGATCCGGTCGCAGCAGGGATATTGCCCGAACTCATTTGCGCGTGGCTGGACATGGCGGCTGGCGAGAGGCGGACCTCGGCCATCGTAACCTGCGAACTCGCCCTGTTGGGCAGTCGCCATCCGCAGGTGCTCCCCCGTCTGGACGATCTGCTTGAAGAGGGGGAGAGGGTCTGGCGCGACGTGCTTTCCCGAACACCCGATGGCGAACGGCTGGCAAGGCTCGTCGCAGGCTATTGCCTCGACGAGCAACCTTTTTCGATCCTGCTGTCGGATAATATCGACTATCGGTTGTTACGCCATTCAACCGTGCGCGGCCTTTTGCGGAACAGCCTGCATGAGGCGAATCCGGCATGGGGAGACTGGCATATGGGCCTGGTTGATCGCCTGGCCGCGCCCGCCGCCGCAGCTCTCGGAAAGGCGGGAGATGTGCCCGAGGGAGCGAAGGCCGTGCTCGCTGAACATATTGCCGATGTCATCATCGCCCATGGCGTCGGCGCGCTTTCCCACCGCGTTGTCGCGCAGGCTTCAAGCATGGCGGCCTCCAGCATCGCCCACCACTATCCGACCCATCGTGATATCCTGTTCGCGGGCGTAGAGGCGATCTACCGGCGCATGCGTGCCGATCTGCGAGCGACAAATGCCAGCGCGCCGGGCGGAAACGAGATTGTGCTCCTGACCCATGAGAGCGCGCTGACGGCGCTCGGCAACCCGGCCTTCATCCCCTTTGCCGTCGATATGCGCCGACGGCGGGCGGAAAATGTGCATGTCCAAGTAGCGCAATGGCTCAACATTCCTCCCGGTTCCGATCGGGCGCGTGTTCAGGCGGTCATCATGGCGCTGATCGGCAATGGCCTTCGCAACAGCGCGGCCGGCAAAGTTCAGTCCGTCCTCCCCGACCTCGTCACGGAACTCGCTGTAAACAGTACGAATGTTTTTAATTAGCCAAAAAATGTATTTATTGGCCGTACAGCCGTCTTAAATCTGTCATCGCCAGCCCCTATTGCACGTCCCAACGGTTCAACGGGGCGGAGCAACACCGATGTCTGGTTTTAATCGAAAGCGCAGTTTCTACCTGTTTTCGACGATGCTGTTCGGGGCTTTGAGCCCTGTTTGCGGCGCAGTTGCACATGCACAGGAGGCGGCCGATGATTCGGATGGGCTTACCGAGATCGTGGTCACCGCCGAACGGCGTGCCGAGAGCAGTCAGAAGGTGCCGCTGGCTATCCAGTCCGTGGGTGGTGAGGCGCTGGCCAATACCGGCTACACCTCGGTCACGGACCTCCAATATGTCGTGCCTGGGCTTCAATATGACCCGACCCAGGGGGCGGCTTTCCAGATCCGCGGCGTCGGCAGCACCTCTTTCGACTTCTCCAATGCCAAATCGGTCAGTGTCGTCGTTGACGACGTCGTCATGGACGGCCAGCGCGCCAATGGCCTCACCGGGCTGGTCGATATTGACCGGGTCGATGTGCTCATGGGGCCGCAGGGCACGTTGTTCGGCAAGAACGCGACCTCGGGCGTCATTGCGGTCACGACAACCAAGCCGAAGATCGGTGACACCTCGGTAAAGGCGAGCGCAAGCTATGGCCAGCATAACGAGCGCATCCTGAACGCCACGGTGAATATCCCGCTGGGCGACATCGCCGCGCTGCGCATCTCCGGTTTTGACCAGGCTTTCGATGGCTTCGGTCGCAACGTGACGCTGAACCGTCGGGTCGGATCGCAGAATGAGTATGGCGGCCGTGCGAAGCTATACCTGAAGCCTTCCGACAGCTTCAACCTGACTTTGTCGGGCGACTACGCCTATCACTGGGATAGCAGCGTGCGTACACCGGTGTCGGGTCAGCCTGCCAACCTCACCGCAATCCTCAATGAACTGGGTGTCATTCCGGGGCCGGAGAGCGCCGACACCGCCGATTCTTCCTTTGGTGAGATCACCACAGAGGAATGGGGCACGTCGCTGCGCATCAATGCCAAGCTCGGCGCGCTCGACCTGACATCGACCACGGCCTACCGTCAGACCCGCTACGACAATTCAACGCCCGCCAGTCTCGTCCCGACCAACCGATACGCCTATATCCCGTTCAATATCGGCAATCTCGACACTGACAAGGTCAGCCAGGAAATCCACCTTGCGTCCCCGACCGGCGGCTTCTTCGAATGGCTTGCCGGCGGTTTCTACAACAATCTGCATGCCCGGCAGACGCAACTCCAATGGGCCACGCTCGGCGCACCCCTCTATGATGCCAATGGCGTGCCGCGGCCGGTGCTCTATGCGCTCTCCGGCGCCATCGGGGTCAATGCCAACACTTCGCTATTCGACGCGACGAACGAGACGATGGCCGCCTTCGGCCAGATCAAGTTCAACTTCACGCCGCGTCTCAGTCTGTCGCTGGGCGGTCGCTACACACATGACAATAATGCGCAGAGTCTGGACTTCATCACTGTCGATCCGGTCCCGGTCGCGGGCTATACGCCGATCTTCGTCGGGTCGAGCGCCGCGCCCGCCATCCCCTATGGCAAGGTCAAAGGCGACAACTTCTCCTATCGCATCGCCCCGCAATTCCAGGCCACACGTAACCTTATGTTATATGCGAGCTATTCGACGGGCTACAAGCCGGCGGGCATCGCCTTTGTCGGCAACAAATATGCGCCCTATCGCGACGAAACCGTCAAGGCGTGGGAAGCGGGCATCAAGTCCGAATGGTTCAACCATCGCCTGCGTGTGAACATCGACATTTTTCGGTCGGACTTCAAGGATTTCCAGGCAAGCATTCTGACCAACATCCCGGACGGCGGCGGCGGTTTCCTACAGGCGATCGTGATCGGCAATGCGGGCGGCCTGCGGACGCAGGGCGTCGAAGGCAATGTCGCGGTGCAGCCGATGCGGGGCCTCCAGTTCTCGGGCGCGCTCAGCTATACCGACGCCAAGTTCACCGACTATGTCTATAACGCCACCACCAACTATACCGGCTCGCGCCTGACCAACGCACCCGAATGGTCAGGCACGGCCGCCATCGACTATAGCCATGAATTCGGATCAGGCATGGGTCTGCGCGCGCATGCCGACTATGCCTATCGCAGCGAATATTGGACCGTTGTGGGCCAGCCCGCATATTCGAACGTACCGGGCTACGGGCTGGTCAATGGTCGGCTGGCCTTCTCGCTTCCTAACAAGAAGGTCGAGTTCGGGGTCTATGGCCGCAACCTCTTCGACAAATATTTTTCGACCGGCTGGCAGGTCTACGGCCCGCTAGGCTTGCTCCATTACACCTCGCCGAATGCCCGACGGACCGTCGGCGGCTTCGTCAACGTCAACTTCTGACCGCCGAGCCGGAGATACCAACATGAAGAAGCATATTGCCGGCGGTCTGGCTACCGTCGCGCTCCTCGCGGGCGTGGCGGCGGCGCAGGGGACAAAATCTGACGCCGCCGCATCCGACGCCTTGCCGATCAACGCGATCCAGGTGGTTGGGACGCACAATAGCTATGCCATGCCGGCCGACCCCCGCGTCATGGCGCTGATGACGCCGCGCCTGTCAATGCTGATGGCCGCCATGGGCGAAAAAATGCCGGCCGCCCAGCACGCAGCGATGGAAGACGAGCATCCCGGCGGCCTGACCGATATGGCGAACGGATTGGACTATGTGCAGATGCCTCTCCAGGCGCAACTGCGCAGCGGGGTGCGGAGCGTCGAGATCGACCTGCAGCCTGATCCGAAAGGTGGGGCCTATGCCGATCCGCTGCCCTATCGCCAGTTGCGCGAGCAGGGCGCGACCGACCTCGCACCGATCTATCGCGAGGAACTGGCCAAGCCCGGGTTGAAGGTCTTCCATATGGCCGACCTCGACTTTCGCAGCCAGTGCCCGACGTTCCGTTCTTGCCTGACGCTGTTCAAGCAATGGTCGGATTCTGAACCCCGTCATAGCCCGGTGTTCATCCTGCTGGAACCCAAGCTGGCGGGCCTCGAACGCGCAATCCCTGGCGCCACGGCAATCCCGCCTTTCGACCAGGCGGCATTTGACGAGGTGGACGAAAGCATCCGCAGCATATTGGGCCGCGACAAGGTCTTCACACCCGACGATCTGCGCGGCAATATGCCAACGCTGGAGGCGGCCGCGCTCGCCAAACGCTGGCCTACGGTGGCGAAGGCCCGGGGCAAGTTCCTGTTTCTGTTTCTGGTGCCGGGCATGAACTTTCCCGCCTTCGCGCCCTATCTCGACGGGCGTCCGTCGCTTCAGGGCCGCATGGCCTTCGTGCAGGGCAAGCCCGGCATGGCCCACACGGCATTCATGCTGTACGACAACGCCCTGACGCGCGGCGTCGAAATTCGCGATGCCGTCAAAAAGGGCTATCTCGTCCGTGCCCGCGCCGACATCGACACGGTCGATGCTCGGCAGGATGATGGCCGGCGCAGAGACGCCGCACTGGCAAGCGGGGCGCAAATCGTCTCGACCGACTATCTGACCGCGCCCAATATCTACGGCAATGGCTACCACCTCTCGCCCTTCGCCGATGGATGGCGGTGCAACGCGCTGGTCGCTAAATGCCCGGCGGCGAAATGACGACCGGCCCGTCGTCCCGTCGCGCGATGCTCGGCATCTGCGCGGCGGGCGCGGCCGCACCGGCTCTCGCCAATATGGGGCAGAAGCCATTCGGCGCTCCGGGCCGTTCATTCCCCAAAGGCTTTCTCTGGGGCGCGGCGACGGCCGGACATCAGGTCGAGGGCAATAATGTCGCGTCAGACATGTGGCTGCTCGAACATGTGAAGCCGACCTTCTTCGTCGAGCCCTCGGGCGACGCCTGCGATAGCCTGCATCGCTGGGCCGAGGATCTTGACCTGCTCAAGGCGCTCGGCCTCAATTCCTATCGCTTTTCGTTGGAGTGGTCGCGGATCGAACCCGAGCCCGGCCTGTTCTCCACGGCCTTGCTGGGCCACTATTCCCGCTTGATCGATGGCTGCCTGGAGCGCGGCCTCCAGCCGATCGTCACCTTCAGCCATTTCAGCGTACCGCGCTGGTTTGCCGCCAGGGGCCATTTTCAGGCAACCGACGGCGCGGACCTGTTCGCCCGTTTCTGCGACGCGCCATGCAGCATCTGGGCGACCGCATCGTCTATGCGGTCACGCTCAACGAGCCCAATGCCTCCGCGCTGCTGCGCTTCGTCTCCCTGCCATCGGCGTTCATGCCTGCGGTCCGTGCAATGCTGGCGGCCGCGGCCAGAGCGTCCGGCTCGCCCGTCTTCGCAAGCGCATTGTTCAGTGATCGGGACGTGACGCAAGAATTGGTCGCAGCGCATATCAAGGGCTTTCAGGCCATCAAGGCAATCCGGCCCGGCCTGCCCGTCGGGGTCGGCCTGGCGGTCGAGGACGATCAACTCATCGGCACGGACGACAGCTATCGGGCCTCCAAGCGGCAGGCCGTCTATCAGCCCTGGTTCGACGTGACGCGAACGCATGGCGACTTCATCGGTGTACAGAATTACACACGCCGGCTTTACGATGCCAATGGGTTGGTCCCGCCGTCTCCGGACGCACCTTTGGCCAGTGATGGTCGGGAAATCTACCCCGCTTCGCTGGGCAACAGCGTCCGCTACGCCCATGCGAACACAGGCAAGCCCGTGCTCATTACCGAGAATGGCGTTGCCGCCCATGACGATGCGGCGCGCGCACGCTATATTCTCGAAGCGTTGGGCGGTCTTCATAACGCGATAGTCGTTGGCGTGCCGGTGATCGGCTATGTCCACTGGTCGCTGCTCGACAATTTCGAATGGATCTCGGGCTATGCCCCACAGTTCGGGCTGGTGGCGGTGGACCGCAGCACGTTCCGGCGGTCGCCCAAGCTCAGCGCCCGGCAATATTCATCGATCGCCCGGAGCAATGCCCTCCCGCATGCGGTCCAAAAGACCAGAGGACTCAGGGCGATCCCTTAGAGCGGGATGACGTCAGGCTGAATCGAGAGGGATTTCCTTTCAGCTAATTTTGTGATTCAAGATGCTGGCTGGGGATTGGAGGCCAGCGAGCATGGCGAAACCCTATTCGATGGACCTGCGCGAGCGAGTTGTGAGGGCGGTGTTGGAGGAGGGCATGTCGTGCCATGCTTCGGCGGCACGCTTTGGCGTAGCGGCGAGTTCGGCGATCAAATGGGTGCGGCGTGTCCGCGAGACGGGCAGCGCGGCTCCCGGCCAGATGGGTGGTCACAAGCCCAACATTCTGTCCGGTCCCAATCGCGACTGGCTGCTGGAGCGTGCCGCCACAGACTTCACGCTACGCGGGCTGGTGGCAGAGCTGGCCGAACGCGGGGTGAAGGTTGATTATGTTCAGGTCTGGCGCTTTGTCCATGCCGAGGGGCTGAGCTTCAAAAAAAGCGTGCTACCCGCCGAACAGCTTCGGCCACAGGTCGCCCGGCGACGCGAGCAATGGAAGAAGTATCAGGGCCGGCTTGATCCGGCCCGTCTCGTCTTCATCGACGAAACTGGGCCAAGACCAACATGGCGCCGTTGCGCGGCTGGGCGCCGGTCGGTCAACGGCTCCATGCCAAGGTGCCCTATGGGCATTGGCGCACGATGACCTTCCTTGCCGCCCTCCGCTGCGATCGGATCGATGCCCCGTGCGTGCTCGACCAGCCGGTCAACGGCCAAAGCTTCACCAACTATGTCGAGCAGTTCCTCGTACCAACGCTCTCGCCGGGCGATGTCGTCATCATGGACAATCTGTCGAGCCACAAGCGACCCGCCATCCGCAAGGCGATCCGCAGCGTCGGTGCTCGCCTGCTGTTCCTGCCCCCGTACTCACCAGACCTCAACCCCATCGAGCAGGTATTTGCTAAGCTCAAGCATCTCATGCGCAAAGCCGCCGAGCGATCACATGAGGCAACCTGGCGGCGCATCGGCACCTTGCTCGATGCCTTCAGTCCCACCGAATGTCGCAATTACCTCCGCAACTCCGGATACGGATTAAGCTAAGGAGCCTCTGATTAGGCGGTTATTCCGGCGCGGGAAGGGGGCTGATAGGGGGTTTTGACTGCCAAGTCGGTTCC
>NZ_JBANFL010000042.1:0-7420 GCF_037154135.1 Sphingobium aquiterrae
CGCTCGCCATATCGGCCGGCGCTGGCGCTGGCGGACAGAATGCGATCGGACGGAGCGTGGTGGGCGGCATGCTGACCGCGACCGTGCTCGCGATCTTCTTCGTGCCGATGTTCTTCCTCGTCGTGAAGAAGCTCTTCCGTCAGGATGCGCCACGCGCGCCGGAACCATCCGGCGGCAAAGACGCGCCCCCCTCCAGCCTCGAACCGCAGGAGGCCTGAGATGCGCGGATATCGCTTTCTGACCCTCGCCGCCGCGACCAGTCTTTCGGCCTGCGACATGGCGCCGAAATATGTCCAGCCCGTCCTGCCGGTTCCTCCCGGCCTGCCCGCTTCGGGGAAAACGGAAGCACAGGACACCGAAAATCCGGCGGACATGGCCTGGCAGGACTTCTTCACCAGCCCACGATTGCGGAGCGTCATTCAGCTCGCGCTCGACAACAATCGCGACCTGCGGATCGCGCTCGCCAATGTCGAGCAGGCGCGCGCGCTCTATCGGGTGCAGCGTTCGGACCTGTTCCCGACCCTCGGCGTGAACGCCAGCGCGACCTATCAGGATCTGCCCGGTGGGGTCCCCGCCGCCGGAGGCGGTGTCGGAGGTGCCGCGATCGGCGGTCGGTCCGACATCTACACGGCCAATGCCGGGATCTCCGCCTGGGAAATCGATTTGTTCGGTCGCCTCCGCAATCTCAACAGGGCAGCGCTCGAGCAATATTTCGCGTCGGTCGAAAATCGTAATGCCGCCCAGACCGCATTGATCGCGGAAGTGGCGACCGCGTGGCTGACACTGGCCGCCGATCAGGAACGGCTGCGGATCGCACGCGAAATGGAAAGAACATTCGGGCAGACCCTCGAACTGACGCGGGCGCGGTTCGCCAGGGGAATCGCCTCAGAGCTCGAGGTGCATCAGGCGCAGACGAGCTTCGACCAGGCACGCTCCGACATCGCCGAGACGACGACGCTGGTTGCACAGGACCGCAATGCGCTCGATCTCCTGGCTGGCACAACCCTCGAACCGGAGCTGCCTCCCGTCGTACTGGCGCCGGACGGCGAGACCATCGCACATCTCCCGGAAGGACTGTCGTCCAATGTGCTGTTGAAGCGCCCCGACGTCGCAGCCGCTGAGCATCAGCTGCGCGCGGCCAATGCCGATATCGGCGCCGCGCGCGCCGCCTTTTTCCCGAGCATCTCGCTGACGGCCGCGTTCGGAACGATCAGTTCGGGCCTGTCCAACCTGTTCGGCAACGGCAGCGACTATTGGTCGGTGGCGCCCTCGGCCTCGGTCCCCATCTTCGATTTCGGTCGAAGGCAAGGCAATTTACGTTATGCCGAGGCGACGCGCAACGCGATGCTGTTGCAATATGAGCGTTCGATCCAGCGTGGTTTCCGCGAGGTCGCCGATGCACTTGCCAGGCGCGGCACGATTGATGCCCAGATGGAGGCGCAATCCTCCTTGCGAACGGCCGCCGCTGGCGCATACCGTTTGTCCGAAGCGCGTTTCCGCTCGGGCATCGATCCCTTCCTGACGACCCTGGACTCCCAGCGCGCGCTCTATGCGGCCGAACAGAGCCTGCTCGCCACCCGCCTTGTTCGCGAAACCAACGCCGTGGAGCTTTATCGCGCATTGGGCGGCGGGCTGAAGTAGCCATGCCAAGCGCCGATGATCGTCGTAGGCGCCGCCGCGAAGCATTGTATTGCTCCGGTGAGGCTTTCAATTACCCACATCTGATCTCGACTGAGATTCGCTTTTGACGCATCCGCATTGGCGGGCGAGGAGTCGGCTGTGATTCCTGTCCGAGTACGAAACCCAGAGAGGGAACGTGCGTGATGGATATTGACCAGCCCGACAGCGGCTCGTTGATCGGCAGAAAGATTGATGCTTCTGAGTTTGGCGATGCGCGCCTGGGCGAGCGCTTCCGTAGATTGATGGGCTGTTTGGGGCGGTGCGATCGGTCAGGATTGGGCCAATACCAAGGCGGCGTATCGGTTCTTTTCCAACGCCTCGGTCAGCGAAGAGCATATCCTGGCAGGACATTTTCATGCGACAGCGTGTCGTGCCGGCGGCGCCGAAGGAACGCTTTTGATGCTGTAGGACACGACTGAGTCCGTGTTTCAGCGGGCAGCGACGGAGAGCATCGGATATACCAAACACGTCAACAGCGGGCGAGACAAGGACGGAGGCTGGCGACAGCACAAACTGTGCGGCCTGCTGATGCAGGCCAGTCTTGCGATCCTACTTGAAGGGTTGCCGTTAGGGCTGACAGCGGCGGGCTTCTGGAGCCGTCCCCAGTTCAAGGGCCTCCTCGCGATCAAGCGGAAGGGGACCAAACACGAGTGCCCATTGAGACCAAGGAAAGCATGCGCTGGCTCGAGAAGAAGGTGTGTCGTGTTCCAGACTGGACTGCTATCAGTTTAATTTTATCACGCGCTGACGTTGTCTGTCATTCAGAATCTGCATTACCTGGGTTTCGCAGATTGACCGAAGGATGGAATGGAGCGTGTTGCTAAGGCCAGAGGTTCGCATCGCAAGCGGCTCCGCCGTGTAGCAAAGAAAGAGGTTGGAAACGCGCGGCGTCAACGGCAGTTCGATACTTCCATTGCTCCACCGGCGAACGTAGACGTTCCGGATTTTCGGTAGCACCTCGCGATAGCGCTGCCGGTAGATGTCGTCCATTCCCGCCCCGTACGGCAGGACACCATGTTTCAGGTGTATCGGCATTTGCCGAAGGCTGCGCTCGAAACACCGCGTTGCCCGCCATCGGTCGAACCTGTTACCCTGAGCGTTGATTAGCCCGATTTCCATACTCCAGTACAGGAACAACCTGCATTCCAGATCGAGCCGGATCGATGGCTGGACATCATGATGCTGATAGAGGTTGGCGATCGCTGTGCGCATCTCTTCAAACTGCATTGGCAGGTCCCGGCATGCCGCATGGCAGGCATGGCTTAAGCGGAACATCATCAGGGTTTCCCCTTCAGCGACGCACGGGGCGTCAATGTGTAATAGCCGGAACGGGACCAAAGCCCCGCGCCTGCCGTAAAGCGGCCGTTGGAGGCCATGCTCACAAAACTGCCAGGACGACCCATTGCTTCGGCAATGAGCAACCGTGCAGCACCTATCGCTGCCTGCTCGTCATCGGTGTCGATCGCGTGGATAACGGGATCGGTATCGGCGGCAGTAATGATCCGGAGTTCGAACATGGAGCCTTGCATGAAAAGAGTGAACGCATTAAATCATTATATGATGATTTAATGCGTGGATGAGGCAAGGTCAATGGTTGAGAGTGGGGGACGCGACTCCCGGCGGGCAAGAGGAAGAGGGCGGCCTCGCGCAAGTGAAGCACCCGATCCGCACAGGGTGGAAGATATCGCGCTCATTGCATTTGCAACTAAGGGCTATGACGGCACAAGTCTGCGCGACATCGCACTCTCCGCCGGGGTTGACCCGGCGCTTGTCTCGCGCCGCTTTGGCTCGAAACTGGGACTCTGGCGCGCCACGGTCGATGCGCTTGGCGACCAGTTGGAAGAAATTTACGAAGCCATGCGGACGGCTCTTGATCAGCCCGCTCCATTTCCGAAGCGGTGCCGGGAAGCGCTACGTCTGTTCGTCGCCTTTAACTGCAAGATGCCTGCGCTCAGCCATTTTTTTATCCGGGAAATCGAGCGGCCAGGCGAACGACGTGATCTCGTCACCCGGCGAATCTGGCAACCCTATCTCGCTACCATGCAGCCCTTGCTCCAGGAGGCGATCGTCAACGGAGTCATCATACCCATGGACTGTGACTATGCGCCGGTTTCGCTTCTGGGCGTGGTAGCGATGCCGCAATTGGTAAGGCCGCTGCTCGATCAGGAATTGGGGATCAATACGCAAGTCGCTGTCGATCGGATCATGGCATCGCTTATGGCGTTGTTCATGGTGCCGTAGACGAGGCCGTTTGATCCGGCATCGCGCAAGGAACGCCCCAGCTCCTGAGACATCGCATAGGTGGTGGGATGATAATATACGGGATGGCCGTCTTCGAATGATCGGTCAGCCGTAAAGTCGGTTAAGCTTGGCAGCGTTGGGGCCAGTTCACCTCGCGCGTGGTCAAGCCGATGATTGTCGCGCCGTCCACGCCGCTGGTGGTGAAGATGCTGCCGCTCGCTGTGCAGAGCCGGTCCAGGAGGTCGCCCCCGGCTCCGAACAGGGCGAACGGCAGGAAGCGAAGCCGGAGCCGAAACCGGACATAGTGGTTCCGCCGCGGCTGGTGCAGCTTCCTGTCACTTCCACAATAACGCGCAAGGTGCACGAGCCTGTGGAGGAAGTGGTCGATCCCGGCCCTCCAGTTCCCGAGACGACCGCGCCCAAAAGCATCGCCGCGCAAAGCTGGGAGGCGCAATTGCTGGCGCATCTGGAACGCTATCGCCGCTTCCCGGCGCGCGCCCGCGCGGCCCGCCAGCAAGGCACGGTCTATATCCGCTTCACGATGAACTGCCGCATGGTTTCGGCCGACAGCCATGCCCAGGTGTCAACGGCATCGGTCTTCCCGCGCTTCACATAAGCTGGCGGCATCAACCTCACCTCAGGGCCCAGCTTCATCAACTCTCGGCCTCAGTAGTGCGCCGACGCGCACGCTTCCATGCCGACGAGGCAGGGCGGCAATCCGCCAAAGAACTTCAAGACCTCCCCGCGCCGCAACTGCCGGCGCTCGATAATCTTGCCTTCTGCGCCGATCGCATGAACCTGAAATACGTTCTTCGCCAGATCCCATCCGACGGTTACTACCTCCTGCATGGGACGACTCCTCTAGACGTGGCTCTACGGCCATCATCGCACAGCTAAGCTACGCTGGTGCAGGGGCCGTCCATCCCATCACGTCATGCTCAATAAAGTTTTCGGATCGGACTCTAGCCGCTTTCGGGCTTAGACGACAGAAGCTCTCCTTTGACCAAAAGCCCAAGTCCCTTTACCGCGTTTTTGTGCGCAGTCAGAGTCGCCTCGGCACTGTGATGCGTCAGCCCCAGGAGGCAAACTGAAAGTACAGCTTTTACCATATGACTTTGGGATTCGGAAATTTCGCCAGTTTTTATGCCCAGTTTTATCAGGTTATCGTAAAGTGCAAGCCAGCGACCATCCTCCAGTGCATCCGCTATCTCACTGTTTCGACGAGCCTCGGTGCGGACTACAGCAAAGAATGCAGAAGAATGAGGATGTGCAATGCGAAATTCAATAATATCTTCTAAAATGGTCAATAGTGCTTGAGAGAAAGACGTTGCATTTTCGACAATGTCTTCTTTTGGATTCAGTTGAAGTTCCTGAAGTTCCTGATGTATTGCTAAAAAAAGTGCCTGCTTTGTTGGGAAATAATAATAAATTGCTCCTCGGCTCACTTGAGCCTTCTCGGATATTAGCTTATTTGATGCCGAGCTATAACCCTGCTTGGAAAAGATCAGTTTCCCAGCATCCAGCAATCGCCGTCTTGTTTCTTCGCTATCGCCGCCAGGGGGACGCCCAATTCGCTTCTTTTCGGTCACTCGGATGCCTCGAAAAACGTCTGGCGGTCAGCGCCGCTGAGTGATTCACTGCGTTCGACGACGAGCGGAGGCGGTGATGGCGCGGCAGGCTGGATTTTGGGATTACGAGGAGCATCTCGCGCGGCTGACGAAGGGCGGCGATCCGCTGGTGACGCTGGCGGCGGTGGTCGATTTCGAGCCGTTCCGTTATCGTCTGGAGAAGGCGCTGAAGCGCTCGGACGGCTCGAAGGGTGGCCGTCCGCCGTACGACCCGGTGCTGATGTTCAAGGTCCTGGTTTTGCAGGCTTTGTATAATCTGTCGGACGATCAGGCGGAGTTCCAGATCCGCGACCGGCTCTCGTTCATGCGGTTCCTGGGGTTGCCCCCCAATGCGCCGAGCCCCGATGCCAAGACGATCTGGCTGTTTCGCGAGCATCTGGTGCAGGCCCGGGCGATCGAGAAGCTCTTCGCGCTGTTCGATGCGCGGCTGAAGGCCGGCGGCTATCTGGCGCAAGGCGGGCAGATCATCGACGCGACGGTGATTGCCGCGCCGCGTCAGCACCTGACCGATGAGGAGAAGGCCCTGATCAAGGAGGGCAAGGCGGCCGACGAGATCTGGCCTGACGACCCCGCCAAAGCCGCGCAGAAAGACATCGACGCGCGCTGGACGATGAAGCGCGGGAGCTTGAAGCGCAGCGAGGCCGGCGAGGCGCGCGTGGCGGTTCCGGCGCAGATCATGGTGCCGATGTTCGGCTACAAGAACCACGCTGGGATCGACCGCACCTTCGGGTTCATCCGCAAATGGGTGGTGACCCACGCGGCAAAGCACGACAGCGGCCCGTTTGAGGATGTGCTCGACACCGAAAACGTCGCCCAGTCGGTATGGGCGGACACGGCCTATCGCTCGGCGAAGAACGAGGCCGCGATCCGCCGTGCCAAGCTCAAGTCGATGATCCATTTCCGCAAGCCCAAGGGCCGGCCGATGGATCGGCGGCACCAGCGCGCCAACGTCGCCCGTTCGAAAGTGCGCTCAGCCGTCGAGCATGTCTTCGCCACGCAGAAATCGCGGATGGCCCTGTTCGTCCGCACCATCGGCATCGAGCGCGCGAGGATGAAGATCGGCATGGCCAACCTAGCCTACAACTTGAGACGCCTCGTCTGGCACGAAGGGAGAACTGCGCCCGCGTAATGCCCAAAACGGCCCCGACAGCCGCGCGAAGACCCCAAAATTAGCGGGAAATCCGACAATCCGACGACACCAGTGCGTCCGCCATCGCCGCACCAGCCCGCTCAAGCCAGAATCAGCCGGTTCTTCGAGGTGTCCGATTTGCTTTGCCGCCTGAGCGACAGAATGGGAGGAACAATCCCTCTGGCCTGTCAGGACTGGGCAAGCACCAAAGCCGCTTATCGGTTCTTTTCCAACCCAAAGGTCGAGGAAGGGGACATCCTTGCAGGCCATCTCGAGGCAACGAAGGCGCGGTATGCCGCATCTGACGGACCGATCTTGGTGCTTCAGGATACGACAGAGTTTACCTATCAGCGCCGGAACCCGCACGACATCGGCTTCACCAAAAGCGTCAACAGTGGTCGCGACAATCGTGGACGCCGCCGACATGGCTCGTGAGAACCGCGATACCATTGCCGCGTGCGAGAAGGCCGCCGCCAAGATCAAGGAGCCGGTACGATGCACAATCAGCATCGGAAAACCCTAAAACGTCACGGAACTGCATCGGGTGCTGCGCGACAATTGGGGGGGGGCGTGGAGTCGACCGGCCGCTACGGCAGTTATAGGGTGCCGCGCGGCCAATCAATCCGTATACCTTCGAACCTACATCACTTGGCGGGGCAGGACTAATGAGACCTGTGTGCGGGTGGTTGTAGACAGCGGCATTTATTCCTGATTCAATCGGCTTTCCGAAGAGGAGGGTTGG
>NZ_JBANFL010000043.1:0-6842 GCF_037154135.1 Sphingobium aquiterrae
GTGCAACCCCGCCCGCAAGGGCACGATGATAACCCCGGACTCCAGTTATGACCGGAGGAGAAATGGGGAGCACGTCACGCCCCATAATCTCATAGCCGCGCGGTCCGCCCGCTTCGGTGGTCTTGACGCTCTGGCTGTCGATGACCGCCGCCGACGGCATCGGTTCTCGCCCTGTTCGGGCGCGGTCGACCTGGACAAGGCGATGGTTCAGGCTTTCAAATACCCCGCCATCGCGCAGAGTACAGAACCATCGGCAAACCGTGCGCCATGGCGGAAAGCTGTCGGGCAAAAGCCGCCAAGGGCAGCCTGCCCGCAACAAATAGAAAATGGCTTCGATGATTTCCCGCATCGGCCAACGCCGTCGCCGCCCGCAAGAGCATGGCGCAGGCAGATACGGCTCGATCAAATGCCATTCCGCGTCGGTAAGATCGCTTCCATAGCGAAGCTGCGCGCGGCTATGATGCGCGCGGGCGGTCGGGTTCCACATGATGGCTTCCAAGGTTGGTGTCGCAACCCCTCGGAATCATATCGAAACTCGATCGTCCACCATTACGATCCCGTTCCGAAACAGCCTCTGAGCTGAAGCACTTCCGCCGTGTCGCCACCAGATACGACAAGCTCGCCGACAACTTCCTCTCCATGGTCCAACTCGCCTCAATCCGCCTGTGGCTGCGCGTTTATGAGTCTATGACCTAGCAAGGAATGAAGCGCGATCCTCACGGTAGTGATCTGTTCGTATTCTGCGGCGACGTAGGGTCGTTGATCAAAATCATCTGGCATGATGGGATCAGCATGCCTTTATATGCCAAGCGCCTCGAGAAGGGGTGCTTCATTTCATTTGGCCCTCGGCCAAGGACGGCGTGGTGTCGCTGACGAGCTTGCAGCTGGCCTGCCTGCTCAATGGAGTCGATTGGCTATAGCTGGCGCCCCGCCAGCGCGGGATAGGAGCAAAGTTCCACTCGCACGTGTATTTTTCGCTTCAAGCAGGCGCGCTGTTGTGATTCCATCGCGGTTATGGACACCGCAGTTTCGCTCTTGCCGGACGACGTCGAAGCGCTCAAGGCGCTGGTCCCCGCCACGGCCCGCCAAGCCGAGGCGCGACTGGCCAACGCCGATGCCCTGGCGAGTACCACCGACCCACCTCAAGCTGCAGATCGCCAAGCCGAGACGCGAGCTGTACAGAGCCAGCGCCGAGCACAGCCGACGCTTGGCTCGTATGCGTCTGCATCCCTTGAAAGGTGAGAAATTTTTCTGGTTTGAAGATGCGAGCGACGAATTGCTGGACAGACTTTATCAGGAATGTATGGGCGTATTTCCCATATTGGCAGAAGGATTTGGTCTTCCCGTAGCTGAATCGCTGACATATGGCCGTCCCATTCTTGCCAGGGATTTGTCTGTGTTTCGAGAAGTGTCATCGCCGTTGATCAGTTACTTCAGAGACGATATGCAGGTTGATCTGGCTCGATCCATAGCTGATTGGCTAGGGAGTTTTGAGCAAGAACGAAAGCCTTGCCAGCATGAGGCATTAACGTGGCAAAAAGCCTGCAATGTCCTATTGAGGCATTTGAAAATTACGGCCTAGTTTCATTTTTGAGGAATCTATGAAGAAAGCTTTTGTAACAGGCGTTTCTGGACAGGATGGTGCCTACCTTGCTCAACTCCTGCTTGAAAAAGGATACCAAGTATATGGCGCTTTCCGGCGTACAAGTTCCGTAAACTTTTGGCGTATTGAAGAAATTGGCATTGAAAAGGACCCGAATTTTCATCTGGTGGAAAGCGATCTTACTGACCTCGGTAACTTTATTGATCTTTTAAGCCGGTACCAGCCCGATGAGGTCTATAATCTCGCGGCGCAAAGCTTTGTAGGCGTGAGTTTCGATCAACCCGTCACCACCGGCAAAATTACAGGTCTTGGCGCGCTCAACGTGCTGGAGGCAATCCGTTTGGTTAATCCGAAAATTCGGTTTTATCAGGCCAGCACCTCTGAAATGTTCGGCAAGGTACAGGCCATTCCTCAAAACGAAGCCACGCCTTTCTATCCCCGCAGTCCTTATGGTGTGGCAAAACTATATGCGCACTGGATGACGGTGAACTATCGGGAAAGCTATGAGATCTTCGCAGCCAGCGGCATTCTCTTCAACCATGAAAGCCCCTTGCGCGGACGCGAGTTCGTTACACGCAAAATTACTGACGCCGTCGCCAAGATAAAATTGGGCAAGCTCGATGTGTTGGAACTCGGCAATATCGATGCGAAACGCGACTGGGGGTTTGCCAAGGAATATGTCGAAGGCATGTGGCGTATGTTGCAGGCTGACCAGCCAGATACCTATGTGCTGGCGACCAACCGCATGCACACGGTGCGTGATTTTGTTTCGCTGGCATTCAAAGCTACCGGGGTCGATGTCGAATTCCGGGGCGCCGATGTTGATGAAACAGCGATCGATATCGCCACCGGCAAGACCGTTATGCGGATCAACCCGAAATTCCATCGTCCGGCGGAAGTCGATCTGCTGATCGGTGATGCCGGCAAAGCAAAGACCGATCTTGGGTGGGAAGCGAAAACCTCGCTTGAAGATCTGTGCGCCATGATGGTCAGCACTGACCTTGAACGCAATGAAAAAAATGCTTCTTTCTAACGCATCATTCCCTAGACGACCGATATTTACCGGCATTGCACGAAAGACTGGAAGGTAATCTATAATGACAAACGCCACCCCGGGTACTTTACAGTATCTTCTTAAAAAGGATGGCCAGACTTTCGTGCAAGCCTGTTATCGTGAAATCTTGCGTCGGGATCCAGATGAAGAGGGCCTAGTCAGCCATCTCGAGGCTTTGGGTGACGGAAAGTCAAAAGCGCGGATTGTCGCATCAATCGCCAGCAGTGATGAAGCCTGCCTGAATAATATGGCAACGTCTCAACTGGCCAGGGCAGCGCGGAAACAGGCTTTTCTGGAAAGTTGCGCCGTGATCTGGCCACTCAACACCATCATAGCCCCGTATATGGAAAAAAAGCGGATGGCTAAGATGCAGGATCGGCGTGCGGTCTTACTTGGGCAAATCAACGCCGGTCCTTCGGATGCCCCGGTCGGCACACAGCAGGCAGTGGAAACTATACGTGTAGCCGTTGCGGACTGGAGCGATCGGATAGCAAAAAGGCGGGCAACATACAGTAGCGGCAAGCGCGCAGAGACGATCAACAATCTCTGGTTCGATTTGACCACAGCATTGCAGTGGAATGGCGGTGTGGTTGGCATTGTACGTGCCGAACTGGAAATGGCGAGCGGCCTTGCCAGAATATATCCCAATCTGCGCCTTTCACTGCAGATTGACCAAGGCTTTGCAGAAATCTCGAAAACAGAGTTGCGCTGGCTTCTTGATGCCGAAAATGTCGCTGATGCCTATATGCACTTCTTTGCCCGTTATAAGGGAGCGACCGAGAAAGCGCAGACCGTGCATGTGGAGGCGCCCGATATCCAAGGATTTTTTCATCCATATGAATCTGGCGATGCCATTATCGCAGTAGGCTGGATGGATAGCCAGAAGGAACGCTTTTTTTCCATTGTGAAAAAAGAAGTTCCTGAATTTCATATATTCTACCTTGTCTACGATATTATCCTTTTACTTGAAGAAACAAAGCACTTCTATGATCCAGCCGGATGTGATCGCTTTGAACGCTATGTAGAATGGATTTCCTATAACTGCGACATGATCTTTTATGGCGGACGTACTGCGCAAATCGACACTGAAGCGTTGCAGAAGGACAAAGGATGGCCGACGCCGCCCGGCGTTCCGGTAAAATTCGGAACAGATATCGTCAAAAACTCGAATACATCCGATGATATTGGGTTGCTCAAGGGGCTTGGAATAAACAGGGATTTTATCATCATTGTCGGTTCTCTTGAGCCACGGAAAAATCATGAGATGCTTTATCGGGCCTATCTCATGGCACTGGAAATGGCTGATAACGATCTGCCGCAGTTGGTTTTCATCGGAAAACCGATGTGGCGGGTGGATGACATGCTTGATACCATCACGCGTCATCCCTGTCTTCAGGGCAAGCTGCTATGCCTGACACCTACGGATATGGAATTGGCCGCCCTTTACAAGAATTGTCGTTTCACGGTGCTGCCCAGCTTGTATGAAGGGTGGAGCCTGACCCTTCCAGAGAGCTTGGGACAGGGCAAGTTCTGCCTGTGTTCCGACACCCCTCCGCTGCGTGAGATTGGCGGCGATCTAGTTGATTATGTCGACACTTACGACGTGCGTGGATGGGCAGAAAAAATCATTCGATATTCGAAGGATGATGCTCTGCTTCAGGACTTCGAAAACAAGATCGCCAAAGGCTGGCCGACAATGAAATGGTCAGACACCGCGCAGATGCTGCTGAATGCAGCCCTGACATATGCGCCCACTGAATTGAACGCGCCCACTGCGCCCCCGGTTATCTGGATGGATTTAACCATGTCCTTCCTGGAATGGGAAGGCGGTATCAGTGGCATCGTACGTGCAGAGCTGGAATATGCCAAGCAACTGAAAGCAATCGATCCAAGAACCAGGTTCTTTGCATTTCAGCGAGGATACGATTATTTCTTCGAGATAGATGATACTTATTTATCATGGCTGTTTGACAGTACAGACTTGTCTCTTAGCTACGCGAATTTTCATAAATTTTGGGCGGATCATGAATCCGGTAACACCGGGCATCGTAATCCGTTTCGTCAACCTGGCAGCGATGGCAGATCATATCCTGGACATCGGGCCTATTTGTCGATCATCCCGCGCAATTCGATTATCTTCTTTGCGGGAATTGATTCTGACGGGACAGGGATTCTTTCCCGTGTAGCGAAGATTGACGATCTGATTCAGCCGGATCGTGAGGTGATGAAATCACAAACCATCTACGATCTTACGCCCATTTTGACTCCGCAATTTCATGTTCCGACAACCTGCGTGGGGTTCGGTGCCCTGTTTGATCATGTATCCAACCATTTCGATCACATTATATATGGCGGCCGCACAGCGCAGCGCGATGGCATTCTGGTCCAGGAACGTGAAGCCTGGACCATTCCGGCAAGTGATTTTGTTGAATTTGGATCAGACATCAGCACAGCCCAGCAGAGTGTGTCGGAAGAAGAGAGAGATGCCGCCATTTTGCAAAATCTCGGCATCAGCAGCGATTTTGCGATAACCGTTGGTACGGTCGAACCACGGAAAAACCATGAAACCCTTTATAAGGCATATCTTATCATGTTGAAAAAGGGCTTGCTGGACAAGCCGCTCCAGATCGTCTTTGTCGGAAAGAAGGGTTGGAAATCGTGGGATTTTCTCGCCTCGCTTGAACAGGATCAGCGCGTACGAGGCAAAATCCTTATCATGAGCCCGACCGACGAGGAACTGGATGTTCTATATCGGTATTGCAAATTCACGCTTTTACCTAGCTTCTATGAAGGGTGGAGCCTGACTTTACCTGAAAGCCTTTCTTATGGGAAAATGTGCCTTACATCCGACGTCGATCCACTGCGGGAAACGGGCAGGGATCTGGTAGAATATATCCATCCTCTCGATACCGCTCTCTGGGCGGAGCGTATTGCTTTTTACGCAAATGATCCGGCCAAGCTCAAACCATGGGAAAAGAAGATCGAAGAGCAATGGAAGGCCCGGACATGGCGGGAGTCCGCCGAAATGCTTCTGGAAGGGCTGCGCAATGCGCATTCTGCAATGATTGCTGATCAGAGAAGCCTTGTGCCGAAGAAGGAGCATGCATAATGGCACGGATATTGATCACAGGTGCCACGGGGTTCGTAGGTTCTTATCTCTATAAACTTTTGCAGCAGGATGGACATGAGTTGTTCGGTACCACCAAATCAAAGCCAAGTGGTAATATAGCTTATTGCAATATAGAGGATTTAGACGGAGTTGCAGCTCTTGTGAGCACAGTCTGTCCCGACATGATTGTACACTGCGCTGCTATTTCAAGCGTTACATCATCCTCAAATTACGAATATTATTTATCCAACACTGTTGGTACGGAAAACATTGTAAAAACTGCAGCTAGTATAAAGAGAAATACTAGATTTATCTTCATTAGCACTGCCGGAGTATATGGAAATCAAGACACAGACTGCTTATCAGAAAACTTGTGCCCTAAGCCTGTACATCATTATGGAATGAGCAAGTTTTGCTGTGAACGAGTTATTATCAACTATAAGGATGATATTGATTATACTATAGTTCGACCATTTAACATAATTGGAGAAGGGCAAAGCACGGATTTTATCGTTTCAAAACTGGCTCAGGCTTTTTCAGCAAGAAAACCTGTCCTGCGTCTAGGTAATATAGATGTTGATCGGGATTATATAGATATAGCGGAAGCTGGAGCGATTATCCGGCATATCATGTTTTCTCAAGAAGCTATAGGTGAAACCTATAATCTATGTTCAGGCAATCCTATCTCGCTGAAAGAATTGCTTGCGCTGTTTCAAAAACTCACCGGACATGACATCAAAATAGAAGTAGCTCCTGAATTTATGCGCAAGAATGAAGTCTGGCGCCTGACAGGGAATGCGACAAAGCTCAAGGCGCTTGTCAAGGATGCCGTTCCAACCGTACCAATCGAGCAGAGCATACAGCGCATCATTGCCGCACAGGAAGCCAGCCTTCGATAATCCGGCCTAGGTCATAGACTCATAAACGCCCAGCCACAGGCGGATTGAGGCGAGTTGGACCATGGCGAGGAAGTTGTCGGCGAGCTTGTCGTATCTGGTGTTGACGTGCTCCCCATTTCTCCTCCGGTCATAACTGGAGTCCGGGGTTATCATCGTGCCCTTGCGGGCGGGGTTGCA
>NZ_JBANFL010000044.1:0-6105 GCF_037154135.1 Sphingobium aquiterrae
GAGCGAAAACGCTCTCGTCCTTTGTTGTCGCATTTTCCGAGCCATTGACCGTAAACGGTCAATTTGAAAATGCTCTATGCGGGGTGATGCGGGGCGCGGTTGGGAGATGGATTCCCGCCTGCGCGGGAATGACGGTTGAGGGGGATGCCGGCGTTGTTTTCGTTCGTCATGCTGAACGTGTTTCAGCATCCATGCCTCCCCATGCGCGGCGGTTGCGGAGGCGGGATGTGCCGCCGAGTCACGTGCCTCGGCTGCACTGAAACGCGTTCAGCATGACGATGCGGGGGAGGGGCTCCCTTTTATGGCGTGCTTGCAGTTGGGGCGCTCAGCGTTCCGGCGTTGCCATGGCGGCGGCGACCATTTCGGCGAGCCAGCGTTGGTTGAAGTGGCGGTTGGCGAGGGCGCGCTGGTGGCCGGCTTGCGCCATGGCGCGGCGGCGGGGTTCGTCGGCGAGGAGGGCGGTGCAGAGGTCGGCGCATTCGGCGGCGTCGTCCCAGAAGACGGCTTCCTGGCCCTCTTCGTAGAGGGCCCGATGCTCGCTGGTGCGTTCGCCGCAGAGCAGGCCGCCAATGGCCGGGATTTCCAGCGAGCGGGTGGTGTGGAGGTCGCGATTGCCCTTGGAGAGGAGGGCGAGGCTGATGCGGGCGCCCAGGATCGCCTTGGTGTAATCCGTGCCTTTCAACTCGCCCTGATGGATGAAGGGGGCGATCTGGGCGAATTCCGGTGCTTTCTGCCAGCGCGGGCCATAGATGCGGAGCGGCAGGCCGCGCGCGATGAGGGCGCGCATCAGCGGGCCGCGCTCGGGCATCCAGGTGCCGACGAAAGCGACGTCGCAGGCGAAGCGGGCCTGGTCTTCCTCGGTCAGGGCGATGGGCTGGTGGGCGATCTCGTCGGCGCTGAACCAGACGCGCAGGGTGTTGCGGGCGCCGGCCTGCCGGCCTTCCGCCATATTGGACTGGCGGGGGGTGATGTAGAGATCATAATGCGGGAGCGCCTTGCGGAAGAGGCGCCAGCGATGGCCGTCGCGCGCGCTGAAGGGATTGTCCTGATTGAAGACGGCGATGCGGCGGGCGGCGCGGCGCAGCGTGGCGATGGTGCGGGGGGAGATGAGCTCGCCATTGTCGACCAGCGCGACATCGCAGCGGGTGTCGCCCAGGGCGGCGGCGATGTGGCTGTGGACGCGGTTGTCGAGGCCGAGATTGCCGGTCTTGTAGGACCATGCGTGGAGCAGCCTGGCGGTGGGCAGGGCGGCATAGGGATCGACCTGATGCACGTCATAGCCGATGCGGCGCAGGGCGGCGAGGCGCTGGCCCGAGGTGCCGGAAGAGCGGCCGACATAGAGGACGCTGGTCATGGCTGCGGCGCCCCGTCGCGGTTACGCATCGATTCGAGCCTGCGCCATGTGAGCCACAGGATCGCGGCGAGAATGACGAGTTGTGACAGGAGCACGACGAGCGCGACATCGTTGGTGCCGCCCCAGTCCGCCGCGAGCAGGCAGAGCCCGGCGGAGAGGATGCTGACGGCAAGCGCGATATGGCTGGGCGCGGCGTGGACATTGGCGGCGGAAAGCGCCGTGAGCGCCGAGCTGTAGATCATCTCCGCCGTGACCGAGAGGGTGAGCAGGATGACGAGGGTCAGGCCGGCATGCAGCTTGCCCGATGTGAGCAGCGAGAGGGCGATGGGGCCGCCCAGGATCGCGAAGCCGGCATAGGCGATGACGCAGGCGGTGGAGATGAGCAGATGCACCTTCGTCAGCTTGCGGAACAGCGCGAACTGGCGGGAGCCGGCGAGCACGGAATAGCGGGTGACGAAGGTGGCGTTGAGCATGTTGATCGCCGAACAGCCCACGCGCAGGATGGTGCGGGCGGTGGCGAAGGCGGCGACGGCGACCGGGCCGACGGCGGCGCCCAGCGCGATGATCGGCGCCTGCATCAGCATCGCCTGGCTGAGCGGGATGGCCATGAAGGCGGCGGCGGGGCCGCGCAGGCTGGCGAACTCCTTGCGGGAGGCTTTGGCGAACCCCAGGCGCAGCCAGTCCGACAGATCATATGTCCAGACATAGAGGCCCAGCGTCATGGCGATGCGGATGAGCAGCATCGCGGCGGCGACGGCGATGAAACCGAAGCCCGAGAGCGCGGCGATGCCGACGCCGGCCGCCTCGGCAAGGCGCATGGTGGCGACATAGGTGGATTCGACGGCGGGGCGGCCCAGGGTGCGGACGGCGGAGGCGACCAGCAGGAAGAATTGATAGGCCATGACCCAGGCGATGAGGATGAGCAGCGTCGTGCTGTTTTCCAGGGTCAGCCAGAGGCTGTCGATGCCGGAACCGAGGAAGGCGGCGGTGGCATAGAGGATCGCCGCGAGGACAAGGACGATGGCGGCGACGGTGCAGACCAGCGCGAAGACCGTATGGTAGCAGCGCAGCGCGCCCTCGCGGTCGTCATCCGCCACGCGCATCACCATCAGCGTCTTGGCGACGGTGGTGAAGCCCAGATCCGACATGGTGAGATAGGCGGGGATGGAGGAGATGAGCAGCCATGTGCCGTAGCGCGTCGCGCCCCAACTGTGCAGCAGGATGGGGACAAGCGCGATCTGGACGAGGATGGTGACGATCTGGCCGTAGATCTGCGCGGCGAAGATGCGATGGAAGCCGCCGCCCGCCAGCGCCGTGGCGCTGCCCGCGCCTTTCTTGAGGGCGGCGAGGAGCGGGGCGGCCCTGTTGTTCATGGTCGGGATCTGGGCCGGGGCCAAGGCCGGGATCTGGGCTTTCGCTGCGGCGCGCTATGCGGGGACCTCATGCGATCAGCCACGCTGGCTGGCGATGCTCTCCATCGTCGCGCTGCTGCACCTGTCCTTCGTGGCGCCGCCGCCGCCCGAGAGCATGGAGGCGGCGATGAAGCCGCCGACGATGAGCATGAGGAACAGCGCGGAGAGCCAGCCCAGATATTTCTCGATAAACGGCTTGATGGCCGCGCCGAACTTCCAGAACAGGATGCCGACCAGCATGAACTGGAAGGCGCGGCTCAGGATGCTGGCCCAGATGAAGGTGAAGAGCGACAGGCCGATGAAGCCGGCGGTGATGGTGATAAGCTTGAAGGGGATGGGCGTGGCCCCCTTCACCAGGATGATTTCCGCCCCATAGGCGCGCAGATAGCAGGCGGCGGCAGGGAATTTGGCGGACAGGCCGAGCGCGGCGAGCATCGCCTGCCCCAGGCTTTCATATAGGAAATGGCCGATAGCATAGCCGAGCAGGCCGCCGAACACCGAGGCGAGCGTGCAGATGAAGCCGAATCGCAATGCCTTTTCCGGCCGGGCGAGGCTCATCAGGCCCAGCAGCGGATGCGGGGGAATCGGGAAAAAACTCGATTCCATGAAGGATATGGCGAAGAGCCAGCGTTCGGCGTGGCGGTGCGCGGCCTTGGCCAGCGTCCATTGGTACAGGCGGTCGAGCATCGTCCCGTTGCGTAGCCCAAGCGCCGATGGGCCGCCAGCGGAAATGTTGCGGCGCGGCATGGAAGACGCGCCGATCCGGAGCAGGAAGGGACGAGCGGTGCGCGCGGTCGGGCGATCAGAGCAGGGGGCAGAGCGGGGGCAGGGCGCGGGCGAGGACGGTCATGCGCAGTGGCGGAGTGACGTCTATCGGGAAGGGCCGGGTCTCGCCGGTGCGGAGATAGCCGCGGCGCTCATAATAAGCGATGAGTTCCGCCCGGACGTCGATGACCGTCATTTCCATCCGGGTCGCGCCGAAGACGTCGGTTGCGAGGGCTTCGGCCGCGGCGATGAGCTGGCGCCCCAGCCCCGCGGCCTGTAATGTCGGCTCGATGCACAACAGGCCGAGATAGGCGAGGCCGGCGCCCTTGTCGGTGATCTGGACGCAGCCGATCGGCTGGCCGGCCCTTTCCGCCACCAGCAGGCGTTCGTTGGGAGAGGTCAGGATGGCGGCCAGGGTCGGCAGGTCGGTGCGGGTGCCGTCCAATATGTCGGATTCATAGGTCCAGCCCTGTCGCGCGCTCTCGCCGCGATAGGCGCGCTCGATCACGCGATGGAGCGGCGGCAGGTCGCGGGCACGTGCGGGGCGGATTTGGGATGTGGCGGCGGGATCGGACATGGGCATTAGAGTTGCAAAATAAAACCTGAATGATAGCACATCCCGACCCGACTAACGGGAAGGAGACGGACATGATCATCTATGGAATGCGGGCATCGCCCTTTGTGCGCAAGACCCTTTGGTTCCTTGCGGAAAAGGGGATCGCGCATCAGGTGGTGCCGGCCGGCTTCGGCGCGGGTGGCGAGGATTTCGAGAAGGCGTCGCCCTTTCGCAAGTTTCCCGCGATGGTCGACGGGGATTTTTCGCTGTGCGACAGTAGCGCGATCATCGCCTATGCCGAGGCGCTTCACCCGGAGCCCGCGCTGATCCCGGCCGCGCCGCGCAGCCGCGCCCGGACGGTGTGGTTCGAGGAATTCGGCGATACGATCATGCAGCCGGCGATCGTGCCGGTCTTCTTCAATCGGGTGGTGGCCAGGCTGCTGGGCCGGCCCGCCGACCCCGCCAGGGCGGACGAGGCCGAGCGTGACGCGGTGCCGCCGGTGCTCGATTATCTGGAGGGCATGATCCCGCAGGGCGGCTTTCTGGTGGATGAGCGGTTGACGCTGGCCGACCTTGCGGTGGCGTCTTCGCTGATCAACCTGGATTATGCCAGCGCCCTGCTGAAGGACGGGCGGTGGCCGCGGACCGTGGGCTGGCTCGCGGCGATGAAGGCCCGGCCCGCGCTTGCCGCCCTGTTGACGGCGGAGGCGGCGCAGATGCGGGAGAGGGTGGCGGCTGCACAAAATAACCAAATGGGATAATTAATATTGACATCGTCATGCTGATATGGCACATATTGCCATATTGGGAATTGTGAGTCGCCGGCGTGGCGATGTGGGGCTGGTCCGAAAGGGCCGGCCCTTTTTGTTGCCGCCGACGGATCGGAGCGATCATGGGTGAGGATGGTGGGCAGGAACGGCGGGCGCCAGTGCAGCCGGGCGGACGGGAGATGGAAACGGCCGCTGCCGCAAAGCGCAGGCCGCGCATTACGGCGGAACAGAAGGACAGCTTCTTCACGGCGCTGATCGACACGTCCTGCGTGACGGCGGCGGCGCAGGCGGCGGGGATCGACCGGGGGCATATCTATCGGTTGCGGATCGCCGATGCGGACTTCCGGGCGCGCTGGGATGTGGCGCTGCTGGAAGGCTATCAGCTGCTGGAGATGGACATGCTGGCCTGGGCGCGCCGGATGGTGCGCGGCGAGGATGCGGCGGAGGAGAGCCGGGCGGTCGCCGTGCGCGAGCGCGATGTGGCGGCGGCGATGCGGCTGCTGGGCATGCACCGCGCCCGCGTGGCGGAGATCGAGGCGCGGCTGGAGGCGCTGCGCGGCAAGGCGCCGGGCCGGAAGGGCGCGCGGTCTGGCGATGAGGTGGCGCAGCTGCTGCGCGCGCAATTGCTGGAGGCGCGGGCGCGGTTGAAGAAGAGCGGGGCGGCGGTGACAGCGGGGCTGGAGCATCGCCGTAACGGCGGCAAGGTGCCGGCATCGCCGCAGCGGGGTGCGCCGCCACGGGCAAAGGGCGGGCGCGGCGATGCAGTCTGACTGGGAAGCATTGAGCCAGCTGCCGGATGCGGAGATGGACGCGGTGCTGGCGGCATTGAACGGGGATGAACTGGCGGCGCTGCGGTGGAACTGGGCGGTGCGGGCGCGGCCGGAACAGATGGCGCCGGCGGGTGGCTGGCGCGTGTGGCTGGTGCTGGCGGGGCGCGGTTTCGGCAAGACGCGGGCCGGGGCGGAATGGGTGCGCGGCATTGCGCAGGGCGATGGCGCGGCGCGGATCGCCCTGGTGGGGGCTACGCCGGAACAGGTGCGCAGCGTGATGGTGGAGGGGGAAAGCGGGCTGCTTGCCATCGCGCCGCCCGATCTGCGCCCGGTGTGGCGGCCGACTTCGGGGGTATTGCGATGGGCTTCGGGGGCGGAGGCGCATGTCTTTGGCGCGTCCAGCCTGTCAATCGGCGTGCAAACGGGACCCCTTATCGGCGCGCAAAAGGGACCCCCTGTCAGGATGGCGGAACGTTGA
>NZ_JBANFL010000045.1:0-6073 GCF_037154135.1 Sphingobium aquiterrae
CGAAGGCGAGACCGCCGGCGCGCCGGCCCAGGGCGCCGAGGCCGGCCTCGGCCAGTCGTCGGCAGAGCACGCCTTTGCAAGCTGAGCACCGTCCAGTCGTTGCTTCAAGAGGCCCTCGCTTCCATCGCGGAGCGGGGGCCTCTTGCATTTCTCCATGACAGAGGGCCGCATCACGCTCGGCTCCGGTGACTGGTACGGCAACACCCGGCATGGGCTACAATCTTGACATTTCCCCAGTACAATGCATATGTTCATGCATATGCAAGGGAGGTCGATATGGCCCGGAAAAAAGCAGTTTCCGTCCCTCCACGAGAAGCCAAACTGTTCCGGAACAACAAGAGTCAGGCTCTGCGCATCCCTGCCGATTTCGAACTTCCGGGTGACCGCGTGATGATCCATCGCGATGGCGACCGCCTCATTATCGAACCGGTACGCCGCAAGAATCTTCTGGAAGTCCTCGCATCCCTGCAGCCGCTCGGGCCCGATGATCAGTTTCCCGATGTCGAGGACACATTGCTCCCGATAAAGGCCATCGACCTGTGAGCGGGCTCTATATGCTCGACACCAATACCGTCTCCGAGCTTGCCCGCAATCCGCAAGGATCGGTTGCCGCACGCATCGCCGAAGTGGGCCCGGATGCGATCTGTGTCAGCATCATCACCGCGGCGGAACTCCGCTACGGCTGCGCCAGAGCGGGTTCGCCGCGGCTGTTGGCGCAGATCGAGGCCATTCTGGACAGCCTCCAGATCCTTGCCCTCGATGTCCCCGCCGACACTGAATATGCCGGTATTCGCGCAGAGCTGGAAGCAGCCGGCAAGCCTATCGGGCCAAATGACTGGTTCATCGCTGCCCATGCCTATGCCCTGGAAGCGGTGCTGGTGACCGCGAATATCACAGACTTCTCGCGGATACGCGCACTCAAAGTCGAGAACTGGATCGCCGACCTTCATTGACCGGATGCCGGGCAATCACCGCATGGCTTTCGTCTAGCGCATCGGCTCGCTCCAGCGGCGGGCCGCCGCCACACGCTTCGCGATCGACCCTAACCCTTGAGATGACCTTCGGCTCCATAGCGGATCGGGGGTCCTTTGCCATCCACTGGCCTCATGGCCGAAGAGAGGAGGGGGGTGTGCCTTTGTGTTCACGCAACAGGAGAAGGCCATGTCCGACATCATCGACCTCGGCGGCGCGCCCGGACACGAGGATTGCGCGCAGCTCGGCCACACCCCCGACTTCGAGCGCCTCAACCGGCTTGAGGTCGCCGCCTATCGGGCCGCCGTCATCGCCCGCTTCGGCCCGCCCCCGGACGGGTGTGCCCTCGACTTTATCACCAACCGGCACGACTTCGGCATCTATCGCACGCTCGGTCTCAAGGTCGATGCGGGCGCTTATCGTCGCGATCCCTCGGTCGCGGCCTATGTCGAGGCCGCCCAGGACGGTCTCGCCAGCTGGGTCGAAGCCGGTTTCGCGCCGCCGGTCCGCTACGACGACGGCCGTGCCCCCGCGGTCGACCGGGACCGTATCGACGACATCGTCATGGGTGCGTTGCTCGCGACGCGGCCCGACCCGTTGGGACGGTTCCCCATTCCCGACTTCGAGATCCTTCATCGCAATCTCGCCGCCGCCTACCCCCGCTGCGCCGAGGCCGCGAACCGCTCGCTTGAGGAGACACCAGTATGATACCGACGCAACTTACCTCCGACCAGGCCGCCATTCAGGCTCGTATCGAGGCCGAGATCGCAGAGCATGCCGCCGCCGTCCGGCGTGTCGAAGCGCGCTGCAAGAGCGCGTTCCTGCCTATCCTGCGGGAGCATGGTATCACACGCGTCGACATCAGCTATGATGGTGGCGGTGATGAAGGCATGATGGGCGATGTCACCGCCTATGGCGGCCAGTCTGTCCGGGAATTGCCTTCGGTGCTGTGCGACCATTACGCCGTCGACTATGGTGGAAACGTTCGCAGTTCCGCATTGCAACTGGAGGACGCCCTGTCGTCTTTTGCTGAAAATGCCGTCTGCGACCATCATGGTGGCTGGGAAAATGGCGAGGGCGCCTACGGAGAGATCGTCATCGATGTCGCCTCGGGAGGCGTGACCATCACGCATAATGCCCGGTTCATCGACTACGACACCACCGAGACGGAGCTGTGATCCATGTCTCACTGCTATTTTCATGCGCTCAGCTCGGCGCGCCGCTGGGGCGGCGTGCCGGGCGACTATATCGCCCTTCATCAATGGTTCGATGAATCCAAGAAGATCATCGCTGATCCGCGCCACCGGGCGCTCAGGCACCATGCCGAGGGGATTTTCCTGCTCGAGACGATTTTTGGCGTGACCGTTCGCAACAGCGACGGACGTCAGGTGCCGGTGCGTCTGATCGGGGAGGCGCACGTCACCGAAGATCTGGGGCGCATTCCGTCTTTCGCCGACTGGGCACGGCTCATCCAGCCGATGCCCTGGATGTTGCGCGGCAATCCCGCCGGCTCGCCGGGGCTGGATCCTGCTATTTCCGGTTCACCCGCACCCAACGCTGCTGTAGCCTGATCTCATGGATCAGGGACCCTTCAGCAAGGCCGCCGCAGACAACGCCCTCGATCGTCTCATCGCAATTGCCCGATCCGACACCGGCCAATCACGCCAGGTCGCAAACTTCCTTCTGGCCTGGTGGAACGGCGAGGATTGCGGGCACTTCCCTATCGCCGATCTGTTCGGCGTCGACGCGACGATCGCGACCCACATCACGACGATCGTCGGTTTCCTCGGTCAACATGAAGGCGCGATCTATCCGGATGCCTTCGGCTGCAAGGCCGAGATGATCGAACTGGTCGGCCGCTGGCGGGATTTCGGCGACTAGAAGTTTTCCAACGTGCAGAGCAACCCGCTCGTTATCGATCTCCTGCTGTTGCTCGGGCAGGAGATGACCCGAGTTGCCATCGCGCACGGTTCCATAGGTCTTGAGTCAGGCGTCGAGCGCTTGCCCTGGCGACGGGCAATCATGCATTCGCATTCTGTTCGGGGGGCGGAACCAGCCGGTCCAGCTTCGCCATGAAGAAGCGCTCGCTCCACAGGTCGATCGATTTGAGTTCAGCCGGACGCAGGAAGCGGCGCACATCTTCGGCTGCCGCTTTCCAGTCGAGACTGGCGATCGTGCTGCCCAGCGCGTCCTTCAGCCAGGGCATATTGACGGCAATGCTCTCGTCACCGGCCCACGGTCCGGCTTGAATCAGCGCCGCGCGCAGGAGCGGCAGATTGGGGGCAGTTCCCTTTGCGACATACCAGGAGAAATCGTACCAGTCCCTGCCTTTGAGGAAGCCCCGGCAGAGCAGCGCATGGATCTTGAGCGCGAAGTTGGACGGCAGATCCTGATGTCGCACTTCATAGTCGGCCGGAAAATCGAGATAGGTCGCATCTTCGCCGGAGTCGGCGGGGGGATTGACGTCGATTTCCAACTTGATGCGGATCGTCCGGGGCTTGCCTGTCCCGGCAAAGATAAGGTCGAGTTGGCTGGCGATCGAATCATTCTTGAGGAGCGCCTGGCGGATCGCGCTGTCCATTTTCGCCTTGGGCCGCGCGTCGAGCTTCAGGCCGAACTGGCCGAACACGTCGACCAGAACCGTGAGATAAGGCGACCAATCGAAATCCGGATCGGGCGCGCGGAGGAGGAAATCGAGGTCTTCTGAAAAACGCGGCAGGCCATGAAGGATACGCAGCGAGGTGCCTCCCTGAAACAGGGCGACATCGAAGAAATCGCCGCGCCACAGGGCATAAAGCGCGATCTCCTGGAGGATTTCCTTGACGGCATTTTCCTCTTCGAGGGCGTTGGCCGCATCGTAGCTGCGCAGCTTTTCCTGGATGATGTCAATCATGATTGGAAGCCTTTCGGGCCATGACGGCGTATTCGAGCGCGGCGAGAAAGGCGTTCACGGCCTTGTGCTTGTAGGTGGATCTGAGCTTGGCGAAATCCTTTCGTCGAAGCGAGACGAGCCTGTCCGGGTCGATCCGCATGCCATGGGTCAGCCATTCGATCCCGCTCCATTGTTCCTTGCGCAGGGCAACCAGGTCCATCAGCGCCCGCAAAGGCTGGGCGACGAAGGCGGTGAGTTTGCCCATCTGGACCCGATCAACGCCGGTCAGGAACCGATAATCGGCAATGGCGAGAGGGTGGAAGCTGAACGCTCCGAAGTCCGGCGTGTCGAAGTGCAGCGTTTTGCGTCCCGGTGTCACGCTGGCGGTGGTGAAAACCGCTTCGGGAATCCAGCCATGCCAGGTCAGCGCGCTTTCGAGCGAGATATAACTGCCTGGTACGAGACTCTGGGCAATGGCGAAGGGATGTACGGTTTGGCTGCGATAGCCTTGT
Source organism: Sphingobium aquiterrae (assembly GCF_037154135.1). Classification (NCBI taxonomy): domain Bacteria; kingdom Pseudomonadati; phylum Pseudomonadota; class Alphaproteobacteria; order Sphingomonadales; family Sphingobiaceae; genus Sphingobium; species Sphingobium aquiterrae. Next base: position 4,357 of record NZ_JBANFL010000045.1, read on the forward strand.
CCCAAAAGATACGTACCGCGTTTCACCCGAAGCAGGGAGCCATCCTTGAGGGCACGGTTTACGAGGCCGTAGCGCCGCGCATCCCCGCCGCCCAGCAACCGCCCAAGCTGGCGTTCGCTCAGGATATGGTCGGCCAGCCCTGCTGCCGTGATCTGCTGTGCCAAGGATGACATGAATTTCCTCATACTTCCAAATTGTGAAAGTTTCCAGAAATTATCGGATGAGCGGCCAGAATGAGCAAAACCTTCCCCGGCGCGCCGCAGGCCTTGTCTCCCGACGTGCTGGTGTCGGCGATACGCTTGGACTCGCTGACGGTGCCCACGCCTTCTGTAAGCCACTGACCGAGACCGAGGCTCTCCTCCGCGCGCCTCGCCGCATCTGCGCTTCGCGCACGCAAAGAGGAGCAGGGAAGGGGGAAGGGGCAGGACATGTCTCCGAGGCCGGAGACCTGGCCGTCCCGAACCTATTTTTTCGTGAGGAGCGAACATGGCCAACCATTTCGTCAAAGCGAGCTTTGTTCTCACCGTTACCGAGGCCGAGGCAGAAGTCCTGCGCCAGATCGAAGATGCTACAGGAATTCTCGATGATTCTGGTTTCGAGCAGGATGAACTTGCCGCAGCTTATGCCGCGCTCGGCGAATCCTTCACGTCGTGCTTCCCGTCGATCGAGGCCGATCCCTTCGGTGGATTTCGCGCGATCTTCAGCGATCCCGATTATCCACGCCTCGGCTTCTCGCTGCAGGTCGATCCGTCCGATGGGTCAGGCCGTTGCAAGGTCTGGTTCTACGGCGACCAGGTCGATGTCGAAACCGCCGCGCTGCTGATCCAGGTCGCCGCGAGATCGGCTCTGCCGTTTGGCTTCGAATATGCGCTCGATTGCGATCGCCTGCGTCCTGGTGAGTTCGGCGGCGGCTATGTCGTCATCCGCGAAGACGGGCTCGAGTTCGCAGGTTCGTCCCGGCTCCTCGATCGCGCTATCGCGCGCGGTCACCACGAAGGTGTCGACGGATACGTCCTTGTCACGCGCGACGCCGAGGCCGGCCTGCTCTTCTGGAACAGCCATTCGGGCTTCGGCTCGCTTGCTGGCGCCACGGTGTTTTCCGAGGCCGAGGCCGCGAACTTCGATCCGCCCATTGCCGACGACCAGCCCGAATGGCTGGCGCTCCCGGCCCCACTCAACTGAAGGAGCCGCACATGCGCTACATCATCGCTCTTTATGAGATCGACCGCGCCTATGGTGGAGCAGAAGAGGGTGGCTGGTGGTACGACACCGGCGAGTTGGCCCGCCTTCTCGCGCTGGCGCCGACCGAAGCGCGGGCCATCCAGTTGGCTGACCGAGCCAACCGCCTGCTCGAACGGCTACAGCGTCATCGTCGCCGCGTCGATTCCGTCCTTTATGATGGCGGCCGTTATACTGCCATCGTCTTCGAATGGACGGCGCCCCCGGCCTTTCCCGAGGTCCGGCCGCACTACGCCTGAACGCGACTGTCCGCCGTTGACGGGCCACCATCCCAGGTTGCGGTCCTGCGGAATAGCTGCGCACGGAAGAAGCCCAGTCGAATTCCGGCATCCTGGAGCCAACTCGCCAAAGCCAGCGGCCTGACGCGCGAGCGTTTCGCGATGGCCGATCATCTCCTGCGTCTGATCTGCTGCCCGACGATTGGCGTCGGGGGTGGGGTTGATCAGGCCGGGACCAGGCGGGGGCTGTTCGGATCGAT
>NZ_JBANFL010000046.1:0-5992 GCF_037154135.1 Sphingobium aquiterrae
CCCTATGGCATTGCGGACAGTTCGGTCGCCTTTGCCTTCGTGCCGATTTCGGAGATGCTGGCGAAGATGGCATAGGCGCGGGGTGGAGGCCGCGGCTTGGGATGCCGCAACTGGTCGGGGATCTTGTAGACGCGCTTTAGCCCCGGACCTTGCTGGTACGGGGCTGAGAGTTGTTTTGCATGTGGTATGTTGGTTGCGGGAGCAGGATTTGAACCTGCGACCTTCAGGTTATGAGCCTGACGAGCTACCGGGCTGCTCCATCCCGCGACACTGCATATTGGGTCAGGGGATCACACGGAGGCTTTTGCCTCCGCAAGGCCGAACGGCCGCCGCGCCTTGTGGCGCGAAAGCCTAGCGGACGGATGTCCGCGCCGGCGCCTGAGGCCAACAACAAAGTGAATGGGTTATGCCCGCATTTGTTTCATGCGCCGGCTTCAATGCCTGGCGACGACCTACTCTTCCAGTGCTTGAGCAATAGTACCATCGGCGCGGTCTGGTTTCACGGCCGAGTTCGGGATGGGATCGGGTGGGTCACAGACGCTATGGTCACCAAGCAATGAAGCAGGCGCATAAAACAGTGCGGGTTTTTTAATCGAAGATCCGTGCGTTAGTTCTTGACCATTATATCGGGCTGCGAATGATCATCCAGCCATCTGCGACGTTGCCGGTTTCCCAGGATTGTCATTGATGGTGGGACTCTCAAGCGCGAAAAGAGCAATTAGGACTGGTTAGCTCCATGCGTTACCGCACTTCCACATCCAGCCTATCAACGTGGTGGTCTTCCACGGCTCGATGAAATCTTATCTTGAGGGAGGCTTCCCGCTTAGATGCTTTCAGCGGTTATCCCGTCCATACATAGCTACCCAGCTGCACCGTTGGCACGATGACTGGTACACCAGAGGTATGTTCAACCCGGTCCTCTCGTACTAGGGTCAACTCCTCTCAAATTTCGACGCCCACGGCAGATAGGGACCAAACTGTCTCGCGACGTTCTGAACCCAGCTCACGTACCACTTTAATTGGCGAACAGCCAAACCCTTGGGACCTGCTCCAGCCCCAGGATGTGATGAGCCGACATCGAGGTGCCAAACGATTCCGTCGATATGAGCTCTTGGGAATCATCAGCCTGTTATCCCCGGCGTACCTTTTATCCGTTGAGCGATGGCCCTTCCACGAGGGACCACCGGATCACTATGACCGACTTTCGTCTCTGCTCGACTTGTCAGTCTCGCAGTCAGGCGGGCTTATGCCATTGCACTCTAACAGACGGTTTCCAACCGTCCTGAGCCCACCATCGCGCGCCTCCGTTACTCTTTAGGAGGCGACCGCCCCAGTCAAACTACCCGCCACAGAGGGTCCCTGCACCGGATAACGGTGCGAGGTTAGACATCAGAAAACAACAGGGTGGTATTTCACCTATGGCTCCACCAGATCTGGCGACCTGGCTTCAAAGCCTCCCACCTATGCTACACAGTTCTTTCCTAATGCCACTCTGAAGCTGCAGTAAAGGTGCACGGGGTCTTTCCGTCTAACCGCGGGTACTCCGCATCTTCACGGAGAATTCAATTTCGCTGAGCATGTACTGGAGACAGTGGGGAAGTCGTTACGCCATTCGTGCAGGTCGGAACTTACCCGACAAGGAATTTCGCTACCTTAGGACCGTTATAGTTACGGCCGCCGTTTACCGGGGCTTCAATTCAGAGCTTGCACTCCTCCTCTTAACCTTCCGGCACCGGGCAGGCGTCAGACCCTATACGTCGTCTTGAAGCCGACTTAGCAGAGTCCTGTGTTTTTGCTAAACAGTCGCTACCCCCTGGCCTGTGCCCCCCACAAAAAGTTGCCTTCATGTGGGGCCTCCTTCTTCCGAAGGTACGGAGGCAATTTGCCGAGTTCCTTCAGTACACTTCTCTCAAGCGCCTTGGTATACTCTACCATCCCACCTGTGTCGGTTTAGGGTACGGTCTATAATGGAGGGGCTATTTCCTGGGACAACTTCCCTGCCTGGACCAATCCGTTAAGGCCAGACAAGTTACGCCATCCGTCACACACCTCCAGGCCCACGAATATTAACGTGGTTCCCATCGACTACCCCCTTCGGGCTCGTCTTAGGGGCCGGCTTACCCTGCTCAGATTAGCTTTAAGCAGGAACCCTTGGGATTTCGGCGACAGTGCATCTCACACTGTTTATCGCTACTCATGTCAGCATTCGCACTTCCGATACCTCCACGACCCATTACCAGATCGCTTCATCGGCCTACGGAACGCTCCGCTACCGCGTGATCGTAAACGATCACACCCTAAGCTTCGGTGCATCACTTGAGCCCCGTTACATCTTCGCCGCAGGATCTCTTATTTAGACCAGTGAGCTGTTACGCTTTCTTTAAAGGATGGCTGCTTCTAAGCCAACCTCCTGGTTGTTTTGGAAATCCCACATGCTTTCCCACTTAGTGATGACTTGGGGACCTTAGCTGTAGGTTAGGGCTGTTTCCCTTTTGACGACGGACCTTAGCACCCGCCGTCTGTCTGCCGGACTAGACTCGTTGGTATTCGGAGTTTGGTTAGAGTTGGTAGATCTCGCGACCCCCGCATCCATCCAGTGCTCTACCCCCAACGGCAATCATCCGACGCTCTACCTCAATAGATTTCGCGGAGAACCAGCTATTTCCCGGCTTGATTGGCCTTTCACCCCTAAACACAACTCATCCGATAATTTTTCAACATTAAACGGTTCGGTCCTCCAGTGGGTGTTACCCCACCTTCAACCTGGTCATGCCTAGATCGCCGGGTTTCGGGTCTAATACATCGAACTCAATCGCCCTATTCAGACTCGCTTTCGCTGCGCCTACACCTAACGGCTTAAGCTTGCTCGATACATTAAGTCACTGACCCATTATGCAAGAGGTACGCAGTCAGGCCTCAAGGACCCTCCTACTGCTTGTAGGCATTCGGTTTCAGGTACTGTTTCACTCCCCTCATCGGGGTGCTTTTCACCTTTCCCTCACGGTACTGGTTCGCTATCGGTCATGCACGAGTATTTAGGCTTGGAGGGTGGTCCCCCCATGTTCAGACAGGGTTTCACGTGCCCCGCCCTACTCAAGTCCTGTCGTTTCGCTTTCGCATACGGGACTGTCACCCGCTATGGTCAAACTTTCCAGATTGTTCTGCTAACTCAACGACAGGCACTGGCCTGGTCCGCGTTCGCTCGCCACTACTAACGGAATCTCGGTTGATGTCTTTTCCTCCGGGTACTGAGATGTTTCAGTTCTCCGGGTTCGCTTCACCAAAGCCTATTTTATTCAGCTTAGTGATACCTTTCCCATTTAACTCCGTATCCGCCAAATTCCGAAGAACCGCCGGATGCGAAATTAAATGGTGAAGGTGGGTTTACCCATTCGGAAATCGCGGGATCAAAGCTTGCTCACAGCTCCCCCACGCTTATCGCAGCGTGCCACGTCCTTCATCGCCTGTGCATGCCAAGGCATTCACCAAATGCCCTTACCTCACGCTTGAGAGTCCACACCACCAACGACAATGCTGGGCTTGCAGGTAAACCTGCAAACCACTCGGCTAGCATCGCCGCGGTATCCGGTGTGGATGATAATCTCAGCCTGATATTTTAGTAACGTCATGCTCTGTATTCCGGCCATGGTCGAAACCATCGCCAAAACCAAAGCCATGTCGCCACGGCATCGATTAAAAAAACCCATTCACAATGTCAAAGAGAGGCGCTCGCGCGCCTCATATCACCGGCCAAAGCCGGTAAACCGCTATCTTCATCTCTAGAGAATTACGTGGCCTTGCTCCGCGAAGCATCGCTACGCAAATGGTGGAGCCTATCGGGATCGAACCGATGACCTGATGCTTGCAAAGCAACCGCTCTCCCAGCTGAGCTAAGGCCCCATTTGAGGCTCTGCGCTGATGGTGGGCCGGGGAGGAGTTGAACCTCCGACCTCACGCTTATCAGGCGTGCGCTCTAACCACCTGAGCTACCGGCCCCAGCACGCTCGCAGGCTGCTTTTACAGCAGCGCGAGGCGCTCGAAAGCCTGCTCAGCTACCAACCAGACACTTTTCAGCGTCTGGCTGATCTCTAGGATGAAGGGACATGAGGACGGCGGCAATGTTCTTTGGAAATGACGAAGCTCTTCTGGAGACAAGCTCCAGCGCTTTCGTCACGATCCTTAGAAAGGAGGTGATCCAGCCGCAGGTTCCCCTACGGCTACCTTGTTACGACTTCACCCCAGTCGCTAAACCCACTGTGGTCGCCTGCCTCCCTTGCGGGTTAGCTCAACGCCTTCGAGTGAATCCAACTCCCATGGTGTGACGGGCGGTGTGTACAAGGCCTGGGAACGTATTCACCGCGGCATGCTGATCCGCGATTACTAGCGATTCCGCCTTCATGCTCTCGAGTTGCAGAGAACAATCCGAACTGAGACGACTTTTGGAGATTAGCGCACCCTCGCGGGATAGCTGCCCACTGTAGTCGCCATTGTAGCACGTGTGTAGCCCAGCGCGTAAGGGCCATGAGGACTTGACGTCATCCCCACCTTCCTCCGGCTTATCACCGGCGGTTACCTTAGAGTACCCAACTTAATGCTGGCAACTAAGGTCGAGGGTTGCGCTCGTTGCGGGACTTAACCCAACATCTCACGACACGAGCTGACGACAGCCATGCAGCACCTGTCACTCATCCAGCCGAACTGAAGAAATCCATCTCTGGAAATCGCGATGAGGATGTCAAACGCTGGTAAGGTTCTGCGCGTTGCTTCGAATTAAACCACATGCTCCACCGCTTGTGCAGGCCCCCGTCAATTCCTTTGAGTTTTAATCTTGCGACCGTACTCCCCAGGCGGATAACTTAATGCGTTAGCTGCGCCACCTAAGTGCCATGCACCCAGACAGCTAGTTATCATCGTTTACGGCGTGGACTACCAGGGTATCTAATCCTGTTTGCTCCCCACGCTTTCGCACCTCAGCGTCAATGCCGGTCCAGTGAGCCGCCTTCGCCACTGGTGTTCTTCCGAATATCTACGAATTTCACCTCTACACTCGGAATTCCACTCACCTCTCCCGGATTCAAGCAATCCAGTCTCAAAGGCTATTCCGGGGTTGAGCCCCGGGCTTTCACCTCTGACTTAAATCGCCGCCTACGTGCGCTTTACGCCCAGTAATTCCGAACAACGCTAGCTCCCTCCGTATTACCGCGGCTGCTGGCACGGAGTTAGCCGGAGCTTATTCTCCCGATACTGTCATTATCATCTCGGGTAAAAGAGCTTTACAACCCTAAGGCCTTCATCACTCACGCGGCATTGCTGGATCAGGCTTGCGCCCATTGTCCAATATTCCCTACTGCTGCCTCCCGTAGGAGTCTGGGCCGTGTCTCAGTCCCAGTGTGGCTGATCATCCTCTCAGACCAGCTAAAGATCGTAGCCTTGGTAGGCCTTTACCCCACCAACTAGCTAATCTTACGCGGGCTCATCCCTGGGCGATAAATCTTTGGACTTTCGTCATCATCCGGTATTAGCAGTCATTTCTAACTGTTATTCCGAACCCAAGGGCAGATTCCCACGCGTTACGCACCCGTGCGCCACTAGACCCGAAGGTCTCGTTCGACTTGCATGTATTAGGCATGCCGCCAGCGTTCGTTCTGAGCCAGGATCAAACTCTCAAGTTTGATGTTCAACCAACGACACGGAGGAATAATCCATGACGATGGCTGCCATTCCAAGGAGCCATTCCTGCACATTACATATTACTGTGGATATGTATTGAGACATATAGGAACGGCCTAATTTACTACGAGTATCTACGCCTTGAAGCCGTAAAACCCGGAGCCGCCGCCCACATGTCCCTTCATCAAACTGACAATGTCAAAGAACCAATCCAACATCAAAACCGGACAATCCAGCTCCCCGCTATCGCTACCGGGGGACATATCGTCCGTCTATGTTGGCGGCCGTACCAGACGCTGTCAGTAGGCAGCGCCCCGTCCGG
>NZ_JBANFL010000047.1:0-5108 GCF_037154135.1 Sphingobium aquiterrae
GAAAGGTGCAAGCACGGTTCGGGGGGAGGCGCTGGGGCGTCCTCGAAAGAGGCGTCTCGCGCCCACCCTACCGAGACCTCTAGGGCTCGGCGGCGCCGGTGGCCAACAGCCGCCGAGCCGTAGAGCGCGGTCGCGCCTTGGCGCGAGGCGCGTGGTCTACCTGCCTCGGATGCAATCTGGTTCGTGCGACACGCTTCGGTCGGCTATGACGATCGCCATGTTCGATCACAGCTCAATCCCGATTCCCTTCCTCGCCCGTGCCGCCGACGTACTCGGCGACACCAACAGCGGGCTGAGTGGCCGCGTCATCGTGAAGGTCTTCCTCGTCTACGGCGAGCGCTGGGACGTGGCCGTCCCGTATCCCGAGACGCTCCAGGATGCCGGCAACAAGCGCAACGCGATCCTCGAGAGCCTGAAGCGCTTCTCGGGGCAGCAGCAGTTCATCATCATCGACGAGCTATCCACCCATAGTTCCTTCGCGGTCGGCGCGCCGAGCAAGGACGAACGCGCCAAGCTACGCCACGACCTCCATACGAAGCATGGCGCGTTCAAGACCGAGACGCTGGCCAAGGAGCTTGACCTGCCGCTCGTCGAAGAGACGCGGCATTGGCTTGAGAGCTATCCGGCGGCGCTCGCGCTGTTCGACCAGGCGAAGACCAAATATGACCTTGGCAGCCTTGAGCGCAACGTGCTCGACGACCTGCGGCTCGCGTTGGAGAAGTTGCTTCACGCGGTGCTCGACAACGACAAGTCGCTTGAAAACCAGCTGCCGTTGCTGGGGAAGCTGCTCAAGGAGAAAGGCGCGTCGAAGGAGCTGGCCAACATGCTCGACAAGTTGTTGCGCTATTATTGCGCCTATCAGAACGACCATGTGAAGCACGACGACGACGTGAAGGAGGAGGAGATCGAGATCGTGTTCGAGATGTCCGCCGCGTTCATGAAGCATATCGTGCGCGTGTCGCGGTGAGCGCCGCTCACCCGGTCACGCCGGAAACCGAGATCGACCATATTCCGCCCGTCAACGCACCGGCGAGCGCTCGGCAAATGCCATGAGCAAGGACAGGCGGACGCCGGTGCTCGGCGATCACAAGAAGGTGAAGTCGACACTGGTGACGCCGTTCAACGACCTGTTCGGGCCGATGCACGAAGTGTCCTGGATCAACATGATGATCCCCGAGCTGCTGTGGATCGCGCTGGTGCAAGAGGCTTGGGGACCGAGGCGCGGGGTCGAGATCATCACCGCTTTCACCCGCGACGTGCGCGCGAGCGATCCGGCCCGCGACCGGACGATCTGGGCAGCGACGGGCAAGTTCGCCGAGCTTCCCGACGGCGTGCTCGCAACGATCGTCGAAGGTCGGTCCTACCGCGACGATCTGTGCGCGCCGCTCGCACCGTTGCACGCGCATTATCCCGACCATCCCATGCGCGCGCTGATCACGACGACGGCCCCGGACACCGCATCGCAGGATCTGGGGGTCATCAAGGCGCTGGTCGGCGAGTTGTTCGATCGCGCGTCGACGACCGCGATCATGGCGCAGGCGACCGCGACTTGGCTAGCGTTCGACGCCGACCGGCTCAAGGTCTCGGCGGGGCTCGCGCTCGCCGATTTCCCGCAGATCGAGGATTATCCCAATACCGAGCAATCCCAGCGGATTGCTGCGTCGATCCGCGCGACGCTCAACCAGATGTTCGGCGAGACCGACTTGATGGCGTCCGGCACCGACTGGCCGGTCGCGTTCTGGAACCGGGGACTGGAACTCGAGCCGTGCGAGGACTGACGTGAGCGAAGACGCCGACGACGCCGAAAATGAGGAGGGCCTCGAACTGTGGCCGCTGATCCACGGCTACTGCGCGGACGTCGATCGCGAACTGGCCGCGCGGCTGGATATGTGGCCGCCCGACTTCGCGCAGATCCACGTCCACGAGGTGATCGGCAGCATGCTCGCGCGGCAGGCGACGCTCGCCAAGGATGTCGCGCGCGCGCCGGCCCTGTGGACCGGTGACAGCGCGCCGATCCTGCTCCGCGCGATGGCGGACGTCTATATCAACATCGCCTGGCTGCTGCTCGAGCCCGACGCGCGCTGTCGCAAGTTCATCCTGTTCGGCCTCGGCCAAGCCAAGCTCGAACTCGAGCATCGCCGCGCGCAGATCGGAGAGCGCGAGCCCACCCAACAGGAAGCCGCGATGCTTGAGGCGGGCGAGCGGTGGATCGACTCGCAGCGGATCGGCTGGCTGCTCGATGTCGATCTCGGCAAATGGTCGAGCCTGTCGGTCAGGCAGATGGCCGAGGAGGCCGGCTGCATCGACTTCTACAATTACGTCTACACGCCATTCAGCGCTTGCGCGCATTCGATGTGGCACCATGTCGCGCGCTACAACTTGGTGACCTGCGGCAATCCCCTGCACCGGCATCATCGTCGCCCGGTCAGCGAGGCGCGTGACCCGGACGTCCATTACCTGACGCTCGCTGCCAAATATTGGAGCAAGACACTCCGCACGTTCGATCGCAGCTTTGACCTCACGATCGCTGGTCCGCCCTCTTACGACGCTCTGATTGAAGCGGTTAGCTCCGACGATGACGAAGCTTTGCCGGACTGAATTTCCAAGGCCGGTTCAGCGATGCCTGTCGTTTCGATCACTGCTGTTGCCAAACGCTGTCAAGGCGGCGCTCAGCCCCGCGCCGACGATCCAACGGGCGCGCTCGATATGCGAGCGCCAGCAGGCCTCTGCACCGGCTTGCGTGACATCAAGCCGCAGCAGAGTGGCTGCGGTAATCTGCCAATCGATGCCGGCGTCGGCAGCGTCGAGCAGCTCGGCATAGAGTGCGAGATGGCGGCGGTCATATTCGACCACTTCGTTTCCGGTCGGTGCCAGCGGATCGAGCAAATTCATCACGAGGCAGCTCCTACAGGCCCCCATCATAACGAATAGGAACTATCGTTCCTAGAACTTTCGTTCCGGTTGCCAGACCTTTACCGGATGGATTTGAAGCACGTCTTAGCCACGAATGTTCGTCGGCTTCGTCACGAGCTTGATCTTACTCAAGAAGATATCGCCGAGTTGACGGGATTGAGTTCACGTTATGTCGGTTCGATCGAGCGTGCACGCGTATCGGCAAGCGTCACGGTGCTCGACAAGCTGGCAAAGGCGTTCAAGGTCGAGCCTTACGTGCTGATCAAACGATAGGCTTCGCAGGTTGAGTGCGACCAGCGCTAACGCGACCGCAATATTTCCCCCGGACCCGCACGAACCATCCGCTCCCCCGCCGCTATGAGCCGGCGAATAGTCGACTTCCGATGTTCGCCATCGCCGGGCCAGTCGCCCGGTCCGAGAAGAGCCTCAGCCGCTCGTCGCAGGCTTGCGTCTTCGTTACGCAGGTCGAGCGCATAAAGTGCGGCCAGCTTCCGCGCCGAAGCCCCATGCCGATGCCCGGCGCTTGGCGGGCTACGTAGGGCACCGATCGCCGCCAGCTGATGGCCCAGGCGCCAATCATCCGCGACTTCGAAGCGAATAGAGGCCGGTCCGGAAGCCAAGGTGCCCGCGATCACGTCGAGCCGAACCGTAGTATCCTCGCGCACGGTAGCGATATGCTCGCCCTCCGGCCCCCGCACCAACCGTGCTTCGAACGCACTGGCATCGAACAGTCTATTCTCGCCACCGTTCGGTACCGATGCCCGGACGGAGAGCACATGCGGGTCCACGGCCGCCGACCAAAGGGGCAGAATCGAAGCACAGCTCTGCCCGGGGTCTTCAGCGAAAGTGCAGCCCCCAGCGCGCAACGAAGGCGCGATCAGCAGCTCTACCCGGCACGATATCCAACTGGCGTGCGGCAAAGGCCGCGCGATAGGCCGGATCTCGCCGCAGCACTTCCCATGCGAGCGCGGAGGGTCCGCGCCGGGCAATGGTATCGTAGACGGCGGGATCCGGCATCACTGCTCAGCCGAGTTCGCCCATCTGCGATCGGACGAACATTGCTGCCGCTTCGGCCTGGTCGGGGCGCAGCGCGTCGATGGCGGGCAAATAGTCGGGCACGCGGTCGCGAAGCAGGACGGAAGGGCATTGCCCGTCGACGTTGCCGAGGTTGGGGCGATGTTGGGAATAGCCGACCAAGGAGGCCAACTCAGGCGAAAAATGGCGAGCGACCTGGGGTGGATAGACCAGCCACTGCAATTCGAACGGCTTGAGCCAACCCAGGCAGTAACTGATCACGATGCCGCGCCGCGGAGCGTTGCTGAGATTGCCGCCACCGCCGTGCAGCGTCGAGCCCAGAAAGATCAGCGCGTCGCCCGGCGCCACGCCCGGCACGACCGCATCTTCTTCAGGCCAGACCGCGATATCCTGATCGAAATGGCTTCCGGTCCACAGACGGGTGCCGCCATTCTCACGCGTGAACGGTTCCAGCGGCCACATCACGTTGACGAGATATTCGAGCGTGCCCTTGGGGCCCTGCCACATGTCCTGATCGCGGTGCGGCAGCTGCGGGAGTGCTCCGGGATGGATTTCGATCGCCTGTGTCAAATTGAGCGCGATGCGCTCGCACCATGGCAACAGCAACTGCTCGACCACGCCGATGATCAGCGGGTGCATGACCAGCGGCTCGATCCCGGGTGCACGGGTCAGCAGAGATCCGAACCGTTTGGTTCGCGCGCCGTAGAAGGCACCCTCGCAAAGCGGCGTGGCTGCGAAACGTGCTTCGAGACTGCCCTCGATTTCCATCAACCTTTCCGGGTCGACGACATGGGACAAGACGCACCAGCCGTCGCGCGCGAGCGTCGCGGCATTCCGGTCGATCGCGGCGCTCATGCCGGCACCTGATCGGCGGCGGGGCCATAGACGCCGGTCCACCGGAGCCGTTCGGGCGTGTCGGGCCGTATATGGATCATGAACGCGCCGATCGGCCCGCCCGGGATGCGCACCGCCGGCCCGAGCGGCTCCGCCTGCCATCCAAGGGACAACACTTCCTTGCGGAACGGGTCCGGGATGACGCCGGTGTAGCGTTCCACGCCATGCTCCAGCGCGAAATCGACCATAGCTGTGGATCGGCGTGCAAAAAGGACCCCGTTAGCGGGGTGATCGGCGTCTAAAAGGGACCCCTCATTTCGATGGTT
>NZ_JBANFL010000048.1:0-4850 GCF_037154135.1 Sphingobium aquiterrae
TCACCCGTGGCGCCCGTCCCCTGGGTGCCCATCCCCTCGGGTCCGTTCTGCGGTTATTCTTTGGTGTGGGTTGTGTCTGGGATCATGGGTTTCCGAAGCGCTGGAGGCTGAAGGGTGCGATGTCGATGGGGGTTGGTTGCCTGGCGACGATGGCGGCGATGGCTTCGCCGGTGAGGGGGCCGAGGGTGAGGCCGAGATGCTGGTGGCCGAAGGCGTAATAGAGGTTGTTGGCGGCGGGGCTTTTGCCGATGGCGGGGAGATAGTCCGGCAGGGTGGGGCGAGCGCCCATCCATGGGGCGGGATCGTGCATGGGCAGGCCGAGGGCCTTGGCATGCTGTTCGAGCCGGTCCCATTTGCGCGGGTCGGCGGGGGCGTCGAGGGTGCCGAACTCGACGAAGCTTGCGGCGCGCAGGCCGGAGCGGAAGCGGGTGACGATCATGGAGCGATCCTCGAACACCACCGGGGGCATGTCGGCGGGCCAGCCGCTGCCGTCCGCCTGGATGTGGTAGCCGCGCTCGGCGATCATCGGGGCGCGCAGGCCCAGCGGCGCGAGCAGCGCGGCGGAGGCGGCGCCGGCGGCGACGATCACGGCGTCGGCGCTGTGGGTTTCGCCATTGTCGAGGTCGACCGCGACGGTGCCGTCGGGGCGGCGGCGCAGGGCCTGGGCGCCCGCGTCGATGTACCGTCCGCCCAGCGCCGCGAAGGCGGTTTCCAGCGCGTCGGCGAGGGCGTCGGGATCGGCGATCTGGCCGCTGCCGGCAAAACGGATCGCGCCGGCGACCGGGCAGGCGACATGGGCCTGGATCGCGGCGATCTCGCCGGCGGTGGCATCGCGCCAGCTGGTGGTGGCGCCCAGCGCGGCGCGGCTCCAGTGGCGCCGGCCGCGGGCGGCGGAGGCGGGCGTTTCCCAGACGATGAAGTGGCCGGCCTCGACCAGCAGGTCGGGCGCCGCGGCGGTATCGAGCAGGCGACGCCAGGCGGGCATGGCGAGCGCGAGCGCGGCCTCCAGCGCGGTCTTGCCGCGGGCGAAGGTGGCCGGGGCGGTGGCGCGCAGCAGGCGCAGCGAGAAGGGCAGCCAGGCGCCGATCAGCCTGGGCGGCAGGGCGAGCGCGCCGCCGCGGCAGAAGAGGCGTCCGGGCATGCTGCGCACGGTGGCCAGCGAGGCGAGCGGCTCGACCTGCTCGGTGGCGATATGGCCGGCATTGCCCCAGGAGGCGGTGCCGCGCATGCGCGACCGGGTTGCCAGGGTGGTGGCGATGCCCTGGCGCTGGAGCGCGATGGCGCAGCTCAGGCCGACAATGCCGCCGCCGATGACGAGGGCGTGTTGCGGGGCCTGATCCGGGGCGTGTTGGGGATTGATTTTAGCGATTGGCATATTCGATCTTATATCGTATACGAAAATTAGTTCAATGGAGGCTTTACGTGACATTCCAATCATCTCTGTGGACCGGTGTCTATCCGGCCGCGACCACCCAGTTTGCGCCTGACGGTTCGATCGACTTTGCTGCCACGCAGCAGGTGCTCACGGCGCTTGTGGACGACGGCGTCACCGGCCTGATCCTGCTGGGGACCTGCGGCGAGAACAACTCGCTCGAGCCCGAGGAGAAGCGCGCGGTGCTGCGCGCCGGGGTCGAGGCCGTGGGCGGCCGCGTGCCGCTGATCACCGGCGTATCGGAGTTCACCACCGCCCGGGCCGCCGCCTATGCCCGCGATGCCGAGGCGATCGGCCTGGACGGCCTGATGCTGCTGCCCGCGATGGTCTATGTGCCGACCGCGAACGAGCTGGCCACCCATTTCGAGACGGTGGCGAAGAGCACGGGCCTGCCGATCATGCTCTACAACAACCCGCCGGCCTATCGCGTGTCGGTCGACTTCGAGACGCTGGAGCGGCTGCGCCCGGTCGAGAATATCGTCGCGGTCAAGGAAAGCGCGCCCGATCCGCGCCGCTTCACCGACATCATCAACCGCTTCGGCGATCGCTATCATGTGATGGCGGGGCTGGACGACGTCGCGCTCGAAGGCATGCTGCTGGGTGCGAGCGGCTGGGTCTCGGGCCTGACCAGCGCGTTCCCGCAGGAATCGGTGGCGCTGATCGCGGCGGTCGAGGCCGGCGACTGGATCGAGGCGCGCCGCATCTATCGCTGGTTCATGCCGCTGCTCCACCTGGATGCCGAGCATGACCTGGTCCAGTCGATCAAGCTGGCCGAGGAGATCATGGGCCGGGGCTCCGAGCGGGTCCGCATGCCGCGCCTGCCGCTGGCCGGCGCCCGCCGGGCCGAGGTGATCGCCATGGTCGAGACCTGCGCGGCGACGCGGCCGACCCTTGCCAGGGGCGCGGTCGCGGCCTGATGCGTCACAGCTTCTTCTGCATCGATGGCCATACGGCGGGCAATCCGGTCCGCCTTGTGGCCGGGGGCGCGCCGCTGCTGCGCGGCGCCTCCATGGCGGAGCGCCGCCAGGACTTCCTGGCGCGCTTCGACTGGGTCCGCACCGGCCTGTGCTTCGAGCCGCGCGGGCACGACATGATGTCGGGCGGGTTCCTCTATCCGCCGACGCGCGAGGATGCCGATTGCGGCATCCTGTTCATCGAGACCAGCGGCTGCCTGCCGATGTGCGGGCATGGCACGATCGGCATGGTGACCTTCGGTCTGGAGCAGGGGCTGATCAATCCGCGCACGCCGGGCAGGCTGCGGATCGAAGTGCCCGCCGGCGTGATCGACATCGACTACCGGGCCGAGGGCGACCGCGTCCGCTCGGTCAGGATCCGCAACGTGCCCGCCTATCTGGCGAAGCAGGGGCTGGAGATCGACGTGCCGGGCTTCGGGCCGCTGTCGATCGACGTGTCCTATGGCGGCAATTATTATGCGATCATCGAGCCGCAGGGCGCCTATGAGGGGCTCGACCAGCTGGGCGCCGCGCGCATCGTCGCGCTGAGCCGCACGATCCGGTCGATGATCCGCGACATCTACGAGCCGGTGCATCCGCTCGACGCGACGATCCGCGGGGTCAGCCATGTGCTGTGGGCCGACAAGCCCAAGGGCGAGGGCGCCGACGGGCGCAACGCGGTCTTCTATGGCGAGCGCGCGATCGACCGCAGCCCGTGCGGCACCGGCACCTCCGCCCGGCTGGCGCATCTGGTGGCGACCGGGCGGCTTGCGGTGGGCGACCGCTTCGTCCACGAAAGCTATATCGGCAGCCGCTTCATCGGCCGGGTCGAGGCGGCGACCGAGCTGGCGGGCCAGCCCGCGATCATCCCCTCGATCGAGGGATCGGCGATCGCGACCGGCTTCAACACCATCTGGATCGATCGCGAAGACCCGTTCTGGGCTGGCTTCACCGTCGTTTGATATAGCGCAGGCGTTTGACCGTACGGCGCAGGAGAGAACAGATTATGGCGCGAGGATTATTGGGGCCGCTCAAGCCGCTCGACACCCATGGCGGGCATGCGCAGGACCGCAAGCTGCGCAAGACGCTCAGCTGGCCGCACCTGATCGCGCTGGGCATCGGCGCGATCGTGGGGACGGGCATCTACACGCTGACCGGGGTCGGCGCGGATCGCGCCGGGCCGGGGGTGATCCTGGCCTTTGCGATCGCGGGGGCGGTGTGCGCCTGTGCGGCGCTCGCCTATGCCGAGATGGCGACGCTGATCCCGACCGCGGGCAGCGCCTATACCTATACCTATTCGGCGATCGGCGAGACGCTGGCCTGGATCGTGGGGTGGAGCCTGATCCTGGAATATTCGCTGGCGTGCAGCACGGTCGCGGTCGGCTGGTCGGCCTATCTGGTCGGCTGGATCGAGGCGGCGGGCATCCATCTGCCGCATGCGATCCTGGCCGGGCCGCATGCCGGCGGCATCGTCAACCTGCCTGCCATCCTGGTCGCGCTGGCCGTTGCGGGCATGCTGATCGCCGGCACGCGGGAGAGCGCGACGGTCAACATCGTCCTGGTGGTGATCAAGATGGTCGCGCTGGCGCTGTTCGTCACGCTTGCGCTGCCCGCGTTCAGCGGCGGGCACTTCACGCCGTTCATGCCCTATGGCTTCACCAGCCATGTCGATGCGACCGGCACGCAGCGGGGCGTGATGGCGGCGGCCGCGATCGTGTTCTTCGCCTTCTACGGCTTCGATGCGGTGGCGACCTCCGCCGAGGAGGCCAAGAACCCGGGCCGCGACCTCACCATCGGCATCATCGGCTCGATGGCGGCCTGCACGATCATCTACATGCTGGTCGCGGTCGCCGCGCTCGGCGCGGTCGACTATCTCGACCTGGGCAAGTCGGCCGAGCCGCTCGCCTATGTGCTGCGCACGCTGCACCATCCGCTGGCGGCCTGGGCGATCGGCCTGGCGGCGCTGATCGCGCTGCCCTCGGTGATCCTGGTGATGATGTACGGCCAGAGCCGCATCTTCTTCGTGATGTCGCGCGACGGCCTGCTGCCGCGCGGCCTCAGCCGGGTGTCGGAACGCACCGGCTCGCCCGCGCTGATCACCGCGGTCACCGGGCTGTTCGTGGCGCTGGTCGCGGGCTTCTTCCGGCTGGACGAGATCGCCGAACTGGCCAATGCCGGCACGCTGCTCGCCTTCATCGCGGTCGCCGCCTGCATGATGATCCTGCGCCGCACGATGCCGCACCTGCCCCGCGTGTTCACATGCCCGGCCCCCTATCTGGTCGGCACCCTCGCCATCCTGGGATGCCTCTACCTGATCTGCAGCCTGCCCGAAAAAACCCTCATCCGCTTTGGATATTGGAACCTCATCGGCATCGCCCTCTACATCGCCTATGGCCGCACACGAAGCCTCGCAAGCAAGGGGCATCCCGTCACAGGCATCTGATAACCAACAACAACAGCACAAC
>NZ_JBANFL010000049.1:0-3859 GCF_037154135.1 Sphingobium aquiterrae
CACAACCCACCAATCGGCGCGGCCCCTACCGGCCATCATAATTGACGCCAACCGGCCACCGTAATTGCCGCGCTACAGTCTGAGCTTGCCTGCCGCATAGCGCACACCTCATGGAGGTAGCCGTCGGACGCCCGCTCCCGCGAACGAATCCGTCCCCACCTCTGCCCCCCCCTTTCGGTGAATTGCCTACGACTGGCCGCACGGAATAGCGCGTCGATATTCCGCAAGATGGAGTAGCAGGTGATCAAGATTGGGTACAAGGCGTCCGCCGAACAGTTCGGGCCAATGGAACTCCTACACTTCATATGCTTGGCCGAGGAACTGGGCTGCGATTCAGCCTGGATCAGCGACCATTTTCAGCCATGGCGACACAATGGTGGCCACGCACCAAATTCGATTGCGTGGCTGGGCGCTGCTGGCGCGCGTACCTCCCGCATTACGCTGGGCACCAGCGTGTTGACGCCCTGTTTCCGCTATCACCCATCGATTGTAGCCCAAGCTTTCGCGACGCTCGGTGCGATGTTCGAAGGCCGGATCGTACTGGGCGTGGGAACCGGCGAATCGCTGAACGAGGTGCCGGCTTCGGGCATGACTTGGCCCGAACAGAGCGAGCGCACCGCGCGGTTGCGGGAAGCCGTTGAGCTGATCGAACGCCTCTGGAAAGAGCCGCGCCTTACATTCGAAGGGCGTTATTACCGTACCGAGAACGCGACTATCTACGACCGGCCCGATACGCAGATTCCCATCTTCATCGCGGGCGCCGGACCGTTCATGGCAAAGCTGGCGGGCAAAACGGCCGATGGCTTCATCTGCACCAGCGGCAAGCCAACAGCTCTGTACGAGGAAAGGCTGCTGCCCAACCTCAACCTCGGCCTGGCAGAGCGACAGCGCAGCGCACCGTTCGAGCGCATGATCGAAATCAAGCTATCTTATGACGAGGACCCCGGCCGGGCACTTAACAACACACGCTTCTGGGGCGCTCTCGCGCTCAGCCCGGCAGAAAAGGTCGATGTTGAGGACCCCATCGACATGGAGCGCCTCGCCGACGCCCTGCCAATAGAACGGGCAGCGTCCCGATGGATCGTCTCATCCGATCCGGATGCCGTGATCGAAGCGATACGCGCCTATGTCGCAATGGGTTTTAATCACCTCGTCTTCCATTCCCCCGCTGCCGATCAGGAGCGGTTTTTGAAATTGCTCGCTAGGGACATCATTCCTCGCCTAAAATTGGTATCGTCGCTCGACAATCCAAAGGGTGCGCTTGCAGGCGGAACCGTATTCCGTTCGTTGAGCGGCGCCGATGGCCATCAGGGAACCTCTGCAGCAAAGCCGCAAAAATCCGATCGGTCGGATGACGCCACATCACAAGATGTCACAACATCGGACGCCCCCCTTTTTTGACGAGTTTGCGGACGTCACCAAGCGGCAATAATGCCGATCGAAACAAAGGGGAAACATCATGCACGAACCGTCCCGCCGTACCCGAACCTGGCGCAGGTCATCGTCTGCGATCAGCCTGTCGATAGCCCTCTATGCGGGCCAAGCCTTTGCGCAGGCCCCGGCTGCCCCGGAGGATCGCGACCCCACGGAGATCGTGGTGACGGCCCAGAAGCGCCAGCAGTCGATCAACGATGTAGGAATGTCGATTACCGCAGTGGACGGTGATACGCTGCAATCGCTCAACATCAACGACACTGCCGATCTGGGTAAAATCGTTCCAGGCTTTACCTTCACGCCGACTCCTTCCGGCCCTCCGGTTTATACCTTGCGCGGTGTCGGTTTCTACGAATCATCATTATCATCAGCCCCCGCCGTCACGGTCTATGTCGATGAAGCGCCGTTGGCGTTCCCCGCGATGACCCAGGTAGGCGTTATCGACGTCGAGCGGGTCGAGGTGCTGGAAGGCCCACAAGGAACGCTGTACGGCGAAAATTCAACCGGCGGCGCAATCAACTATATCGCCGCGCGGCCAACGCAGGAATTCAAGGCCGGCGGATCATTCGGCTACGGTCGGTTCGACACAACGGACGCCAAGGGCTTCATCAGTGGTCCGATTACCGACACATTGGCTGGCCGCTTCGCATTCCGCGCCCTCAACAGCGGGACCTGGCAGCGCAGCTATACACGCGGAGAACAGCTCGGCGCGACGCGCCAGTTCGCGGCCCGGCTCTTGCTGGACTGGCAGCCCACCGATCGCCTGAAGATCAAATTCACGGCCAATGGATGGCGGGACAGATCTGACACCCAGGCCTATCAGCTGACGGACATCAATTGCGCGGACCCCAGCAGATGCGCCTATTCACCGGACTATCCGAAGCCGCCGGCTGGAGATGCTCGCGCGGCAGACTGGTTTGCAGGCTGGCCCATGACAGTCAAAAACAGGTTTCTGCAAAGCACCGTACGAGCAGACTATGAGTTCTCACCAAGCGTTACGCTCACCTCGATCTCCGGCTATCAGAATCTCAAGATCGTTAATTGGCAGGATCTCAGCGCAACTGCGATCGAGCAACAGGCAGCAGCGAATACCGGTAAGATCGAATCGTTCAACCAGGAGCTTAGGCTGTCGGGTACCGGTAATCGGTTGAATTGGGTGGCAGGTCTCTATTACTCCTATGCCGATATCAACGAACGAAATTATTCTAATACGAAGTTGCAATCCTCCACGGCACCTTTCCCGGGGCTTCCTGGCTTCACGTCCGTCGAAGCGGTCACCAGTTCGCGCCTGAACACCTATGCGGCCTTTGCCAACGCTGATTTCCGGGTAACGGATCATCTCTCGCTGGTAGGCGGCGTGCGTTACACGCAGGCGAACCGCTCGTTCTCCGGGTGCGACATCGACCCGCTGGACGATGAAGGAAAGGCAGCCGCCATCTTCAACGTCCTACAGACGGCCTTATTGGGATCGCTCGTGAAACCAGCTGTTTCGGGCGGCTGCTTCACTCTCGACCAAAATTTTCTTCCCAATATGATTCATAACAAGTTGAACGAAAACAATGTTTCGTGGCGCGCCGGCGCCAACTGGAAGACGGACGGCGGCACTCTCCTCTATGCCAACATCGCCCAGGGCTACAAGTCCGGCAGTATCCCGTCCGTGTCGGCAGCGAACTATCTCGGCTTCGAGCCGGTCAAGCAGGAGTCCCTGCTGGCCTATGAGGCAGGGGTTAAAGTCCCTCTGTTTGACAAGGCGCTCAGGCTCAATCTCGCTGGTTTCTACTATGATTATGCGAAGAAGCAGTTGCGCGGTCGTATCGTCGATCCTGTCTTCGGGCTTGTGGAAGCGATGGTGAGCATTCCCAAATCGCGGGTCTGGGGCATTGAAGGCTCACTCGTTGCAACGCCCGTTGAGGGCCTGACCCTGAGTGGATCCGGCACCTATCTCAATACTAAAGTGCAGCGTTATGTCGGATACAATGCCGCGGCCCAGGTGGAAGACTATGCCGGCTCGACATTTCCCTTCTCTCCCAAATGGCAATTTGTCGCAGACGGCAGCTATAGCTGGGACATTGGTAATGGGAAGGGTGCCTTTGCTGGTGCCAATGTAACCGCGCGTGATTCGTCCTATGCTTCGATCGGCGCTGATCCGAATTTTCGACTGCCGTCCTATGCGCTGCTTGGTCTGCGGGCCGGCATTGAATCCAAGGATCAGGGATGGCGTGTGACCGTGTGGGGTGAGAATGTAACGAATAAATACTATTGGACCGGCGTGTACCAATATTGGGACACGCGCTTCCGGCTCGCGGCAAAGCCCGCTACCTATGGGATCAGGCTGGACTATAACTACTAGTTATGAGACCTGTGTGCGGGTGGTTGTAGGAGACTGAAATGCATTTATTTTTCTGTCTTCAGCTTTGATCGCGCT
>NZ_JBANFL010000050.1:0-3021 GCF_037154135.1 Sphingobium aquiterrae
CATCAACGTTCCGCCATCCTGACAGGGGGTCCCTTTTGCGCGCCGATAAGGGGTCCCGTTTGCACGCCGATTGACATCAACGACCGGGGACACGTCGGTGTCGGGTTTCTCGAAGGCGAAGAGGCGTCTGGAGGAGAAGATTGCAGCTGCGCGACGGAAGGTCGCTGCAGAACTCGGAGCAAAGCCCGAAATCATGGAGCGTTGGACGCTCCATGATCTTCGTACGACTTTTAATACGGTAGCGTGTGAAGTTCTCGCGATTGAAGCGCATGTCGCCGACAGAATCCTGAATCACGTCGCCACAGCGACAACATCCAAGGTTATGCGTATCTACAACCGCTCGGAGCTCTTTGAGCAGAGGAAGCGAGCGCTACAGGCGTGGGCGGACTTTCTTGAAAAAGAGGTTATTCGGCCGGTCGAGGAGCAGAGGCCGGAACAAGCTGGGAGCATTGCGGGAGCTACTCGTCGGAGAATGAGGCATAAACGCCAATAACGTGAAAATTCGTCCGCACGCTACTCATCAATCAACGCGATTGGGATCGAGTTCGGCATCGAACTTGACACTTTCACGGGGTGGCTCCGCCGCCGAGACGGCGCGTCGTGTCGCCTCATCCATCTCGTCAATGCGCCGGGCGATCCGGCCCTTAAGTAGCAACTCATAGTGATCCCACGATATCAGCACGAGATGGTTGCGCTCTTCCGTGGAGATTTCCACCGGTTCGCATAAGGCTGCATCAAGGTAACGTGCTACCGCGTTTTCGAACTCGGCCAATTTCACCTTCATTGTATCTTCCTTGGGTGGCTAAGGTTCAAATCAAACGGGCCTGGCTGCACCACAGCTGAATCGGGCTGTATGTTATGTCCATATATGGACATTTAACTTGATTTTATCCTATCAAGCGTCCAAATATGGACCATGTTTGAAACTCCGCTAGAAATTGCAGCTACGATTGGTGTTCGCATCCGCGCGCGCCGACTAGGCTTGAATTGGAGCCAGGCGGAGGCCGCAGACCGAGCGGGCGTATCTTACCGCACTTGGCGTCGCATGGAAACTGAAGGCAAGGCGTCGATCGACGATCTCGTCCGTGCGGCGATCGCATTGCGGTGTGAGCAGGATCTGAAAGCACTTTTCCCCGAGCTTGTCGCGATCAGCATGGATGCGCTCCTTGAGCGCCAACAGAGAGAGGCGGGAAGCACGTCCAGGCGTGCTCGATCGCCGCGGCGATCGGCATGAAACTCACCCCCGGTGCACCGTTGCAGGTTGGGCTATGGCCAGATGAGTCAGGGGCGGTGCAGCCTATCGGTCGATTGGCGATGGCGAAGGGGCGTGCGCAGCTCGAATGGTCGCGGGAGATCGTGGCAAGCAAGCGCCCGATCGCTCCCGCTTTATATCCATCCGAGCCGGGTCTGCACGAGGCGCGCACGCGCGACTTCGATGGTCTACATGGATTTCTCGCTGACAGTCTTCCCGAGGGCTGGGGTGCCTTGCTGATGAAGCGGCGGTTGGCCAAGCTCGATGTCCGATGGGATGATTTGAGCGGTGTCGATCGCCTTGCCCTCGTCGGTCGTCAGGGCCGCGGCGCGCTCGTCTATGAGCCTGCGACGACGCCCGCGGAAGACGTGCAAACGCTCGATCTCGATGAACTTGCCGCCGAGGCGCGCTCGATCCTGGTCGGCGACGAGGCAAGGCTGGCCGATACGCTTGCCACTCTTGCAGGTGCTTCGGGCGGAGCGCGGCCCAAGGTCCATGTTGGCTTCTCCCTGGGCGGGGATATCTGCGTGGCAGAGGGAGAACTCGCCGCCGGGTTCGAGAGCTGGATCGTCAAATTCCGCGCTTTGACGGATTCTGTCGATATCGGACCCGTGGAAGAAGCCTATGCCCGTATGGCACGGGCCGCCGGCATCACTATGGCGCCGTCACGCCTGCTGCCGGCCAAAGATGGTTCCGGCTATTTCGCCACGCGGCGCTTCGACCGGCCCGAGCCGGGGCGCCGCCTGCATATGGTCTCGCTAGCCGGTGCCGTCGAAGCGCCATCGCACATGCCCAGTATCGATTATGACGGTTATCTTCGGGCGGTGCACGGCATCACCCGACACGCAGGGGATCTGGAGCAGGCATTCCTACGCATGTTGTTCAACATCCTCGCGTACAATCGGGACGACCACACCCGCCAGCATGCCTTTTTGCTCGATGCCAACGATCAATGGCGTCTCGCGCCAGCATATGATCTAACGTTTTCGAGCGGCCCTGGCGGGGAGCATTACCTGGCCGTGGAAGGGGAGGGACGTGCGCCGACCCGGGCGCATGTGCTGCGCCTCGCCAAGCGCCACGGCTTTTCAGAAGTTCAGGTATCGCAGATGATCGATGCTGTCCGCGCCGCCATCGCCGAGTGGCCGCGACATGCTGAAGAATTAAAGATCGGGGCTTCACGCGATGAGGTCGGCGAGCGCCATGCTTATATCGATAAGCTTTTCCTGGCCGCCGACAATTAACGATGGCGGTGGTGGCTACGTGTCCGAGGACGAGGCGGATCGCCAATGAAGCGCACAGAGGCGGAGCCGGCCATCCGCAGTCTGGTTCACCAATGGGTGAAGACTGCCGGCTTTGCCGTGGGCTCCGTCAGGCAACCGTCATTCTCTGCCTTCAGGCGTTGGGCTGAAGAACAGGGTTATTCGGGCTACTTCGTGTTTCGATCTACGATGGGCGCGCTTGAAGATACCGAGCACTGGTTCGACCAAGAATTGCGCCAGACCTGGCGAAATTAGGAGTCTCTATAGGTGTGACAAGGCTGGCCCGTAGGACGGGAGACTTAGGCCGGTAACGTCATGAACATCGGCGAGCAAAAAATCTGCTGACGACGCTCGTTTAGCTCAACGATCAGCTGTGCGTCGCGATGAGCGAGCGACTTCAAGTTATATTTTACGTACAACTTATATCTCTCAAGGTGTGGATCGGCGTGCAAAAAGGACCCCGTTAGCGGGGTGATCGGCGTCTAAAAGGGACCCCTCATTTCGATGGTT
>NZ_JBANFL010000051.1:0-2855 GCF_037154135.1 Sphingobium aquiterrae
TGTAGCGCGGCAATTACGGTGGCCGGTTGGCGTCAATTATGATGGCCGGTAGGGGCCGCGCCGATTGGTGGGTTGTGGCTACCATGAGTTGTTGGGTGGGACAACGGGCGGGCGGCGATCAGCTGGATTTGTAATTGTCGCC
This sequence comes from Sphingobium aquiterrae, assembly GCF_037154135.1. Classification (NCBI taxonomy): domain Bacteria; kingdom Pseudomonadati; phylum Pseudomonadota; class Alphaproteobacteria; order Sphingomonadales; family Sphingobiaceae; genus Sphingobium; species Sphingobium aquiterrae. The sequence goes on from NZ_JBANFL010000051.1 coordinate 143, forward strand.
GGCACCTCGGCAGGTGAGGTCGCGATGTTCTCGTCGGCACCTCGGTAATTGACGGCAGCGACAATTACGTTTGGTTTTGCAGGTTTTTTGGCCTGTTTTTCGCAAGAGAGGTCGGCGACAATTAGGATGGCCGGTCGTGTTGCCTCATTGAGAGCGTTCCCGGGTGATCGGCGGTTGCCTCATGTAAAACGCTCCTCAGCGATCCCATCGGGGCCGGTGGTGACAGGGTTCTGCATGGCCGGGGTGCGGGCGAGCGCGGAGCGCTTGCGGTAGCTCTCTCCGTTCATCTCGATGATGGTGGAGTGGTGCACGAGGCGGTCGATGGCCGCGACTGTCATCGCGGGATCGGGAAAAACGTCCGACCATGCTGAAAAAGGTTGGTTGGCGGTAATGGCGATGGAGTGACGCTCATAACGGTGGGCGATGAGCTCGAACAAGGCACTGGTCTCGACCTGGTCCTTGCGAACGTAGGACAGGTCATCAAGGACGATGAGATCGTACTTGTCGAGTTTGTCGAGCATGGACGACAGGCTGAGGTCGCGGCGGGCGGACTGCAGCTTCTGGACCATGTCGGTGGTCGTGCAGAACAAGACCCGGCGTCCGCTGTCGATGAGGGCATGCCCGATCGCTGCGATGGTATGAGTCTTGCCAGTGCCTGACTGGCCAAAAATGAGCAGGTTGCCGCCACTGTCGATCCAGCCATCACCACTTGCAAGCGATAGCATGTGGGCTTTACGGATACCGGGGGCTGCGTCGAAGTCGAAGGTGGCGAAGGTCTTGCCCGCGGGCAAGCCGGACTGGTCGCGGTGGCGCTGGATACGCCGTGTTGTGCGTTCGGCCATCTCGATCTCGACCAACGAGGCCAGGAGGTGGGCTGCGGGCCAACCCTCGCGATCGGCGGTATCGGTGAGACGCTTCCAATTGCGGTTGATGCTGGGCAGGCGCAGCGTCGTCAGCAGCGCGGGGAGCACGGCGGCGGCTTGGTCGGTGGTCCTGGTCATCAGATTACCTCCGCGCTGAGCAGGCCGTTGTATGCCTTGGGATCAGGCGGCGGGATCGTGACGTCATCGTGGGTCTTGCCGGTGGGCAGGAACTCATCCCTTAGTGCGGCGATATCTGGAAGCTTGCCGGCATCAAGGGCAGCGTCGATCCGCAGGGCCAGCGCTTCGACACAGTCGCCCCGGGCCGCAATGTCGAGCAACGCGACGGTATCACGGCAAGCCTGCCGGTTGTCGAGACGGTCGTCGAATGCCTGCCATGCCCGCCGGTAGGCGTGATGGGGGAACAGGGCATCGCGGTAGACCAGATGGCGCAAGGCTCCGGGTTTGCGGCGCAGATTGCCGATCATGTGCTTAAAATCGATGCTGTGTCCTCGCCCGGGACGCGGGACACGAACCCGGGGTGTGGTCATCACCTGATCCGGTCCGAGGAAGAGATCGATGTGATCGTCGAACAGGTGAGCGTGGAGCCGCCGACCGACAAGCCGGGACGGCACAGAATAGATGACCCGATCGATGCCGACAGTGCCGTTGCGGCTGACATCGACGCTGACCATGGCAAAATCGGTGGTCCGACGTGGCGGCAAAGGCTTGAGCAAGCGCCGTTCCGCGTCAACGAGAGAGGCACGGCGCCGGTTCTGCTTGCTCACCTGAGCCTCGACGAAATCGCGCCATGCCTCAACGCTCTCAAAATCCCTGCTTCCCCGGCGGCGCAAGGCCTGGTCGAGGCGCCGCTTGAGGTGGCCATGGGGCGCCTCGATCGAGCCGTTCTCGTGGGCCTCACCGCGGTTATTGCGGGTGGCGAGCATTCCGTAATGCCGGCACAGGTCGTCGTAATTGCGGGTGAAGTCCTTCTGCGCATCGGCGTCGAGGTTCTTGTAGGCAGCCGAGAGGGAATCGCTGCGATGCTCCACTGGCACGCCGCCCAGCTTCCACAGCGCATCCTGCAGGTGCTGGGACAGAGCCGTGAAACTCTCCCCGCCCAGCACCACAGCGGCATGTTCCCAGCCACTCGATGCCAGGCGGAAATGGTAGAGGCGGTGATCCAAAGGCTCTGCTGCAATGGTAACATCGAGCTCGTCGCAGACTGTGAAATCGGAAAGACCCTGCCGCCCGGCTTCATGGTGCTGAGGGAAGAAAATCTCCCTCTCGCCGCCGTTCAGCGCCCGCCAGCGGGCGACCCGGCGCTCCAAGGTTCGCCTTACCTTGTCCGGGACCGCCTCCTCGCCAAACTCGTCCTGGAGGGTCTCGAAAATAGTGACGGCGATGATGCCTTCGATCTTGAGCAGTTCCTCCACACGTGGCCAGAACTCCTCGATAGGATCGGCGCGTGTGCGCCAGTGGCGTTTGCTCTGCTTCTGGGACGGCAAGCGCGGATCGTTCTCGATCCTACGGGCACTGCGTACGCTGATACCGGCCCTGGCGGCTGCGATGGCCTGTGAGTGATGGCGACGTTCAACCATGAAAAGATACACCTGCTGATCGGAAATGTGGTGACCCGGCATCGCAACCCATCGCTTCAATGTTCGATGAGTGCGGATACCACCGCCCGCCACAGCCCCGATCAGATCCCCAACAACGAGGAAAAGATCGCCGTCGCTGATCTGGCCCGTCTTCCGGTCGGGGCTACGCCCCTCCCTGCAAACGGGCCAGATCAGCGAGCCTACCGGCCATCATAATTGTCGGCACCTGGCCATCGTAAATGTCGCCGCGCA
>NZ_JBANFL010000052.1:0-2646 GCF_037154135.1 Sphingobium aquiterrae
TATAGCGCGACGATCTGGGTGAGAGGTCAGCGACTATCAGGATGAGAACAGATTGTCGCGGCGGGTTCATGGTGCCGGGTTAGATTGTCGCTGGCAAGGGCGATTCTTCGCTCTGATTGTCGCTGATCGACATTTTCTCGATGGATTTGATTGTCGCGTATTTTGGGGTCCTTCCAGCCCCTGTCTGTCGCTGGAGGGCGGCCCTGCGACGATAGCTCTCGACATTCATCTCGAAGATGGTGGCGTGATGAACGAGACGGTCGACGGCCGCGAGCGTCATGGCGGGATCCGGGAAGACCCGGTTCCATTCGCCGAAGGGCTGGTTGGCCGTGATGAGCATGGATCGGCGCTCATAGCGTGCGCTGATCAACTCGAAGAGCACGGAGGTTTCAGCCTGATCCTTGGCGACATAGGCGAGGTCGTCCAGGATGAGCAGGTGGTATTTGTCGAGCTTGGCGATGGCGGATTCGAGCGCCAGTTCGCGGCGCGCGAGCTGAAGCTTCTGGACCAGCTCGGACGTGCGGGTGAACAGCACGCGCCAACCATTCTGGACAAGTTGCAGGCCGATGGCTGCCGCCAAGTGGCTCTTTCCTCCGCCCGGCGGGCCGAACAGGATGAGATTGGCGCCCTTTTCCAGCCATCCGTCGCCCGAGGTCATGGCCGTGACCTGCGCCCGCGAGACCATCGGCACGGCGTCGAAGGCGAAGCTGTCGAGCGTTTTGCCCGGTGGTAATCGTGCGTCGCTCAGATGACGTTCGATCCTACGCCGGTCACGTTCGGCCATTTCATGCTCGGTAAGTGCAGCGAGCAGTCGGGTGGCGGGCCAGCCCTCCTTGTCGGCACGTTCGGTAAACTCGGGCCAGATCACCTTGATGGCAGGAAGCCTCAACTCGTTGAGGATGAAGCTCAGGCGCTGGGCATCGACGTTATGGGCCTTGGTCATGCGGCCTCTCCCAGCAGCAGGGCATCGTAGTCGGTCAGGGGGCCAAGCTCGACCACCACCTCGGGCAGCGCGGCCGGATCGGGCGAGAAGCGCGTTCGCAACGCGGCGATGTCAGGCAGCCGGCCTTCGTCAAGGTCCTGGGCGAGAAGATCGGCAAGCTCGGCCTCGCAGGCCCGTTCATGGGCCATGGACAGCAACTCGACCATCTTACGGCAAGCGTCACGCTCGGACATGGCTTCGAGCAGCCGTTCGAACATGAGCCTGTACGCCTCGCGCGGGAACAACTGGTCGCGATAGGTCAGCTGCAGCAGGGCCATCGGCTTACGCCTGAGGCTATGGATCACGTGACGGTAATCCACCACATAGCCATGTTCGGTAGCGCTTTTCGGGCGACCGCGTGGCCGGGTCATGAGATAACTGCCGCCCAGGAACAGATCGAGCCGATCATCGTAGAGGCGCACACGCAGTCGATGCCCGATCAACCGTGACGGCACCGTGTAGAACACCTTGCGCAGAACGAAGGTGCTGGACGAGGTGACGGGAAGGATATGTTCCTCGTAGTCGCTGGTGCGACGATCAGGTAGCGGTTTGAGCGTTGCCCTTTCGGTGTCGATGCGGGCGGCACTGCGCCGGTTCTTTCGGGCAACGATCTCGTCGATGAACCTGCGATAGGCCGCGAGGTCCTCGAAGTCGGTCGATCCACGCATCGCCAGCGCATCCTCCACCGCCGCCTTGAGATGGCCGTGGGAGCTTTCGACGCTGCCATTCTCATGTGCGATGCCGCGGTTGTTGCGGGTCGGCGTCATGCCATAATGTTCGCACAAGGCGTCGTAGCGTGTGGTCAAGTCCGCACGGGCATCGGCATCAAGGTTGCGAAACGCGGCCGACAGACTGTCGCTGCGGTGTTCGCCCGGCGCGCCGCCCAGCATCCAAAGCGCGTTCTGCAGCCCCTCAGCCAATGCGACATAGCTCTCGCCGCCCAGGATGACATGGGCATGTTCGAAGCCTGACCACACCAGGCGGAAGTGGTAAAGCAGGTGATCGAGGGGCGCACCCGCGATCGTGACTTTGAGGCTCCTCATGTCGGTGAAGTCCGAAAGGCCCATTCGCCCCGGCTCATGAGTCTGGCGGAAGATCACTTCCTGTTCCGGGCCATGAACGGCCCGCCAGGCACGGATACGACGCTCCATCGTGCGGCGAACCCCAAAATCGAGATCGGGATGGCGACGGCGCATCTCCTCGAAGATCGCCACCGCCCGCAAGCCAGGTGCCGCCTTCAGCATTGGTACGATCTCGCTCTCGAAGATCGATTCCAACGGATCAGGTCGCCGTCGGCCGCGGGGCGCTTTACGGTGTGAAGGAAGCACCGGATCGCTCGCGATCCGGTAGCCCGTCGCGGTGCTGAACCCGGCCTTCGCCGCAGCCACCGGGACCGGGTTGGTCTGTCGCAATTTCATGAAAAGCCTCATTTGATGATCGTTGACTTGGCAACCCGGCACTCACGGCATCTCCCTCCAATCTGGATATGCCAATGAATATTGGGTCGGCCCCGACGATCTGCGGCTCCTCCATTAAAGGGCCATCGGTTGTTGGGGTCTCGGCTACGGGCTTCGGGCTACGCCCTCCGCCCTTCACCGACACCCCAACAACCGATTCTCATCTTGATTGTCGCTACGCTCGCATCCTGTCAGTCGCCGCGCATC
>NZ_JBANFL010000053.1:0-2519 GCF_037154135.1 Sphingobium aquiterrae
TGTGGATCGGCGTGCAAAAAGGACCCCGTTAGCGGGGTGATCGGCGTCTAAAAGGGACCCCTCATTTCGATGGTTTAAGCAGCCGGCTGGATTTTCAGGCGGCGAGATCGGGATGTTGGTTTTGGAGACAGTTGTTCGGATCCGGCGCGAGTATGCCGGAGGCAAGGCGATCAAGGCGATCGCACGGGATCTGCATGTGTCGCGGAAGGTCATCCGCAAAGCGGTCCGAGCGCCGGAGGGCGCCTTTGATTATCAGCGCAAGGTTCAGCCGCTGCCCAGGATCGGTCCGTTCCAGGAGCGCCTGAACACGCTGCTGGAAGAGAACGAGCTGCGCGGCAGGCGTGACCGGCTGCGGATGACGCGGATCCATGACCTGCTGGTGCGAGAAGGCTTTGAGGGTTCTTACGATGCGGTGCGGCGCTATGCGACGCGCTGGAAGATCGAGCGGCGCAAGGATGCTGGCGATGGCGTCACCGCCTTCATCCCGCTGATGTTCAGGCCAGGCGAGGCCTACCAGTTCGACTGGAGCCATGAGGATGTCGAGATCGCCGGGGCGCCGATGCGGGTGAAGGTCGCGCATATGCGCCTGTGCGCGTCACGTGGGGTCTATGTCCGGGCCTATCCTCGCGAGAGCCAGGAGATGCTGTTCGACGCGCATGCACGCGGCTTTGCCTTCTTCGGCGGCGTGCCAGGGCGCGGCATCTACGATAATATGAAGACGGCTGTGACGAGCGTGTTCACCGGCAAGGAACGCCTCTTCAACCGGCGGTTCCTGATCATGACCGACCATTATATGGTCGAGCCCACGGCCTGCTCGCCTGCGGCGGGATGGGAGAAGGGGCAGGTCGAGAACCAGGTGCAGACGATCCGGGGTCGCTTCTTCCAGCCCCGGTTGCGGTTCGCCAGTCTCGAAGAGCTCAATGGCTGGCTGGAGGCCGAGTGTCGGCGCTGGGCGGAACGGCAGCCCCATCCTGAACAGGGCGAGCTGACCGTGGCGCAGGTGCTGGAGATCGAACGATCTGCGCTGCAGCCGATGCTGGGACCGTTCGACGGCTTCAATGAGAGCGAGCATGCCGTGACCGGCACCTGCCTGATCAGCTTCGACCGCAACCGCTACTCGGTGCTCTCGACGGTGGCACGACGCACGGTGCAGGTCCGCGCCTATGCCGATCGCATCGTCGTTCGCTGCGGCGAAGATGTTGTCGCTGAACATCCTCGCTACTTTGGGCGCAACCGCACGATCTATGACCCCTGGCATTATCTGCCGGTGCTGGCCCGCAAGCCTGGCGCGCTGAGGAACGGTGCCCCCTTCCAGGACTGGGATCTGCCACCGGCGCTTGCCCGCCTGCGCCGCAAGCTGGGTAATGGCGACGATGCCGATCGCCGGTTCGTCCGTGTACTGTCGGCCGTACTGACCGATGGCCTGGAGCCTGTCGAAGCCGCTGTGCGTGAGGCACTGGCGACGGGCACGGCAAGCGACGACCTGATCCTCAACATCCTGGCACGACACCGGGAACCCCCGCGTCCGCTGACGATCATCACCTCCGAGGATAGCGCCTTGCGCCATCCCCCGATCGCCGACTGTGCCCGTTACGACCAGCTGAGGACCTTCGATGCAGCGGCATGACATGATCGAGGCCATGCGGGGCCTTGGACTCAAGGGTATGGCGGGCGCGTTCGACGATGCCGTTACCACCGGGCTTCAGCGGCAGCGCACCACCATGGAGATACTGACCGACCTTCTGCGAGCGGAGGCGACGCATCGTCATGCCGCGTCGATCCGATACCGGATGGCCGCTGCCAGGCTGCCAGTCGTGAAGGACATCGACGCCTTCCGGTTCGAGGGTACCCCGATCAACGAGGGGCTGGTGCGTTCATTGCACAGTGGCGCGTTCCTGCCCGCACGACGCAATATCGTCCTGGTCGGCGGAACAGGCACAGGAAAGACCCATCTGGCCATCGCTATCACCGCCAATGTCGTCCGTTCCGGTGCCCGAGGCCGCTACTTCAACACGGTCGATCTGGTAACCCGCCTCGAAGAGGAAGCCAGGATCGGCAAGAGTGGCGCTCTCGCCGCCCAGCTATCCCGCCTCGATCTCATCGTGCTCGATGAACTGGGGTATCTGCCGTTCGCTCGATCGGGCGGCCAGTTGCTGTTCCACCTGATCAGCAAACTCTATGAGCAGACCAGCGTCATCATCACCACCAACCTCGCCTTTGGCGAGTGGCCCACCGTGTTCGGCGATCCCAAGATGACTACCGCGCTCCTCGACCGCGTCACCCATCATTGCGACATCGTCGAAACCGGCAATGACAGCTGGCGCTTCAAAAACCGCAGCTGATCCGCCCCAGCAGCGATCAATTAGAAGATGTTTTGCGCTGCGCGCGCCTCCGGTCGGGCTACGCCCTCCCTACGCCGCGCGCAGCGCGAGGAAGCCCGTCACATCAACGTTCCGCCATCCTGACAGGGGGTCCCTTTTGCGCGCCGATAAGGGGTCCCGTTTGCACGCCGATTGACA
>NZ_JBANFL010000054.1:0-2367 GCF_037154135.1 Sphingobium aquiterrae
AACGAGGAGCATCGCCAGATGCTCGATGCCTGGGTGGGGCGTGACTTCGAACGGCTGCGCACGCTGACGGTGGCGCACATCCAGAAGACGCTGGACGACCTGCGGCAGCAACTGGCCGCCGCGGTCTAGCCCGCCCTTTATCCGTTTCTTTCTGCATGCATGCGGCGCCCCGGCACGACGCCGGCTGCGCGCTGCATCGGCAGGCTTGATCCCGCTTTTTCCGAAAAGCGTCATTGACAGTCCGCAAGCAAAGAATAAAGTATACCATATTGGCGGTGAGAGGTAGGCATGGTGGTGTGGCATATGATTGCGCGTGCGGCCTGGTTCGCGCTTGCCATGCCGGCCGCATCGGCCTGCTGGGCTGGAGCGGCGGCGGCGCGATGATGCCCGACGCGATGGCCCGCTGCCCCGGTCGCGCCCATGGCATTGCCGGGCGCGCCGATATCCGACTCCATCCGTTCGCCATGATGGCCAACGATCCCGATGAAGACCTGCCGGCCGGTCCGGCGGAATGAACCAACATCATGAACGTCACGCAAGGGGAAGCCGCATGGCTATCGCATATCGTCTCGCCGGGGCATTGATGCTCGCCATGGGCACGGCCGCCGCCGTCTCCGCCGCAGCCCCCGCCGGGGCGCAGACCGCGTCGACGGCCGGCTATCCCGCGCTGGTCACGCTGTTCCGGGAATGGCGCGCCTTCGCCCGGCCCGAATGGCATGGCGGCGTGCCCGACTATACCGTCGCCGGCATGGCGAAGAAGGCGGCGGCGCTGCCCGGCTGGCAGGCGCGGCTCGCTGTGATCGACCCCAAAGGCTGGCCGGTCGCGCAGCAGACCGATTACCAGCTGGTCAAGGCCGAGATGAACGGCATGGATTTCGACCAGCGCGTGCTGCGGCCCTGGGCGCGCGATCCGAGTTTCTACGTCACGATCTGGCCGTCGCGCACCGACGTGCCCTCGCGCGAGGCGCCGGTGGCGAGCCCGGAGACGCTGCTCTACGCCTATAAATATCCACTCTCGTCCGCCGACCAGAAGAAACTGCTCGGCGAGATCGGCGCGATCCCCGGCTTCCTGGCGCAGGGCCGCGTCAACCTGAAGGACGCCAATGCGCGCGACCTGTGGGTCTACAGCGTCGCGAGCCTCGACGGGCAGCTGCAGGCGCTCCAGCAGCTTCAGGCGGGCACGCTGACGGTGAGCACGCTCGAAGGAAGCTGGAACGCGAACCTGAAAGGGGCGAGCCCCGCGCTCAGGAAAGCGGTCGCCGACGCGATCGCCGCGACCCAGGGCTTCATCGACTGGGTCAAGGCCGAGGCGCCGGGCAAGACCGGGCCTTCGGGTGTCGGCAAGGAGAATTACGACTGGTATCAGAAGAACGTCCATCTGGTGCCCTACACCTGGGACGAAGAGGTCGTGCTGCTGCGCCGCGAGCTTGATCGCGCGCATGCCGCGCTGCGGCTGGAGGAGCATAACAACCGCAACCTGCCGCCGCTGGCGCCGGCGCCCGACGCCGCGAGTTTCGACAGGCTGGCGCATGAGCGGCTCGACACGTTCGTCGATTTCCTGGTCAAGCAGGAGATCATCCCGGACAAGCCCTATCTCAAGGATGCGCTGGTCCCGCAGATCAGCCACTTCGCGCCGGAGGGCAAGCGGCCGTTCTTCACCCAGGTCATCATGCGTGAGCCGATGCTGCTCTACAGCCATGACTATCACTGGATCGACCTTGCCCGCATGCGTGACGAACCGCATCCCAGCCTGATCCGGCGCGAGGCTTCGCTGTCGAACATCTGGGACGTGCGGGCCGAGGGTTTCGCGACGGCGTTCGAGGAGCTGCTGATGCATGCCGGCCTCTACGACGACAATCCGCGTGCGAAGGAGCTGGTATGGATCATGCTGGCCAATCGCGCCGCGCGCGGCCTCGCCTCGCTCTATGTCCAGTCGAACGAATGGAGCCTGAAGCAGGCCGGGCATTTCCACGCCGAATGGACGCCGCGCAGCTGGTCGAACCCCAATGACGAACTGACCGCGTTCGAGCAGCTGCTCTATCTGCGCCAGCCCGGCTACGGCACCAGCTATATCGTCGGCAAGCTGGAACTCGATCATGTCATCGCGATGGATTCGCATGCGCTTGAGCAGCAGGACAAGCCGTTCGTGCTGCGCGACTTCCTGGACAAGTGGAATGGATCGGGGATGATTCCGCCGGTGCTGATCGAGCGGGAGCTGGTGGCTCAGCGCTGATCGGCATTGGAGTTGGGATGGCCGGCGATATTCGGGCTTGCCGGACTGACGTGCCCATCACCCGTGGCGCCCGTCCCCTGGGTGCCCATCCCCTCGGGTCCGTTCTGCGGTTATTCTTTGGTGTGGGTTGTGTC
>NZ_JBANFL010000055.1:0-2308 GCF_037154135.1 Sphingobium aquiterrae
GCAAGCTCAAAGAGTTCAAGCGCATCGCCATGCGCGCCTGCAAAACCGATCAGAGCTTTGAAGCCATGATCTATCTCGCCGCTGCCGTCATCAATTCCCGATGAATCCCTACAACCCTTAGAGCAGTGAACGATGAGATTGAATCGTTCACTGCTTGGCCTGCTGCCGGTTTGGCGGACACCGAGATAAGGTGTTTTCACCAATCGGAGAGCATCAATGCAGAGAAGGAAGTTCGCCCGCGAGTTCAAGCTTGAGGCGGTAAGATTGGTCCGGGAGCGCGGCGTGGCAGTTGCGCAAGCCGCACGCGATCTGGATGTGCACGAGAACGTGCTGCGCAAATGGGTGAAGGAACTGGCCGCCGATCCGGGCCATGCCTTCCCGGGGCACGGTCAGATGAAGCCGGAGCAGTTGGAGATCGAGCGGCTGCGCCGCGAAGTGGCCAAGCTGAAGGCGGAACGCGATATACTAAAAAAAGCCGCCGCCTACTTCGCGAGGGACTCGATATGAGGTTCGCCTTTATCGCGAAGCACCGAGGGATCTGGCCGGCGGCGTGGATGTGCGAGGCGCTCGGTGTCTCGCGGAGCGACTTTCATGCCTGGCTCACTCGTGCGCCATCGCAGCGGGTGCGGGATGATGACGAGATCGGCGCTCGGGTCAGGGCCAGTCATGTCGGCAGCTACCGCACTTACGGAGCTCGCCGGGTATGGCACGACATCCTTGCCGAAGGCATATCCTGCGGTCTGCATCGGATCGAACGGCTCATGCGCCAGCAGGGTCTTCGGGCAAGGCCACGCCGGCGGGGGCTACCGAAGGATCATGGCGAACGCTCGGTCATCGCCGGCAATGTGCTGGAACGCCAGTTCACGGCCGACAGGCCCAACCAGAAGTGGGTAGCCGACTTCACCTACATCTGGACCGCGGAAGGGTGGCTTTACGTGGCCGCCGTGATCGACCTGTTCTCGCGCAGGGTGGTGGGCTGGTCGATGAGCGACACGATGACCGCCCAGCTCGTCACCGACGCGCTCATCATGGCGATCTGGCGGCGCGGCAAGCCCGATGCCCTACTGCATCACTCGGACCAGGGCAGCCAGTATACCAGCGAGCAGTTCCAGCGGCTCATGGCCGACAACGGCGTCACCTGTTCGATGAGCAGGTCTGACAATGTCTGGGATAATGCAGCCATGGAAAGCTTCTTCTCCTCGCTCAAGACCGAGCGGATCGGGAAGAAGGTCTACCGAACGAGGGCCCAGGCGAAGGCCGACGTGTTCGATTACATCGAATGCTTCTACAACCCGACCCGGCGCCACTTGACCCTGGGTTACCTCAGCCCCATCGACTTCGAAATGGAAGCTGGTGTAGCCTGAATGAGCCTATCTCGGTGTCCGCCAAACCGGCAGCTGGCCAGCTCTGATTGCCTTCTGTATTCCGCATTCTGCGAGCCGTCGGCTGTTCCAGCCGACTTCAGAATGCTCTAGCCGTTTGGTCCCGACATTCGATGCGCCGCATTTCCCGGGCCGCCAGGTGAACGCACCTGACGGGAAAAACGCTCCAGGGACAGCACCGGAAATCTGCGCGGCACAGCCACCCTTTCCCCTTGACGCCTCGCCCCGATCCCCGTACAGGCACCTCCCTGCCAGCCGCCCACAGCGGCCAGTGGCCCCTTCGTCTAGCGGTTAGGACGCGGCCCTCTCACGGCTGAAACACGAGTTCGATTCTCGTAGGGGTCACCAGTCAAGCGATTTATCGCTTTGATTTTTATTGATAATTTCTAGTTTCCGAGAAACTGATACCACAGGCGTTCCCACATTTTCCGTGGGGCCTGATGGCATGATTCGGGACTTGGCGGGACATTCAAGCCTCAGCGAGGAAAGGCAGAGCATCAAGAAGAATGGACGCAAGCTCCGAGGCTCTCTGCTTGATGAGCATGTGCCCCGCACCAGGCATGATCTCGAAACGCGAGCGTCCTCCAGCTCCCACAATTCGTTCGTGAATAGCCCTTGCATACTTTGGAGGAACCAGTGCATTGCTTTCGCCGTGCACGAAGAGCGTGGGGCAGCGAATGCGCCCTGCCGCCTCGATGAGTGTTTGCGATGGCGCTCCGAGCGTAACCTGCACCATGCTGAGAAGAATCTCGGGGTGCATCGTCAGGACTGCGAGTTCCTTCTCCACCTCCTCTGCGGACACTGTCTCGGGCGCAAAGATGTCTCGCATCACCCTCTTGAGAACCCAATGGTGTGGATCGGCGTGCAAAAAGGACCCCGTTAGCGGGGTGATCGGCGTCTAAAAGGGACCCCTCATTTCGATGGTT